>JACPFL010000109.1 GCA_016183025.1 Deltaproteobacteria bacterium | reverse complement strand
CTGACCCGCGCGCCCACGCCGACGATGAGCGTCCCGCTCCCCGTGATCTCACCCTCGAAGGACCCGTCGATACGGACCATCCCGTCGAAGCTGAGCTTGCCGGTGAACTCCGCCCCCTGCTGGAGGAATGAGAAGGCATGCCCCCTCGGCTTCAAGCGCATGCCGACACGTGTCAGGAACACGATGGGACCTCCTCTCGGGGGATGGACATGGACGCGGTTTCAACGAGGTTCTTCTTTGACGATAGACGAGCCGGCCGAGACCGTCAACAGGAATGTGCCAACATCCCGCGGACAAAAGCCTTTTGACTTCGACGCGAGCGACGGTAAGAATAGTTGTGAGAGATGGAGGGGAGGTGAGCGAAACATGAGCGAGCAGTTCAGGAACCTCATCGGCGGGAAGTGGCTCGACGCGAGCACGGGGGCCACCTTCGACAGCATCGACCCGGCCAACCGGGCCGAGGTCCTCGGCACCTTCCCGCGCTCGAACCGGAAGGACGTGGAGGAGGCGGTGGCGGCCGCCGTGGCGGCCTTCCCCTCGTGGCGCCGGGTGCCGGCCCCGCGCCGGGCCGAGATCCTGTTCCGCGCGGCCGAGCTCCTGACGAGACGGAAGGAGGAGCTGGCCCGGCTCATGGTCCGGGAGATGGGGAAGGTGCTGAAGGAGGCCCGGGGGGATGTCCAGGAGGCCATCGACATGACCTACTTCATCGCCGGGGAAGGGCGGCGGCTCCTCGGTCAGACCACCCCGGCGGAGCTCCCCGACAAGTTCGCCATGACGGTCCGGGAGCCAGTGGGGGTCGTCGGCATCATCACCCCCTGGAACTTCCCGATGGCCATCCCCTCCTGGAAGATCGTCCCGGCGCTCCTGGGCGGGAACACGGTGGTCTTCAAGCCGGCCGAGGACACCCCGCTGTGCGGGCTGCGCTTCGCCGAGATTCTGCTCGAGGCCGGGATCCCTGACGGGGTGCTCAACCTGGTCTTCGGCATCGGCGAGGAGGCCGGGGCCGCGCTCGTCCGGCATCGGGACGTGGCCCTCATCTCCTTCACCGGCTCGACGGAGACCGGCCGGCTCATCGCCCTGGAATGCGCGCGGGACCTGAAGCGGCTCTCCCTGGAGATGGGCGGCAAGAACCCCATCGTGGTCATGGAGGATGCGGACCTGGACCTGGCGGTGGACGGCGCGGTCTGGAGCGCCTTCGGCACCTCGGGGCAGCGCTGCACGGCCGGGAGCCGGATCATCGTCCACCACGATGTCGTCCAGGCGTTCACGGCCCGTCTGGTGGACCGGGCCCGGACGCTGCGCCTGGGCAACGGCCTGGATGAGAAGACCGACCTGGGCCCGCTCATCAACGAGGCCCAGCTCCAGCGCGTCCACTCCTACGTGAAGGTCGGGCAGGAGGAGGGCGCCGAGCTGCTCTGCGGCGGCGAGGTCGCCGCCGAGGGGGAGCTGGCGCGGGGGTACTTCTACCAGCCCACCGTCTTCGCCAACGTCAAGCCGGCCATGCGCATCGCCCAGGAGGAGATCTTCGGACCGGTCACGGCGATCATCCCGGTGGCGAGCTTCCGCGAGGCGGTGGAGGTGGTGAACGGGACCCAGTACGGGCTCTCCTCCTCCATCTACACGCGCGACGTGAACCGGGCCTTCCAGGCGATGCGGGAGTTCAATGCCGGGATCGTGTACGTGAAGGGCCGAGGTCCACCTGCCGTTCGGGGGGACGCGGGCCACGGGCAACGGGCACCGCGAGGGGGGCGAGCAGGTCCTGGACGTCTTCACGGAGTGGAAGAGCATCTACGTGGATTACAGCGGCCGCCTCCAGAAGGCCCAGATCGATCGGGGCTGACCGGAGTGGCGCCGGGGCCGCGGCCCTCGGTCAGCGAGGCCGGGCGACGGCCCGGTTCAGGGGGCAGGAGGTGGACGATGGAGCTGAAGACGCTGCTGCTCGATATGACGGGCGGGATCGCCACCATCACCCTGAACCGGCCGCAGGCCCTGAACGCCATGAGCCTGGAGATGCAGGGGGAGCTCGAAGCGGTGCTGGACCGGGTGGAGCGGGAGGATGCGGTCCGGGTCGTGATCCTGACCGGGGCCGGAGAGAAGGCCTTCATGGCCGGGGCCGACATCGGCGACTTCCGCGGGATGACCGGGCCCCAGGCCGTGCGCTACTCGCAGCGCATCCAGGGCCTCGTGACCCGGCTGGAGCGTCTGGGCAGGCCGGTGATCGCGGCGGTGAACGGCTTTGCCCTCGGGGGTGGGTGTGAGCTGGCGATGGCCTGCGACATCATCTACGCCGCCGAGACGGCGCGGTTCGGCCAGCCGGAGATCAACCTGGGGATCATCCCCGGCGCCGGCGGCACCCAGCGCCTCCCCCGCCTCGTCGGGAAGCAGCGGGCGAAGGAGCTGATCTTCACCGGGGATCTGATCGATGCGCGGGAGGCCTACCGCCTCGGGCTGGTGGGCCGGGTCGTGCCGCTCGCGGATCTCCAGGGCGAAGTCCGGGCGTTGGCCGAGAAGCTCGCCACAAAGGCCCCGGTGGCCCTGCGCCTGGCCAAAGAGGCGGTCGAGGAGGGCTCGCGGGCGGGCCTGGAGAGCGGCCTGGCCCTGGAGGCCAAGGCCTGGGGGGTCTGCTTCTCCACGGCGGACAAGGAGGAGGGGGTCGCCGCCTTCCTGGAGAAGCGCCCGCCGGCCTTCAAGGGCTGCTGAAGAAGCTGTG
Source organism: Deltaproteobacteria bacterium (assembly GCA_016183025.1). Taxonomy (GTDB): domain Bacteria; phylum Desulfobacterota; class JACPFL01; order JACPFL01; family JACPFL01; genus JACPFL01. The sequence continues at coordinate 52,629 of JACPFL010000109.1, read as the reverse complement.
GCGTGACCTGATCCGGGGCACCGCGACCATCACGGCTTGGGAGCCGCGGCGGCCCCCAGCTCCTTCGAGCGCCGCGTGCCCGCCTCCACCCCCGCCATCAGCGCTCCCCGCAGCCCGGCCCGCTCCATCGCGTAGAGCCCGGCGATGGTGGTGCCGCCGGGTGAGGTCACCCGGTCCCTCAGGACCGCCGGGTGCTCGCGGGTCTCCAGCACCGCCTTCGCCGCCCCGAGCACCGTCTGGGCCGTGAGGGTCAGGGCCACGTCCCGCGGGAGGCCCATGTTCACCCCGCCGTCGGCCAGCGCCTCGATCACCGCATAGACGTAGGCCGGGCCGCTCCCGCTGAGCCCGGTCACGGCGTCCATCAGCTTCTCCTCCACCACCACGGTCTTCCCCACGGCGTCGAAGATGGCCCGGGCCACCTCCAGGTCGTCGGCGGTCGCGATCCGGTTCGGCGCGAGGGCCGAGGCGCTCTCGCCGATGAGGGCGCAGTTGTTCGGCATGACGCGGATCACCCGGGCCTTGGCCCCCAGATGGGCCTCCAGGGTGGCGAGGGGGACGCCGGCCGCGATCGAGATGGCCAGCTTGTCGGCGCCGACCTTGGGGGCAATCCCGTCCAGGACCTCCCCGATGATCTGGGGCTTCACGGCGAGGATGAACAGGTCCGACGTCGAGACGACCTCGCGGTTGTCCGTCGTCGTGCGGATGCCGAAGGTCCGCTGCAGGAGCGTCAGGCGCTCGTCGATCACGTCCGAGGCGATGAGGTTCGAGGCATTGGTCTGGCCGGACTGGAGCAGCCCGCGCACGAGCGCCTCGGCCATGTTCCCGCCGCCCACGAAGCCGATCCGCTTCCCTTTCAGCATGGCCAACCCCCCGCGAGGCCGCATTCCGTGCGGCGCGAGACCGAGCTTAGGGGAAAACCCCTGAGCGTGTCAACATCGATGCCATCGCAGGGCCCGCGATTGGCGCGCGTTTGCGATTGTGGGCCGAGAAAGGCCTGTGCTATGCTCGCTTCGGCAATCGTTCCTGGAGGAGCCTGCTCATGTTCATCCTGTCCAACCTGATCGAGGCGTTCGCCTACGTGATCGACACGCTCCTGACCATCTACATCTTCATCATCGCCGCGCGGGCCATCCTCTCCTGGGTGAACCCCGACCCGTACAACCCGATTGTGCGATTCCTCCATCAGACCACGGAGCCGGTGCTCTCGCCGCTGCGCCGGCTGATCCCCGGCATGCGGTACAGCGGGCTCGACATCTCGCCCATCATCGCCTTCGTGCTCATGATCTTCGCCCGCCAGTTCGTCGTGCGCTCCCTGTACCAGTTCGCCGGCCTCCTGCGCTGAGGGGGGGGCGGCGGCGACAGGCGAGGCCAGCGCGCGATGAGGGCCACGGACCCCGCTGCGCTCCTGGAACTCCTGGTCCAGCCCCGTGCCTCCCGGAGCGAGGTGGTGGGGTGGCAGGGGGCGGCGCTGAGGGTCCGGGTCACGGCGCCCGCGGTAGAGGGGGCGGCGAGCCAGGCCTGTCTCGACCTCCTGGCCGAGCTGCTGGGGGTCGCGCGCTCCAGCCTCACGATCGTCAGGGGGGCCCGGGTCCGACGGAAGCTCGTGCGGGTCGCGGGGCTGAGCCCGGACGAGTTGCGCTGCCGGCTCTCCTCAACTGTCAGGACTACCGGCTAACCGCGTGTGTTCCTTGCGATACGCGCCGTTTGATGCTAACATAATTTAGTTTTCCTAATAGCCAGGAGGTGGAGCAGGGATGCCTATCTACGAGTACCACTGTGAGCAGTGTGGCCGGTTCGAGGTCATGCACAAGGTCTCCGAGGAGGCCCTCCAGTCTTGCCCGCAGTGCCAGCGACCCGTGACCCGGCTCATCTCGCCCGCCGGCTTCATCTTGAAGGGGACCGGGTGGTACCTGACCGACTATGCGCGCAAAGGGATGAAGGACCCGGAGAGGGCCGGCGACGGGGACAAAGCCGCGGACTCCAAGGACGGTGACGCGGCCAAGAAGGGGAGCGCAAAGGCGGAGTCCAAGTCCGACGGGTCCAAGGGTTCCAGCGAGACCGGCTGAGGCTCGGCGCGAACGTCCCCACGGCCGATACTGGCGGTTCGGTATCGGCCGTGTTCTTTTTGGGGGGGGACCATCGTTACAGCATCAGCATCCCGCCGCAGACCGGCAGGAAGACCCCGGTGATCAGCGCGGCTCCGGGCGAGGCGAGGAAGGTCACGGCCTGGGCCACGTCCTCCGGACTGGGGATCCGCCCCACCGGGATCTGCCGGGCGAAGGCCTCGATCCGATCCTGCGGCCCTGCGGCAATCCGCTCGGTCAGCGTCAGGGTCGGGGCGACCATGTTGACCGTGACCCCCAGGGGGCCGACCTCGAAGGCCAGGCTGCGGGTGAACCCCAGCAGCGCGGCCTTTCCCGCGAGATAGGCCGTGTACCCGGCGGCCCCGGGGAAGTTGACCATGACGGTCCCCATGGTGACGATCCGCCCCCAGCGCTGGGCGGTCATGTCCGGGAGCACCGCCTGCGCGCAGTGCACGGCAGCCTTCAGGCTGATCCCGACCTGCAGCTCGAAGTCCGCCCACGTCATCTGGGTGAACGGCTTCGAGAACCCGAGCAGGGCCGCGTTGTGCACCAGGATGTCGAGCTTGCCCAGTTGCCGCCGCGCTTCCTCGACCATGCGGGCCACGGCCTCCCCGTCCATCACGTCAGCCTGGAGCGCGAGGGCCTTGCCTCCGGCCCCGATGATCTCCGCGGCCAGGGCCTCGGCCCGGTCCCGGCTCTCCCGGTAGTTGATCACGACCGTGGATCCCTGCCGGGCCAGCGCCCGGCAGATGGCCGTCCCCATCCCCCGTCCACCCCCTGTGACCAGCGCAACCCGTCCGTCGAGCATGGCTCTCTCCCGGTTTCCGCCGTTGACTCCGCATTGTATGTGGCGCGCCGCAGACCTGTCCAGCCACCTCCGTTCAACGCTCGACCTCTGTCAGCATCGGGCCGCCGACCCACATACGGGCGTCGCACGATACGGGCGTCGCACGGGCACGGAGACCGCGTGCGCAGGGGGGAAAGTCCTTGCCAATCCCGAGAGCGCTTCAGTATACTGACGCCGCTTTTCATCCGGGCATTCCCCGTGCGGAGGTCCCGCAGAGCGCCGTGGCGAAGATTCTCGAGGGGCAGGCCCTGGCCAAGCAGGTCAGGGCCGAGGTCGCTGCCGGGGTTGCTCAGTTTGTCTCCCGTCATGGCTTTCCCCCGGGCCTTGCCTTCATCCTGGTCGGCGATGATCCCAGCTCCCACATCTACGTCCGCACGAAAGAGAAGGTCTGCGGCGAAGTGGGGATCCGCTCGGAGCAATACCTGCTCCCGGCCGAGACCTCCCAGGCCGAGGTCTCGGCGCTGGTGGGCCGTCTGAACCGCGACCCCCGCGTGCACGGGGTGCTGATCCAGCTCCCGCTCCCCGCGCAGCTCAACTCCACCGAACTCCTCGAAGCGGTGTCGCCCGAGAAGGACGTGGACGGCTTCCACCCGACCAACGTCGGCCGCCTGGTGGAGGGGCGACCGCGCTTCGAGCCGTGTACCCCCCTCGGGATCATCCGGATGCTGGAGCACTACGGGGTCACCATCCAGGGGAGCCACGCGGTGGTGGTCGGCCGGAGCAACATCGTCGGCAAGCCGGTGGCCCTCATGCTCCTGCACCGCCATGCCACCGTCACCATCTGTCACACCCGGACCCGCGACCTCCCCGACGTCACCCGCCGCGGCGACATCCTCGTCGCCGCAGCAGGCCGCCCCGGGCTGGTCAAGGGCGAGATGATACGCGAGGGGGCGGTGGTCATCGATGTCGGCGTCAACCGCGTGGACGGCAAGCTGGTGGGCGATGTGGAGTTCGCCTCCGCGGAGCCCCGGGCCGCCGCCATCTCCCCGGTCCCCGGCGGGGTCGGGCCCATGACTGTGGCCATGCTCATGGCGAACACCCTGCGGGCCGCTCGCCTGCAGGCGGGGGAGGCCGCATGAGAGGGCTGCGGGAAGCGCTGGAGGCGGGGGAGTTCGTGGTCACCACCGAGCTGGAGCCCCCCAAGGGGACCGACGTCACCAAGCTGGTGGAAAAGGTCCGGCTGCTCCGGGAGAAGGTCCATGCGGCGAACGTGACGGACAACCAGACCTCGGTCATGCGCCTCGGGCCGCTGGCCGGCTCGCTCATCTTGCTCCGGGAGGGGCTCGACCCGGTCATGCAGGTCGTCTGCCGGGACAAGAACCGGCTGGCCATCCAGTCGGAGCTCCTCTCGGCCTCGGTGCTCGGGATCCGCAACATCCTCACGCTGACCGGCGACCCGATCCAGATCGGGGACCACCCGGACGCCAAGCCGGTCTTCGATCTCGACTCGGTCCAGATCATCCAGGCCATCGCGAAGCTGAACCAGGGCCGGGACTTCCACGATAACCCCCTGAAGGGGGGCACGGATCTGTACGCCGGCGCGGCGGTCATGCCTGAGGCCGATCCCTTCGAGCCCGAGCTGGCGAAGTTCGAGAGGAAGGTGGAGGCCGGGGCGCGCTTCTTTCAGACGCAGGCCGTCTACAACCTCGAGCGGTTCGAGGCCTTCATGAAGATCGCGGCCCGCTACCCGGTGAAGATCCTCTGCGGGATCATCCCGCTGAAGTCGGCCAAGATGGCCCAGTACATGAACGCCAAGGTCCCCGGGATCAAGGTGCCCGAGCCGCTCATCAGGGGGATCGAGCACGCGCCCGACCCGGTACGCTTCGGAATCGAGGTCGCCGGGCGGCAGATCCGGGAAGTCCGGGGCCTGGCGCACGGCGTGCACATCATGACCATCGGCGCCGAGGAGCGGGTGCCGGTGATTCTGGCGGCGGCTGAGGCCGGCTGATGGGCGCGACGCAGGGACTCAAGCGCACTCCCCTCTACGGGGTCCAGCGGGCCTGGGGGGCCCGGTTCGGGGAATTCGCCGGCTGGGAACTCCCCATTTCCTATGCGGGGGTCATCGAGGAGCATCTTGCGGTCCGCACGGCCGTCGGGGTCTTCGACGTCAGCCACATGGGAGAGATCGTGGTCACGGGAGACCTCGCCCTCGAGGTGATCCAGGAGGTCACCTGCAACGATGCCTCCCGGCTGGCCGATGGCCAGGTCCAATACACGGCCCTGATGAACCCGAGCGGGGGCGTGGTGGACGACGCGACCCTGTATCGCCTGGGCAAGGACCGCTACATGTTCACCGTGAATGCGGCCAATACCCAGAAGGATCTGGAATGGCTCCGCCTGCACAACGACGGGCGGGCCCAGATCGAGGACCGGAGCGCCCACTTCTGCCTCCTGGCCATCCAGGGGCCGCTGGCCGAGACGGTGCTGGGACGGGTCGTGCCGGTGGACCTGACGGCGATCCGCCGCTACTGGTTCACCGCGACGGCCTTCGATGGGGCCGAGGCGATCATCTCCCGGACCGGCTACACCGGGGAGGACGGCTTCGAGGCCTACCTCCCTGCGGCGGCGGCGACGGCGCTCTGGGAGCGGCTGCTCGAGGAGGGGAAGCCTTTCGGCATCCGCCCTACGGGGCTCGGGGCGCGAGACACCCTGCGGCTGGAAGCCTGCTACGCCCTGTACGGGCATGAGCTCAACGACGGGGTCACGCCGCTCGAGGCGAACCTGGGCTGGATCGTGAAGTTCCAGAAGCCCGTCTTCCTGGGCAAGGAGGCCCTGGAGCGGCAGCGGGCCGACGGGCTCAAGCGCAAGCTCGTCGGGTTCGAGATGCTGGAGCCGGGGATCCCCCGCGCGCACTACCCGGTGTGGGCCGGCGGGCGGGAAGCGGGGCAGGTGACGAGCGGCACCTTCTCCCCCACGCTGAAGAAGGCCATCGGCCTGGCCTACGTCCCCGTGGAGGCGACCGCCCCCGGGGTCGAGATCGAGATCGGGATCCGGGCACGGAGGGCGAAGGCCCGGATCGTGCCCACGCCGTTCTACAAGCGCGCGGGGTGAGGCGACCATGCACTACCCTCCGGAGCTGAAGTACACCACGGAGCACGAGTGGGCGCGCGTGCAGGGGAACCGCGTGACCGTGGGGATCACGGACTACGCCCAGGACGCCCTGGGCGACGTCGTCTACGTCGAACTGCCTCAGCCGGGCGCGCGGGTGATCCAGGGGCAGCCCTTCGGCGTGGTCGAGTCCGTCAAGTCGGTCTCCGACCTGTTCGCCCCGGTGAGCGGGACGGTGACAGAGGTGAACACCCCGCTGCCGAACAACCCTGATCTCATCAACCGGGAGCCGTACGGCCAGGGGTGGATGATCGTGGTGGAGATGGAGGACCCCAGCCAGCTCGGCCACCTCTTCACGGCCCAGCAGTACGAACGTCACGTCCAGGAGTTCCAGGGGTGACCCACCGCTACATCCCCCACAGCGAGGGCGACCGCCAGGCGCTCCTCGAGGCCATCGGCTGCAGCTCGGTGGAGGAGCTGTTCGCGACGATCCCGGCCCCGTTCCGGGTGCGCGAGCCGCTGCAGGTGGGCGGACCCCTGAGCGAGGCCGAGCTGCTGGCACACCTGGAGGGCCTGGCCGCCGCGAACGCCCAGGTCCGGAGCCATACCTCCTTCCTGGGCGCCGGCGCCTACGATCACTTCATCCCCAGCCTGGTCCGCCACCTCGCCGGACGGGCGGAGTTCTACACCGCGTACACGCCCTATCAGCCGGAGATCAGCCAGGGCACGCTGCAGGCGATCTTCGAGTTCCAGACCCTCATCTGCCAGCTCACGGGGATGGATGTGGCCAACGCCTCCCTCTACGATGGGGCCTCGGCCACGGCGGAGGCGGCCCTGATGGCCCGCCGGGTCACCCGCCGCCGCAAGGTCTTCCTGGCCCGGAGCCTTCACCCCGAGTACCGCCAGGTGGTGGCCACCTACCTGGCCGGCGCGGCGGGCGATCTCGTCGAGGTGCCGTTCCGCGACGGCGTGACCGATGGGGACTGGCTGGAGGGGCATGTGGACGGGGAGACGGCCTGCGTGATCGTGCAGTCCCCCAATGTCTTCGGCGGGGTGGAGGACCTGGCCCCGCTCGCCGACGTGGCCCACCGGCAGGGGGCGCTGCTCGTGGCCATCGTCGCTGAGCCGATCTCCCTGGGGCTGCTGCGCCCGCCCGGGGAACAGGGGGCTGACATCGTGGCCGGGGAGGGGCAGGGGTTCGGGATCCCGCTCTCCTTCGGCGGGCCGTACCTGGGGTTCTTCGCGACCCGCGACGCGCACGTGCGCGCCATGCCCGGACGGCTCGTGGGCGAGACCGTGGACCGCGAGGGCCGACGCGGATACGTCCTGACCATGGCGACGCGGGAGCAGCACATCCGGCGGGAGCAGGCCACCTCGAACATCTGCACGAACGAGGGACTGTGCGCGCTGATGGCCGCGATCTACCTGGCGACGATGGGGAAGGAGGGGCTCCGCGAGGTGGCCCGCCTCAACCTCAACAAGGCCGCCTACACCCGGGATCGCCTGGGCGCCCTCCCGGGGTTCCGCCTGAAGTTCCGGGCCCCGACCTTCAACGAGTTCGTCCTGGAACCCCCGGCCCCGCCTGCCCGGCTGCTGGAGCGCCTCGAGGCGGAGCGGATCCTGGGCGGCGTGGACCTCGGACGGTGGTATCCGGAGCTCCGGCCGGCCCTCCTCGTCTGCGTGACCGAGACCCATGCCCGCGCGGACATCGACCGGCTCGCCGAAGCCTTGGGCCGCCTGGGGCGCGCGTGACCGGGAGGCGAGCGATGGCGGAACCGCTGGGGACGACCGGGCTGATCTTCAACGAGCCGCTCCTCTTCGAGCAGGGGGCCCCTGGACGCCGCGGGTATTCCCTCCCCGCCTGCGACGTGGAGGCCCCGCCGCTGGACCAGCTCCTCCCCTCCCATCTCGTGCGCAAGGAGATCGAGGACTTCCCGGAGGTGAGCGAGGTGGAGGTCGTCCGCCACTTCACCCGGATGTCTCAGTGGAACTTCGCCATCGACGTCGGGCCGTATCCTCTGGGCTCCTGCACGATGAAGTACAACCCCAAAGTGAACGAGGAGGCCGCGCGGATTCCCGGCTTCGCCCTGGCCCACCCCGGCCAGCCGGACGCGCTGAGCCAGGGGGCGCTGCGGCTCATGCACGAGCTGGAGCGGTTCCTGGCCGACATCAGCGGGATGGACGCCGTGACCCTGCAGCCGGCGGCCGGGGCCCACGGCGAGCTGGCCGGGATGCTCATGATCCGCGCGTACCACATCGCGAGCGACTCGGTCCGGACCAAGGTCCTCGTCCCGGACACGGCCCACGGCACCAACCCTGCCAGCGCCGCGCTCTGCGGCTACAAGGTCGTCCCGATCCCCACCGGGGAGCGCGGGTACCTCCGTGCGGAGCGGGTGGCCAGCCTCGTGGACGACGAGGTGGCGGCCATCATGGTCACGAACCCGAACACGCTCGGCCTGTTCGAGGAGGAGATCGGGGAGATCGCCCAGGTCGTGCACGCACGGGGGGGGCTGGTCTACTGTGACGGGGCCAACCTGAACGCGTTGCTGGGGATCGCCCGACCGCGGAGCATGGGCATTGATGTGCTCCATTTCAACCTGCACAAGACCTTCTCCACGCCCCACGGCGGCGGCGGGCCCGGGGCCGGGCCGGTAGGGGTCACGCGGGCGCTGGCGGCGTTCCTGCCGGTCCCGGTGATCGTGAAGGAGGGAGAGCGCTTCCGGCAGGACTACGACCGGCCCCGCTCGATCGGAAGGCTCCGGGCCTTCTGCGGGAACTTCGGGATGCTGGTCCGGGCCTACAGCTACATCCTGGCCTATGGACCCGCGGGGCTGCGGGAGGTGGCGGAGACCGCGGTCCTCAACGCCAACTACCTGAAGGAGCGCCTGAAGCCCTACTATCACCTGCCGTACGACCGCCCCTGCATGCACGAGTGCGTGTTCACCGACCGCCGCCAGGGCCAGCACGGGGTGCACACCCTGGACATCGCCAAGCGCCTGATGGACTTCGGGATCCACCCGCCGACCATCTACTTCCCCCTGGTCGTCCAGGCAGCCCTCATGATCGAGCCGACGGAGACCGAGAGCCGGGAGGAGCTGGACCGGATCGTCGAGGCGTTCATCCGGATCGCCCGGGAGGCCGAGGTCGAGCCGGCTACGGTGCTCGAGGCTCCCCACCACCCGAAGCTCTCGCGCTTGGACGAGGTACGGGCCGCCCGGCAGCCGCGGCTGCGCTGGCGCCGGGGATAGCGCGGGGGGAGGGCGATGCCGCTCTACGAGTATCGCTGCAGGGAACAGGGGCATACCTTTGAAGTGATCCAGAAGGCCGGAGAGGCGCCGGTGGAGCGCTGTCAGGTCTGCGGCGGCCCGGTGGAACGCGCCCTCCCCCGGTTTCGCACCCGGGACCGGTTCGCCGGGGTGCATGTGTTTGACCGGACAGGACGCGACGTCCTCCGGGACAAGTAGCGCTGCCCGGCCTGATGGGTCGAGACGTGAGGGCCGGATGGGGATCGAGGGTAGGGATCCGGGCACGGCGCAGGCGGGTGGGCCGCCCGACGAGGAGCGGCTTACCCCCGAGGCCCGCCGGCGGGGGAGCGGCCACCTGCTGGCCGGGTTCGTCCTCCTGCTCCTGCTCCTCGCGCTGCTGAGCTGGCTCTCGATGGGTCGCTGAGCAGCTGGCCGGGACGGGTCGATCAGCGCTCCGCCTCGTCCTTGAGCGTCAGGAGCATCGTATACTGGCCCACGGTGGACTCGGCCGACTCGATGAACTCCGTGACGTACCGCTCGGCCAAGGCCTCCTCGAGGTGCATCGGGGTGATCTCCCGGTCACAGATGAACTCGATCTTGAACTTGTAGCGCATAGCCGTCCCCCTTTCCGATGGCCCTGTCGCCCCCCATAGCAGATCGTCTAGCAGATCGGTGCTCCTGGCGACAAGGCGGGCCCCGATGAGCGTGGCGCCCCTGGCCGTCCTGGGTGGCGGCAACGGCGCCCATGCCATGGCCGCGGAGCTGGCCCTCGCCGGGCATCGCGTGCGCCTGTGCGAGCACCCCGCCTTCGCCCGGGCCTTCCAGCCGACCTTCGAGCGCGGCGCGATCGAGTTCATCCGGGACGGCCGGGCTGCCACCGCGCCCCTGGAGCTGGCCACCACGGACCTCGAGGCCGCGCTGGAAGGGGTGGAGCTCATACACGTCGTCATCCCCACCACCGGGCATGAGGCCCTGTTTGACGCGTTGCTGCCCCGGCTGCGCCAGGGGATGGCCGTCGTCGTCTGGGCGGGCCGCCTCGGTGCCCTCCGCCTGGCCAGCCGGCTGCGGCAGGCGAGGCCGGGGGTCGAGATGACCGTCGGGGAGACGAACACGCTGCCCTATGGCACGCGGCTGACCGGCCCGGCCCGCGTGGAGATCTTCTTCACCGCTCGGCGCCTGTTCGTCGGGGGATGGCCCGGCAAGGCCACCGCGCTGCTCCTCGGCCGTCTCCGGCCGCTCTTTCCTGGGATGCAGGCCGTCCCGCATGCCCTGGCCGCGGCCCTCAGCAATCCCGCAGTGACGGTCTACGCGGCTGGGACCCTGCTGAACGTCGGCCGGATCGAGTTCACCGGAGGGGAGTTCTACATCTTCCGCGAGGGGATCACTCCTGCGGTCAGCCGCGTGATCCGGGCCCTGCACGGTGAGCTTGAACGCCTGGCGGCCGCCCTGGGCTTTGCCCTCCCGCAGTACGCGGAGGCGGAGTTCGGCCCGCCGCTCAGCCTGGAGGGGGTGGAGTTCCAGGGATCAGGCCTGGAGAGCTTCGCTCGGCTCAAGGGGCCTACCGAGGTGCGGCACCGCTACCTGCTGGAGAACGTCCGGGACTGCCTGGTGCCGCTCGTCGAGCTGGGCGGGCTCCTCGACGTGGCGATGCCCGTGGCCCGAGCGTTCATCCACCTGGGGTCAGTGCTCTGCGGGGAACCGTTTCTGGTGACCGGTCACCACATCGCCGATCTGGGGCTGCCGTCCGATCCTGCAGCCCTGCGAGTGCTCTGCTCGGCTGAACCCGTTGATCTCCCCCGGGAGTCATGAATCCACGGGTCGGCCCGGATAAATCGAGGAGGTCACTCATACAGCCCCTTCCAGTCGTTGAGCTTGATCCGCGCGAGCTCGCCCAAGGTCTCAAGCGTCGCCTGGATGAGTCGGACTTTTGTATCCCGCACGTTGTACCAGCTCACCGGAACCTCACGGATCGAGAGCCCGAGCTTGGTGGCGATGAATAATGTCTCGACATCGAAGCCCCACCGCCTGAGTGTCTGCCGACGGAAGACCGCTCGGGCCACGTCCCTCCGGAACAGCTTGAACCCGCAGTTGGTATCCCTGATCTGGGGAAGGATGAACACCCTGACCAGCCAGTAGAAGACCTCCCCGAGAAGCTCGCGGTACCGCGGCTGGTGCACGACGGTCTTCGAAGTGGGCAGCCGCCTCGACCCGATGACCACATCGTAGCCTTGCTGGGCCCAGCGGAGCAGCTCGGAGGCCATCTCGATCGGGGTGGAGAGGTCGGCATCGGTGAACAGGACGTATTCCCCGCTCGCGTGCAGCATCCCTCGCTGGACCGAGAATCCCTTCCCCATGTTCCGGTCATTCCTGAGCAGGGTGGAAGGCTGTCCGGAGGTCAGCTTCATGAGCACGTCTGCCGTGCCATCCGTGCTGCCGTCGTCGACAAAGACATATTCGTAATCGATTTGCTCGGCCTTGAGGTACTTCGAGATCGTCGGGATCGTGCTTCCGAGGATGCACGCCTCGTTATACGCTGGAACCACGACGGATAAGAACGCGGTCACGGCTGTTCCATGGCGGAGGCGCCGGGATGAACTCCTCGACCGATGTCGACTTCGATCACATGGGCCGCCACGGGTCTCCTCGAGCCGGAAGGCAGCGCCCCTCAGGGGGTCGACCCCACGGTGGATCAAGAGATTATCATACCGGGGAGAACGAATGACAGTCCGGCGGGAAGGTCGCGTATCGTGCCGTGGGGATCCGGACCAGGAACGGCCTCCGAGTCCGGAAGAGAGCCGATTCGTTCTTGACAATGGCGGAGATGGCAGGGATTTTAATCGAATGCGTGGTGGTTCCACATTCCTGCGCCGGCGCTGCCTGAGGGGCCCGGGCTTCCTGCTGCTGGCCGTGCTGCTCCTGCTCGCGCCGGCCTTCCTCGGCCGAATCCCGGCCCCGGCAGATCTCCTCTACGAGCAGTTCTTCCCGTGGAAGGCACTGAAGCCCGGCGTCCGGGCCCAGCACCCGGCGATGAGCGATCCGATCCGGCAATTCATCCCCCTGACGAACTATGCCTTCGAGCGCTGGCGGGACGGGACCCCTCCCCTGTGGAATCCCCTGATCGTGGCCGGCACGCCGGAGGCCGGAGCGGGGCTCTCGGGCGCGTTCTACCCGTTGAACATCCTGTACCTGCTGGGCAACTGGTCCCTCGCCCGCACCCTCGACCTCGGGCTCCACCTGTTCCTGGCGATGGCCTTCATGCACCTGCTGCTCCGACGGCTCGGCTGTTCGGGGTTCGGCGCGACGCTCGGGGGGATCGTCTACGGGCTGTCGGCCACGACGGTGCTGTGGCACTATACGCCCACCCTCCACGTGATGGTCTGGTCCCCCCTGGCGTGGTACTTCATCGAGCAGATCTTCCAGAGGGCCCGGCCGGGGGCGGTCATCGGCCTGGGCTGCGCGCTCGGGCTGCAGGTCCTCGTCGGGTACGCGGAGACGATCCTGTTCCACTTGCTGCTGACGAGCCTGTACGTGGTCCTGCGGGCCTTCTGGTGGCTCCGCGGCCTGCGGGGTGAAGCGACCCCGGCGTCGGTCGCCGGTGGCCTCCTGCTGGCGGCCGGGCTGGCCCTCCTGCTGAGCGCCGCCCAGTGGGTCCCCCTCCTGGAGGTCCGGGCCGAGAGCCACCGGGCGACACGCACCTTCGAGGACCTGCAGTTCATGTCGCCGCTCGCCGTCGCCACCCTCGTCTCCCCCCGCATCTTCGGGTCACCCGTCGACCACAATTGGGTGGGGCCCGGCACCCACTTCGGCCTGCTGATCTATATCGGGATCGCGCCGCTGCTGCTCGCGGTGGGGGCGGCCCGGTGGCGGAAGGTCTGGCCGACCCGCGGGATGTTGGTCCTTCTCCTCCTCGTCGCGCTGCTGGCGCTGAGGACCCCGCTGATCTGGCTCTTCTATCAGGTCTTCCCCCCTCTCGCGCAGCTCCGATTCCTCTCCCGCATGATCAACCTGTTCCCCCTCCCCTTGAGCATCCTGGCGGGGATCGGCGCGACCGAGCTGGAGGCGCGGCTCCGGCGCGAGGAGTTCCGGCAAGCGGTGGCGCGCAGGCTCTCGTGGGCCCGACTCGGGGCACTGGCGGCCATCCTCGCGATCGGATTGGGCGGAGGCTACCTCCTCCAGGACCTCTTCTTTGGACTTGCCCTGAAGCTGGTCGAGAGGACGAGGCCCGTGGTCGTCACGGGCGACATTCACGGCAAGTTCCGGGCCTTCTTCGGGTACGAGGTCCAGCAACTGGCCCTCGCCGCGGCGCTGCTCCTCGGGAGCCTGCTCCTGCTGCGGCTGCGAGCCGGATCCACCCTGCGGGAAGGCGCCTTCGCCCCGGCGGTCCTGTTCCTGGCGCTCGGCGACCTCATGCTCTTCGCCGTGCACTGGAACCCCATGGTCGACCCGCGCCGGCTTCCCCCGTTCCCCACCCCGCCGGCGGTCCAGCGGCTCAAGGCCGACACGGACCTCTTCCGCGTGATGCCGATAGATCGTTACGGGGACATCTACCCCGACCTCCCCTTCCCGCCGAACACGCTCCTCCCGTATGGCCTGCAATCGGTGAACGGGTACAATTCATTTCTGCCACGCCGCACGGTCGAGCTGATGGGGGTCCTCGGCTTCTGGGGTCGACCGGGGCTGCAGCGTTATGTGGGCATCCCGTGGATCTCGGTGACGAGCCCAGGGTCCCCCCGCGGAGCGGCGCTCTTTCAGGCTCGATACCTCGTCACGCGGCCGGGGGATGAGCCGCCGCCCCTGCCCGAGGCCCGCCTGATCTACCGGGGTGAGGTCAACCTCTACCAGGTCCCCACTCCGCTTCCCCGGGCCTTCGTGGTGCCGCGGGCGCAGGTCTTCTCCGATGACACGGCGTTGCTCGAGGCGGTGCTGGACCCCAAGGTGGACCTGCGCGCCACGGTCTTGCTCGAACGGTGTTGCTCGAGGCCGCCTCAGCGGAGGGTGGACGGCGTGGCTCACCCGCGGCCCTCCCGCCCGGCCCGACCGGCGCAAGGGGGGGCGACGCGGTCGCGGCTGGCGGAAGCGCGACCGCGAACGGCAGGACGGGCGGCACAGCCGAGATCATCCGGTACGAGCCGGAGCGCGTCGAGATCCGGGCACGGACTCCGGTCGGCGGATGGCTGGTGCTGCTCGATGCCCACTATCCGGGCTGGCGGGCCCGCGTCAATGGTCGTGAGGTCCCGGTCCTTCGCGCCAACTACGCTTTCCGGGCTGTCCGCATCCCCGAAGGGGAGAGCACGGTGGTCTACTTTTACGCCCCGGCCGCCGTCAGGGTTGGACTGGTCCTGTCCGGCCTCGGACTCGTGCTGGTCGCGGGCGTCGCCGTGGCCTGTCTCCGTGCTCGCCGGAAGCCCGTGGCCCCGCAGGTGGGGACGGAGTGACGATGGCTGCGGCAGGGGTTCCGGAGGTCTCCGTCGTGTTTCCGGTCTGGAACGAGGAGGGGAACCTGGAGACGCTGTACGAGCAGGTGCGGGAGGCCTGTCAGAAGGCCGGGGCCTCGTACGAGATGCTGTTCGTGGACAACGGGAGCAACGATCGCTCGCTCGAGATCATCAAGCGCCTGAGGGACACGGACCCGTGTGTCAAGTTCGTGTCGCTCTCGCGCAATTTCGGCTATCAGGGCGGGATCCTGGCCGGCCTGAGCTACACCCGCGGGGAGGCCGTGATCACGATGGACGCCGACCTCCAGCATCCGCCCTCCCTGATTCCGGAGATGATCGCCCTCTGGCGCCAGGGCTACGAGGTGGTCTACACGATCAAGCGGAGCGCGCAGCTGAGCGGCCTGAAGCTCCAACAGATGAGGCTCTTCTACTGGCTGATGTCGAAGCTCTCGGGGCTGAAGCTCTCGTTCGGGCAGTCGGATTTCCGCCTCCTGGACCGCAAGGTGGCGGACGTCATCGTGGCCATCCCGGAATACCGGAAGTTTCTCCGCGGGCTGGTGGATTGGGTGGGATTCCGCCAGGTCGGCCTCGCCTATGACGTCGCGCCGCGCCGCGCGGGACGGTCGAAGTTCGGCTACAGGGAGCTCGTGTCTTTCGCGTGGGACGGCATCCTGGCGTTCTCCATCGTCCCGCTGCGCATCCTGTTCGCCACCGGGGTGATCGTCGCCTCGGTCTCCCTCGCGTATGTGGCCTTCGTGGTGGCGTTGGGGGTGATGCGGCTGTTCGGCTCGAAGGTGGACCTGCCGGCAGGCTGGGTCACCCTGGTGGCCTCCGGGATGTTCCTCGGCAGCATCCAGTTGATCGGGATCGGCCTGCTGGGGGAGTACCTGGGGCGCCTGTACGACCAGACGAAGGGCAGGCCGGTATTCATCGTGAGGGAGGCGGCCGGCACCGAGCGGACGACAGGGGAGTCCTCCACCGGATGATCAAGACCATCATCCTCTGCGGCGGACGGGGGTCGCGGCTCAGGCCGCTGACGGACACGGTGCCCAAACCGCTCGTGCCCCTGAACGGCAAGCCCATCCTCCAGCACAACCTCGAGTACTACATCTCGAGAGGGTACCGCCGCTTCGTCCTGTGCCTCGGGTACCGGGGCGACCTGATCAGGGACTTCGTCTCGCGCGGCTCGTTCGATGCAGAAGTCGAGTTCGCCGACGCCGGGGAGCAGGCGAGCATCCTGGAGCGCCTGTGTCATGCCCGGCCCATGATGGGGAAGACCGCCTTCGTCGTCTACGGCGATACGCTTGTGTCGGTGGACCTGGACCAGATGGTGGCCGAGCACGAACGGCATGGGGCCGCGGTGACCATCACCACGGGCGACATCCGGAGCCCGTTCGGCCTGGTGACCGCGGACGAGGCCGGCTGGGCCCGGTCGTTCGAGGAGAAGCCGGTGCTGACGTACTACATCGGGCAGATGCTGCTCGAGGCCGCCGCGCTGGACGACGTGGAGCCCGCGTGGCTCCGGATGCCTGACGGGGAAGGCCTCGTCAGGCTGCTCGGGCGGCTGATCGAGGAGGGACGCGTGCGGGTGCATCCGCATCGCGGGGTGCAGATCACGTTCAACACCCAGCAGGAGTACCGGCAGGCCGAACGCGAGCTCATCGCCTTCTTCACGCACCGGGAGACGGACGCGTGATGGACCTCCGTAACAAGAAGGTGCTGGTGACCGGGGGCCCCGGGTTCATCGCCTCGCACCTCTGCCGGAGGCTGGTGCGGGAGGGGGCCTCGCTCTACGTGCTCACGCGGTACAACAGCATCATCGACAATGTGCGCCTGGCGGGGCTGTGGGGCCAGCTGATCCCGGTGGAGGCCGACATCCGGAACCCGGATTCGCTGGCGCAGCTCCGGACGATCAGGCCGGAGATCATCTACCATTTCGCCGCCTACAATCACGTCGGGGACAGCTTTCTCCACGTGGCCGAGGCGATCGATTCGAACGGGAAGGGGTCGGTGAACGTCCTGGAGGCGTACGGGGATTACGAGCGCTTCATCTACATCTCGTCGTCCGAGGTCTACGGGCGCCAGGAGGCCGGCCCTTTCCACGAGGGCGCCACCCCGTTCCCGGTCTCGCCCTACGCGGTGGGCAAGTATGCCGGCGAGCTCTACGCGCGGATGAAATGGGCGGTCGAGGGGAAGCCGATCGTCGTCCTCCGGCCGTTCAATGCCTTCGGGCCCTATCAGAGCCCGCGGGCGGTCGTCGCGGAGATCATCATCAACTGCCTGCTGGGACAGGAGGTGCTGGCGACGGAGGGGAAGCAGACGCGCGACTTCAGCTTCGTGGAGGATCTGGTGGACGCCTTCGTGCTCGCGGCGGGCCGCGACGAGGCGGTCGGCGAGGTGGTCAATGTGGGGTCCGGCAGGGAGATCGCGATCCGCGACCTGATCGGGGTGATCCACGGGATGACCAGGTCGTCGTCCCGGGTCCGGATCGGCGCGCTGCCGTACCGCCCGACGGAGATCTGGCGGATGTGCGCCGCGAACGAGAAGGCCCAACGCCTGCTCGGATGGCGGCCGCGCGTGGGCTTCGAGAGGGGCCTCGAGATCACGATCGACTGGTACGGCCGGTTCATCAAGGAGTTCATGGATCCCGCCTCTGCGCTGTGTCGCCTCGGGCTGTGACGGCCTTGACGACACCTGCCCCCCCGACCCGCGACGCGCCCGGCGCATCGTTCCGGCGGCCGCTCGTGACGGGGCCCCGGGGCTTCATCGGGCGACACCTGGTGGCCCGGTTGAAGAGGGAGGGGCTCGATGTGCTGGAGTGGGGATCGGATATCCGGAGGGTGGCGGAGTGCGCGACGCCGGCTGAGGTGGTCTTCCATCTGGCGGCTGTGACGCGGCACGAGCGGTTCGCAGAGGCGCCGCACGAGAGCTATGACATCAACGTGACCGGGACCTGCGCCGTCCTGGAGTACTGCCGGAGGATGCACGCGTGCTGCATCATGGCCTCGACGAGCGGCGTGTACTCGGGAAGCGGCGAGGGCAGGGCGCTGTCCGAGGATGCCCCGGTCGGGCCGACCTCACCCTACGGGATCAGCAAGTGGCTGGGGGAGAACCTGTGCCGGCAGGCGTCTCGCAGCTCGGGCGTGCCCTCCGTGGTCCTGCGCCTGTTCAACGTCTACGGGCCCGGGCAGGAGCCGGCCTACCTCGTCCCGTACATCCTGGAGTGCGTGGTGCGGCAGGAACCGATCCGGCTCAGGATGCCCGACGCGGTTCGTGACTTCGTCTACGTGGATGACGTGGTCGAGGCGTTCATCAGGGCGGCGAGTTTCTGCCGGCTGCTGGGGCCCGGGCGGGGCGATGACCCGTTTGAGGTCTTCAACATCGGCAGTGGGGTGCCCACGAGGGTCCGCGACGTGCTGACCGACCTGGTCGAGCTGTGCGGGGCCCCCCCGACGCACGCGCATGGAGACGCCCGTCAGGGCGAGGCGGCTCGCGTGACAGCCGATTGCCGGAGAGCCCGTGAGGTCCTCGGGTGGCGGGCAGAGGTGCCGCTGAAGGAGGGGCTCAGGCGCGTAGCGGAGCGCTATCTGGCAGGGGAGACGTCACGCTGAGCGGGACCGGCTTCGCGGCCGCGGAGATGCACGACAAGAAGGGCGGCGAGCAGTAGGACCCCCAGACCGGACAGGAGCAGTCCCGCTCTGACGCCGGCCGGGGCGTAGAAGAAGAGCACCGTGCTCTCCCCCGGCGGGATGCGCACGGCCCGGAAGGCGTAGTTGGCGCGGAGGACCGGGACCTCCAGAGCATCGACGCGGGCCCGCCAGCCCGGGTAGTGGGCATCCAGCAGCACCAGCCATCCGCCGGTGGAGGAACGCGCGCGGACCTCGACGCGCTCCGGCTCGTAGCGCGTGACCTCGGCCGCCTCTCCGGCCCTCCCGGCCCCGGAGATCTCTCCGCCCGCCGTCCCCATGCCCGCCTTCTCCGCGCCGGCCCGACCGGGAGGAGGTTCCGCCAGGGGATCCCGGTACTCACCGGCCGTGGGGCCGGCCTCCAGCAGCACCGTGGTGCGGAGGTCGATGCCGGGGTCCATCACCGCCCGGAGCAGCAGCGTGTCATCGGAGAAGGTGCGTGCCTGCCGCGCCACGAAGGCCCGTGGGAGCGGGGTGGGGAGCCGGTAGAGGTTGACCTCACC
Organism: Deltaproteobacteria bacterium; assembly: GCA_016183025.1. Lineage (GTDB taxonomy): Bacteria > Desulfobacterota > JACPFL01 > JACPFL01 > JACPFL01 > JACPFL01. Next base: position 33,781 of record JACPFL010000109.1, on the reverse strand, counting down.
CCGGTAGATCAGCTGGGCATCCGCGGGAAGGGGATGGTCATCTCGGGGGCTGGTGATCAGGTACCGGACCTGAAAGAGGGCCCTCCCCCGCGGGTCGCCCAGACCCATCAAGGAGACCCATGATCGGCCCAGGAATCTCGTCGGGTCCGGCGATTGCACGCCCCAGAATCCGGCCACGCCCATCAGCTCCAGCGTCCGGCGTGGCAGGAAGGCGTGGATCCCGTTCAATGCCTGCACGCCGTAAGGGATCAGCGTATTGCCGGGAAACGGGATATCCGCATGGATCGGGCCGTAGCGGTCGAACGGCATCACCCGGAAGAGATCCGTATCGGCCTTGATGTGCGCGATCGCCGGCAGAGGAGGGGAGGTCGGGTGCCAGCGCAGATCCACCATGGACATGATGCCGCGCGCGAAGAGCAGGAGGTCCATGAGCGTGAGGAGGAGCAGGGCCAGGGTGAAGGGGCGCTCCCGGAGGGAGCCCGTGGCACGGAGTCTGACCAGGAGGAGGAATCCGATGAGGAGCGCGCCGGCCAGGGCGAGCTGCTGGAGCTCATACGCGAAGAAGGTCCGGAACTTGGCCGGGACATCCCCGACGAGCACGCCGGGCCGGGTCTTCTCCACCAGTCTCAGGGCGGGTTCATAGAAGAGCCCCTGGAGGAGGTACGCCCCGGTCAGCCCTGCGCCGAGCAGCGCTCCCAGCGCTCCGATTCGGGCCCATGACAGCCTGCGCATCACCGCCCGACAGAACGCCTCCTGCTGCAGGCGCGCCTGCAGCGCGCTCGCCCCGACCCCGGCGAGGACACTGAGCGGCGCTGCGAAGATGAGGATGATCCGCCGAAGCGTGCGCAGCTGTGAGAACAGGGGGACGACGTCATAGAAGAACCAGGTCAGGGGTGTCTTCGTCGCCACAAGAAAGCTGAGCACGAAAAGGGCCGCCATTCCACGTCCCCGCCATCCCCGGCCCCACCAGGCGCCCGCCACGGCCAGCAGGAGGGGCGCGATCCCGATGTACATCACCGTGATGGAGGTGGGCCCCACCCGGTTCCGCTCCATGGGCGAACCGAAGAGCCGGGGGGAGATGAGCGTGGTCAGGGCGAACGGCGATACGGCATCCACCTCGGCATCGAGAGCCCGGGTGATCCGGTGGCTCTGGGCGCGCACCTCCAGCAGGGGGAGCCACTGGATGGCGCCCAGCATCAGGGCGACTCCGGCCGAGAGGAGCACCCGCCCGACCAGGCGCCCTGCCGCGGCCCCCCCCGGACGTCCCCGGAGCCACCAGAAGCCCCGCAGGATCAGGTAGAAGCCGGTGAGCAGTGCCTGGAACAGGAGGTACTCGGCGTGGCCGCCCAGGATCTGCAGGGCTACGGCCACGCCGAGGCCCGCAACCGCTCCCAGCCGTGCGCCGTGGAAGAGGCGCTCGAGGAAGTACCACGCCAGGGGGAGCCAGACGACGACATGCCGGCCCGGCGCGTACGGGAGCCAGATCGCCATGAGCCCGCCCAGCCCATAGACGATCCCCCCGAGGGTCGCACCGAATCCCGAGCACCCGAGTGCCCGGAGGAAGAGCTGCATGAAGGCCATCGCCAGGAACAGGTGGAGCCCGACATCCAGGGCGTGAGCCAGGGGCCGGTGGGGAAGGAGGTACAGGGCGTTGAGCGGATAGAACGCCCCGGAGAAGCTCGCCGCCGCTTCGGGCGTGCCGGCCACGATCAGGGGGTTCCAGAGAGGAGGGGTGCCGGCCCGCCACCGGTCGAAGGCGTATTCGGTCAGCGGGACGTAAACCCTGATGGCATCCTCCATCGCGGGGTTCTGGGCCTGCACGCCGGACTGGATCGCCTTCCACGGGAAGTAGTTCTCGTAGAGGATATCTGCCGGGACCGGCGTCCTGCCGAGGAAGGCCGGCCAGAGCAGGAGCAGAGTGGCCAGCAGCAGAAAGCCTGTGGCTGCAGGTTGCGGGAGACGCAGGGCTCCGAAAGCTCGACGCACTGGAACGGGGGCCTAACCCAGGAGGTGACACCAGACCATTTCTTGCATTCTCCTCTGCAGATAAACTGTGACCAGATAAACTGCGGGCCGCGGCCGTGTCAAGCTCTCAGACAGACGACCCCTGGATGTTGGTGCGGAGCCGGCTGTGAGCCTCGAGGGCCGTCTCGATGGCGGGATGGGGCAGGAGGGCTCTTGACCGCGTTCGGCCTGTCTCCTAGGATGCTCTGCACCGGAAGGCGCTGGAACGGATGGAAATGGCCGTCCGATCCGGGGTGGGAGAGGGCCGGCATGGGGCCGGCGAGAGGACGGAGATGACCACGGCCACGGAGCAGGCAGGCGGGACCGGGCGGACGCTGATCCGGGGTGGGACGATCATTGACGGGACTGGGCGCCCGGCCATGCGCGACGGGGCGGTCGTGGTGGCAGGGGAGCGGATCGCCTGGGTCGGCCCGGCGCGCGAGGCCCCGGAGGGTCCGTACGATCTCGTCATCGAGGCCGGCGGCAAGACCGTGATGCCCGGGCTGATCGACGCCCACTGCCACACGAGCTACGGGGAGGTCCGCACGCACGAGGAGGAGGGGATGTACCCGGGCGCCGAGTACTCGGCCATCCGGGCCGCCTGGAACATGCAGAAGGTCCTGCGCGCGGGCGTCACCGGGATCTGCGACCCGGGGAGCCGGTGGGGCGTGGCGGTGGCCGTGCGCGATGCCATGGCCGCGGGGCTGGTCGAAGGGCCGCGCATGACCGCGGCGGGGCAGATGCTCTCGACCCATGCCTCGATCGGGGATCTCTTCCCGCTCTGGGTCGGCTCCCCGCCGTCGAACGTCGGGGTCCTGTGCAACACCCGGGACGAGATGGTCCGCGAGGTGCGCCGACAGGTGAAGCAGGGGGTAGACCTGATCAAGGTGGCGGGGAGCGGCGATCCGAACCCGGTGTGGACGCCCTCGGGGGATGTCCCCTCGCTCAGCCTGGACGAGCTGAAGGCGATCGTGGAGGAGACCCACCGGCTGGGGAAGAAGGTGACCATCCACGCCCGGGCCGGCCTGGCGGTCCGGTACGCCGCGGAGGCCGGGGTGGACTGGGTGATCCACGGCGACCTCATGAACGAGACGGACCTGGGGGCCCTGCTGAAGACCGGCATCCCGATCTGTCCCACGCTGACGCTGCTCGTCAACACCGTCGAGTGGGGACACCTGGTCGGGGCGTCGCAGGGGCTCATGGACAGTTACAAGCGGCTGATCGACTCCTCGGTGAAGATCCTGAGCCTGGCCCGCCAGGCCGGGCTCCGGTTCATGGCGGGGACGGATGCCGGGTTCGCGGTGACCCCGTTCGGCCACTGGCACGCCCGGGAGCTCGAGATCTTCGTCAAGTACCTGGACTTCACGCCGATGGAGGCCATCATGGCGGCGACCCGCAACAACGCCGTGGCCGTGAACCTCGAGCAGGACGGCGGCGTCCTGGAGCCGGGGCGCTATGCCGACCTCCTCGTGGTGGATGGCGACCCGCTCGGGGACATCCGGGTGCTGCAGGATCGCGCCCGGCTGGCGGTGGTCATGAAGGGGGGTCGCTGTGTGGACCTCCGCCATCCCTGGCCTCAGGCCCGGGAGATGCGCTACGAGCGCACCCATTTCATGACGCGGCGCACCCTCTACTACGACACGGTCTATGGTCCGCGTGAGGGCGTGAAGACGGAGCGCGACGGTGGCGATGGCGTCTGACGGCTCTCCCTACCGGGTGATCGGGCAGACGGTCCCCGATGTGCGGGGCCCGGCGAAGACGACCGGCCAGGAGCGCTACAACATCGACGTGACGTTTCCGGGGATGCTGCACGGGAAGACGTTGCGCTCGCCCTATCCCCACGCCCGGGTGCTCCGGATCGACCCGAGCGAGGCCGAGCGGATGCCGGGCGTGATCGCCGTGGTCACCGCCAAGGATGTCGCCGGCACGAACCGGTTCGGCGACTACGCGGCGGACCAGCCGGTGCTGGTGGCCGAGGGGGAGACGGCCAAGATGGTGGGGGACCCCCTCGCCCTGGTGGCGGCGGAGAGCGAGGCGCTGGCGGAGGCAGCGCTGGAGCGGATCCAGGTGGAGTACGAGGTGCTGCCGCCCATTGTGGACCCGGAGGCGGCGATCCAGCCCGGCGCGCCCCGGGTGCACGAGGACCGCGGGAGCAACATCTGTGGGGACCCGGTCGTGCTGGACCGGGGCGACGTGGAGCGTGGGTTCGCCGAGTCGGACGTGATCGTGGAGGGGACCTACCGGACGCCGCGCCAGGAGCACGCGTACATGGAGCCGGCGGCGGGGGTGGGGGTGCCCGAGCCGGGGGGCGGGGTGACGCTGTACGCCGGCACGCAGGCGCCGATGCAGGCGCGGACGAGCGTGAGCCGGGCGCTGGGGATCCCGGAGCACCGGGTCCGGGTGGTGCCCGTGCCCATGGGCGGGGCCTTCGGCGGCAAGATCGACGTGTCGGTGCATCCCCACCTGGCGCTGCTGGCGCTGAAGAGCGGCCGGCCGGTGCGGATGGCCTGGCGCTCGGAGGAGTCGTTCCAGGCCAGCCCCAAGCGGAACCCGGCCCGGATCCGGGTGAAGCTGGGCGCGAGGCGCGACGGGACCTTCGTCGCCTGCGAGGCCGACGTGCTGCTGAACGGGGGCGCCTACGCCTCCTCGTCGCCGCCGGTGCTCAAGGTCGCCTGCTGCTACCTGGGTGGTCCGTACGACATCCCCAACGTGCGGATTCGGGGCGTCGCGGCGTACACGAACGACCCTATCGCCGGCGCCTTCCGGGGCTTCGGCGGCCCGCAGGCGGCCTTCGCCCTCGAGACCACGGTGAACAAGATGGCCACGGCGCTGGGCACGGACCCTATCGCGCTCCGCCTGAAGAACGCGTTGGTCCAGGGGCGCTCGACCCCGATCTCGCCCATGCTCCACCTCGATCATCCCGTCACGCTCCCGCAGGTGCTGACCCGGATCCGGGAGCTGGCCGGGCCGAAGCCCGAGCCCTCGGGCCCCCGCAAGAAGGTCGGGCGCGGCGTGGCCTGCACCATGCCGATCTTCGATACCTCTTCGGGCGCCATCTACCTGCTGAAGGGGACCGGGGCGAACATCGAGTTGCTGCCGGACGGGACGGCGGTGGTCCGGTGCGAGTCCGCCGAGTTCGGCGAGGGGGCTTCGACCCTGCTCGCCCAGGTGGTGGCCGAGGAGCTGGGGCTGGAGGTCAAGGACGTGACCTGCGTGCTGGGGGACACCTCCGCGGTGCCGAAGTCGGGGCGGGCGGTGGCGTCCCGCCAGGCCTTCTGCCTGGGCAACGCGGCCATGCTCGCGGCGCACAACCTGCGGACGAAGGTCTTCGAGGCCGCGGCGGATGAGCTCGAGGCGCCCCCCGAGGCGCTGGGCCTGGCCGAGGGGCATGTCTTCGTCCGCGAGCGGCCGGACCGCCGCATCTCGCTGGGGAAGCTCTCCTGGGCGTGCCGCCTGAAGGGGATCGAGCTGCGGGGCGATGGGTGGTTCTCCCAGCCCCACGGCAAGCTGGGCCATACCTTTTCCGCCGGCCTCATGGACCTCGAGGTGGACGAGGAGACGGGGAAGGTGCGGCCGCTGCGCTCGGTGGTGGTGCTGGACGTGGGGCGGGCGCTGAACCCCGGGGCCCTGCGGGGGCAGTTGATCGGGGGGGAGGCCCAGGGGCTGGGGTTCGCGCTCCTGGAGGACATGCCCACGGAGGGGGGCCAGATCCTGACCCCGAGCCTCATGGAGTACCTCCTCCCCACGGCCAGCGACGTCACGGACGAGACCATCGTGTCGTTCGTGGAGGAGCCCTACCCGGCCGGTCCCTATGGAGCGAAAGGCGCCTCCGAGCACTCGGTGAAGGATGTGGCGCCGGCGCTGGTCGCGGCCCTCCACGACGCGCTGGGGGTCTGGATCGACGAGATCCCGGCCACGCCCGAGAAGGTCTGGCGGGCGCTGGGGGCGGCGGGCCGGACGGCCTGAGGGAGCCGGCGACTGGGCAGGCCGGGGAGTGAGGTCGAGGCAGAGGGTCTGGGGGTGACAGGCGTGGAGTACATCGAAGCGCGGAGCGTCGAGGAGGCCTCGCGGGCGCTGACCGAGCAGGGCGAGGGCGCCAAGCTCATCGCCGGCGGCCTGGCCCTGATCATCCTGATGAACCACCGGCTCTTGCAGCCGACCTGCCTGATCAGCATCCGCCGGCTTCGGGAGCTCCGGTACATCCGATGGGACGACGCCGCGGGGTTGCGGATCGGGGCCCTGACCACCCATCGGGAGATCGAGACCTCTCGCGTCGTCCGTCGGCGGGCCCCGGTGCTGGTCGAGATGGAGGGGCAGGTGGGCTCGATCCAGGTGCGGAATGCCGGCACCATCGGGGGCAACCTCTGCCACGGGGACCCGCGGGAGGATCCGGCTCCGGCCCTCCTGGTGCTGGATGCGGAGGTGACCCTGGCCTCCGCCGCCGGTGCTCGAAGCCTGCCGTTACGGGGCTTCTTCGTGGACTTCCTGAGCACGGCGCTCCAGCCCGGGGAGCTGCTGACCGAGGTCCGGGTGCCGCCGCTGCCGCCGGGGACCGGGGCGACGTACGTGAAGTTCAGCCACCGGAACGCGCTGGATTTCCCGGTGGCGGGGGTGGGCGCGCGGGTGACCCTCGATGCCGACGGGGTGTGTCAGGACGCCCGGCTGGCGCTCGGCGCGGTGGGGCCCACGCCGCTGCTCTGCGACGAGGCGGCCGGGCTCTTGCGCGGCGAGCGCCCCTCGCCCGGGCTCCTCGAAGAGGTGGCCCGGCGGGCGCGGGCCCTGGCCGCTCCCAGCAGCGATGTCTTCGGGTCGGAGGAGTACAAGCGACACCTGGTCGGCGTGCTCAGCCGCCGGGCGCTCGAGCAGGCCTGGCAGGTCGCGGGGGACGGGCGTGAGGCCACCCGGGGCCGGGGCCGCCAGCGCTCCAGGGAGGGGGCCTGATCATGGCTCGCCGGAAGATCCGACTGACGGTCAACGGCCGCGGCTACCAGGTGGAGGTGGAACCGACCCAGACCCTGGTGGACGTGCTCCGGGATACCCTGGGGCTCACCGGGACGAAGGTCAACTGCCGCATGGGGGAGTGCGGCGCCTGCACGGTCATCCTCGACGGCCGCACCGTGCACGCCTGTCTGACCCTCGCCCCGCACGCGGCTGGCCGCAAGATCGTGACGATCGAGGGGCTGGCCAGCGGCGGCGAGCTCCACCCCCTGCAGCGCGCGTTCATCGAGCACTACGGGTTCCAGTGCGGCTTCTGCACCCCCGGGATGATCCTCTCGGCCAAGGCCCTCCTGGATGAGAACCCGCACCCCACCCCTGCGGAGATCAAGCGGGCGATCGCCGGCAACCTCTGCCGCTGCACGGGGTACCACCAGATCATCGAGGCGATCGAGGCGTGCGCGAACGCCGCCCGCTGAGATCGGTGGCGCGGTCGCATCCTGAGGCGGGAGAGGCTCAGCGGGCGGGCCGGGGAGGCAGCCCGCTCACGCCGAGCTGGCGGAGCAGCGTCGCCAGGTCGTAACGCCGCCGGGGGCGTAGCCGCCCGGAATATACATCCGACACGCGATCGCCGCAACCGCCAGCTCGGCGCGGGGCCTCGCAAAAACGCCTTGACAGCGGTGGGCTGGCGACTATGCTTGCGCCCCATGAAATTGCTCGATGTGCAAGGCCTGACGATCTACTTCGGCGGGCTCGCCGCGCTGCGGGACGTCTCCTTCCACGTCGACGAGGGGGAGATCGTCAGCCTGATCGGGCCGAACGGGGCCGGCAAGACCACGGTCTTCAACCTCATGACCGGATTCCTCCGGCCCACGAGAGGCCGGGTCTTCTACCGGGGCCGTGACCTCGGCGGGAGCCCGGGCCACGAGGCCTCCCGCCGCGGCATCGCCCGCACGTTTCAGAAGACCGAGGTCTTCCCCGAGGTCACGGTGCTCACGGGGGTGCTGATCGGCCTGCACAAGGCCGCCCGGGCCCCGGTGTGGGATGTGCTGCTCGGCACCCGCCGAAAACGGGCGCACGAGGAGCGGGTGGCCGACCGCGCCCGGGAGATCATCGGGTTCGTGGGGCTCGCGGGCAAGGAGGGCGAGGTCGCCCGGAACCTGGCTTACGGGGACCTGCGGCTCCTGGAGATCGCGGTGGCCCTGGCTGCGGACCCCGAACTGCTGCTCCTCGACGAGCCGACCGCGGGGATGAACCCCGAGGAGACGCGCCGCGTCACGTACCTGATCGGCCAGATCCGCGCCAAGGGCGTGACCGTGCTCCTGGTCGAGCACGACATGAACGTGGTCATGGGGATCTCAGACCGGGTCGTGGTGCTGGATCATGGGGAGAAGATCGCCGAGGGCGTGCCCGACGAGATCCGGCAGAACGCGGATGTGATCCGCGCCTATCTGGGCGCGGGCTTCGCCGGTGGGACGCGCGGGGGGACGGCCGTGGCCGGTGCCCGTGGGCCCGCCTCCTCCGGGGGCGAGCGGCTCCGGCCCGCCGGCGAGCCGGTCGAGACGCCGCAGAAGCCATCGGCCGCGGGCCGGGGACCGGGAGGGAGCGCCCGCCCATGCTGAAGGTCCGCGGCATCCGCAGCTATTATGGCCGGGTGGAGGCCCTGAAGGGGATCTCCCTGGAGGTCAACGAGAGGGAGATCATCGCGCTGATCGGCTCGAACGGGGCCGGCAAGTCCACGACCCTCCGGACCATCTCCGGCCTGATCACGCCGGCGGACGGCGCCATCGAGTTCCTCGACCGCCGCATCGACGGGCTGCCGCCCAAGGAGATCGTGCGCCTGGGCATCTCCCACTGCCCGGAGGAGCGGAAGATCTGGCCTCGGCTCACGGTGGAGGAGCACCTGGAGCTCGGGGCGTTCCTCCGGGGTGACCGGAGCGGGGTCCGGGCCGACATGGAGCAGATGTTCACGGTCTTCCCGGTGTTACGAGAGCGCCGGCGGCAGCTCGGCGGGACGCTCTCCGGGGGCGAGCAGCAGATGCTGGCGATCGGGCGGGCGCTGATGTCGCAGCCGAAGCTGGTCATGTTCGACGAGCCCTCCCTCGGCCTGGCCCCGCTGGTGGTGGAGCTGATGGCCAGGATCATCCAGGGGATCCACGAGCGAGGCGCGACGGTGCTGCTGGTCGAGCAGAACGCCTTCCTGGCCCTGAACCTGGCCCACCGGGCCTATGTGCTGGAGACGGGACGGATCGTGCTGGAGGGCCCCGCCCGCGCGCTGCTGGAGAACGAGCACGTGAAACGGGCCTACCTCGGCAGCGCCTGAGAGGCTCGCGCGCTCCCGGTCCGTCCGTGGCTTCGGCGACGGCCGTGTGGTCCCATGGTCGAAACCTTCCTCCAGCAGGTCGCCAATGGCGTGACGATCGGGGTCGTCTACTCCCTGATCGCGATCGGCCTCACCCTCATCTTCGGCATCCTCGGTGTGATCAACTTCGCCCAGGGAGAGTTCTACATGCTGGGCGGGTACATGACCTTCACCCTCCTGACCGTGACGGACCTGAACTTCTTCGTGGCCATGGCGCTCTCCATGCTCCTCGTGGCAGCCCTCGGGGTCCTCTCGGAGTATCTGACCGTCCACCCCCTGATCGGGCGGCATGCCTTCATCCTCATGCTCTCGACCCTCGGGCTCTCCATCTTTCTCGCCAACACGACCCAGATCGTGTGGGGCCCCGACCCCCAGCGCATCGAATCCCCCCTGGCCGGCAAGACCCTCTCCCTCGGCGGGGTCGTCGTCACCCATGAGCGGCTCTTCATCCTGGGCTGCTCCGTGGCCAGCATCGTCCTGGTGAGCCGGTTCATCCGCCGGACCAGGCTGGGGACCGCCATGCGGGCCGTCGCCAGGGATGCGGAGGCCGCCGCGCTGATGGGGATCGACGTCCGCGGCGTCTATGCGTTCACCTTCGCGTTCGGCGCGGGCCTGGCGGCCCTGGCCGGCACCCTGCTCGGGGCCCTGTTCGGGATCACGCCCTTCGTCGGTGAATGGGGGGTGATCAAGGCCTTCTCCGTTGTCATCATGGGCGGGATGGGGAACGTCCAGGGCGCCATCTGGGGGGGGCTGATCCTGGGCATCGCCGAGAACCTCGGGGCCGGATACATCTCCACGGGATACAAGGACGCGGTCGGCTACGCCATCATCATCCTGGTCCTGCTCTTCCGTCCCCAGGGGCTGTTCGGCGGGCGGAGCCCGGCATGAGGAGCCCGGCATGAGGAGCCCGGGCCGCCTGGTCGTGCTCGCCGTGGCGGTGGTCGTCCCGCTCGTCCTCACCGAGCCCTACCACATCGGCGTGCTGGTGCTGGCCGGGCTCTTCGTCCTGCTGGCCCTGGGGTTCGACATGGTAGTGGGGTACCTGGGCGAGCTCTCCCTGGGCCATGCGGCGTTCTTCGGGATCGGCGCCTACACCTCGGCCATCCTGAACCTGACCTTCGACACGCCCTTCCTCGTGGACTTTCTGGCGGCCGTGGTCCTGAGCGCGGTGGCGGGGCTGCTGATCGGGTACCCCTGCCTCAAGCTCAAGGGGCCATACTTCGCCATCGTGACCTTCGGGTTCGCCGAGATCCTCCAGCTCGTGGCCCTGAACTGGGTGGAGCTGACCCGGGGGCCGATGGGGCTCCCCGGGGTGAAGCGGGCCAGCCTGGAGGTCCCGGGACTGTTCAGCTTCCGCTTCGAGAGCGAGCTGTCGAACTACTACCTCGTCCTGGCCGCGGCGCTCGCCTGCATCTTCGTCACCACCCGCATCATCGGCTCCCGGGTGGGGAACGCCTTCCTGGCCATCCGGGAGAACGACGACCTGGCGGCGTCCGTGGGGGTGAACACCTTCCACTACAAGATGCTGGCCTTCGTGATCGGCATGACCTACGCGGGGATCGCCGGGAGCCTCTACGCGCACTACGTCGGGTACGTCTCCCCTGAATTGCTTTCGTTTTTCTATTCGTATACTGTCATCATCATGGTGGTCGTGGGCGGGCAGGGGAGCATCCGGGGCACCGTGGTCGGCGCCCTCATCTTCGCCCTGCTCCCCGAGATCCTGCGCGGGACGCAGATGTACCGGATGTCGATCTTCGGGCTGCTGCTCGTGCTCTCCGTGATCTTCATGCCCGAGGGGATCAACGGGGTCCTGGAACGCGCCGGGGGACTGGTGCGGAGGCGCCGTGCCGTTGCTTGAGGGCCGAGGGCTCACGGTCAGCTTCGGCGGCCTGGTCGCCGTCAACGGGGTGGACCTCACCATCGAGCCGGGCGAGATCCTCGGGCTGATCGGCCCCAACGGGGCGGGGAAGACGACCGTCTTCAATCTCGTCACCGGCTTCCTCAAGCCCGACCGCGGCACCGTCCGGTACAGGGGCGAGGAGATCACCCACCTCCCGCCCCATGAGATCGCCGCCCGGGGGATCCTCCGGACCTATCAGAGGACGAGCATCTTCCCCCGGCTGCCGGTCTGGCGCAACGTCGCGATCGGGGCCCACTCGGCCACGCGCACCGGGTTCTGGGCGGCCCTGCTCAACACGGCGGCCAGGCGGGACGAGGAGGCGGCCCTGGCGCGCAGGGTCCAGGAGATCCTGGACCTCGTGGAGCTGACCCCCCGCCGCGACGCGCAGGCCCGGGGGCTCCCCTACGGGGAACAGCGGAAGCTGGAGATCGCCGTGGCCCTGGCCGGCGACCCGAAGCTCCTCCTGCTGGACGAGCCGGCAGCCGGGCTCAACCTCGAGGAGATCGGCCGCATGGACGCCCTGATCCGCAAGATGAACGAGCAGGGGATGACCGTCGTGCTGGTCGAGCATGACATGAAGCTGGTGATGGGGGTCTGCCAGCGGATCGTGGTCCTCGACTACGGCCAGAAGATCGCCGAGGGGACGCCGGAACAGGTGGCCCTCGACCCCAAGGTCATCGAGGTCTACCTGGGCGAGGGGCAGGACGAGGCCCTCGATGCTGCAGGTTGAGGCCCTGGAGGCGCGCTACGGGGCCGTGCGGGCCCTGAAGGGGATCTCCCTCAGCGTGAGCGAGGGGGAGATCGTCACGCTGATCGGCGCGAACGGGGCGGGCAAGAGCACGACCCTGAAGGCCATCTCGGGCCTGGTCCCCGCCTCGGCGGGCAGGATCGAGTTCGAGGGAGAGGTCATCACCGGCCTGCCGCCTCACCGGATCCTGGCCCGGGGGATCGCCCACATCCCCGAGGGGCGCCGCATCTTCCCCGACCTCACCGTGCTGGAGAACCTGCGGCTGGGGGGGTACCTGATCAGGGACAAGGCGCAGTTCCGTCGGGGCCTCGAACGGGTCTTCGACTCCTTCCCCATCCTGGCCGAGCGCCGACAGCAGCTCGCGGGGACGCTCTCCGGAGGGGAGCAGCAGATGCTGGCTGTCGGGCGGGGGCTGATGTCCAACCCGAAGCTCCTCTTGCTGGACGAGCCTTCCCTCGGCCTCTCCCCGCGGATCGTCACCAGGGTCGCCCAGATCATCCAGGACATCCACAAGCAGGGGGTGACGATCCTGCTGGTGGAGCAGAAGGCCCAGCTTGCGCTGGGGATCGCGGGCCGGGGGTATGTGCTGGAGACGGGGCGGATCGTGCTCGAGGACGCGGCCGCAAACCTGGTCCGGAACGCGCTGGTCAAGAGGGCGTATCTGGGGCTGTGACAGGCTCGCCCGGCCCCGACGCCTGGTGCGGGCACGTGAGGGATCGTGACCCGGGCCGAAGTGGAGCCCGGGCGAGGAGGGATAGGATGAAGAGGCTGCTCGCCATCGTGGTCGTGGCCGCCGCCCTGGTCGCCTGGACGGGGGCCGGGCAGGGCCAGGAGATCAAGATCGGCCTGGTGGCCATGATCACCGGGCCGTTCTCCTTCGACGGCCTGATGACCGTGTACGCCGCGCGGGTCGCGGTCAAGCAGATCAACGACGCCGGGGGCATCCTGGGGCATCCGATCAAGCTCATCGAGGAGGACAGCCGTGGGATCCCGGCCGAGGCCCTGAATGCGATCAAGAAGCTCGTCCACCAGGACCAGGTGCACGCCCTGGAGTGCTGCTGGTTTTCCTCCTCGACCTTCGCCGCCATCCCGGAGATCGAGAAGGTGGGGGTCCCCACGGTGACGGCGATCTCGACCGCCGCCTCGCTGACCCGCCGCGGATACAAGTGGCTGTTCCGCGCCTCCCACCATTCGGACATCGAGGCCCCGGGGTTCGTGGAATTCTGGGTGAAGGATCTGAAGGTGAAGCGGGTGGCCTTTCTGGCCCGGAACGACGACTGGGGCCGCGAGACCATCAAGGCCTACAAGGAGAACCTCCTGAAGCTCGGCGGCACGGTCTTGGCCGAGGAGTTCGCCAAGCCCGGCGAGAGCGATTACACGTCGTACCTGACCAAGATCAAGGCCACCAGCCCCGAGGCCATCGACATGGTCGAGGTGAGCCGGCCCGGGGCGGCCATGGTCAAGCAGATCCGCGACCTCGGGATGAAGGTGATGCTCCTGGGCTCCGACGGCCAGGTGACGGACAAGTTCATTGAGCTGGCCGAGGGCGCGGCCGAGGGGATGTACGTCCTCACCCGATGGGAGCCCGCCGTCGACAACGCGCGGAGCAGGAAGTTCGTCGAGGACTGGAAGAAGATGCGGCCCGGGGCGGACCTGCCGGACGAGTACGCGCAGGCGGGCTATGACGACATCTACGTCCTGGCCGAGGCCATCAAGCGGGCCGCGGACGGAAGCCCGGAGCGGCTCCGCGCCCTCATGCGGGATCTCCAGGGGTTCCGCACGGCGGTCCGGGATGCCCTGAAGAAGACCGACTACATCGCGCTGTCGGGGGCCCGCATCCAGTTCGACGCGAACAACCAGGCCTACCCGCACATGTACATCGTGCAGATCAAGGGCGGCAAGCGACAGATCGTCAAGAAGTTCGACACCAGGCCGCGGTAGCGACCCGGGCGCAGCCCATGGCGGCACGCTTCGTCGGGGCCCGGATCAAGCGCCGGGAGGACCGGCGCCTGATCACGGGCGAGGGGGCTTACGTGGCCGACCTGGCGCGGCCCGGCATGGTCCACGCCGCGATCCTGCGCAGCCCCTATGCCCGCGCCCGCATCCGGGCCGTGGACCTCACGGCGGCACGGCAGAGCCCGGGCGTGCTCCTCGCCCTCGCCTTTGAGGACCTCCAGCCAGCGGGCCCGCTTCCGCTGCCGGTCCCCCACCCCGCGCTGAAGGCCGCCCAGGAGTTCCCCCTGGCGCCGGGGATGGTCCACTACGTGGGGGAGCCCGTGGCCGTCGTGGTGGCCGAGGAGCGGTACGCCGCAGAGGACGCCCTGGATCTGATCCGGGTGGAGTACGAGCCGCTCCCGCCGGTGGTGGACCCGGAGCGGGCGCTCGCAGCCGATGCCCCCCTCGTGCACGAGGAGCTCGGGACCAACGTGGCGGCCCATCTGGAGCAGGAGACCGGCGATGTGGAGCGGGCCTTCCGCGAGGCGGACCATGTGTTCCGGGAACGGTTCCGGGTCCTTCGCGGAAGCGGCCAGTCCATCGAGGCCCGGGCGGTGCTCGCCGCGTACGACCCGCTCCTCCAGGCCCTCACGGTCTGGTCCTCGACCCAGACCCCACACCTGATCCGCCGCGGCCTGGCCCCGCTCCTGAACCTGACCGAGGCGCAGATCCGGATCATCGCCCCCGATGTCGGCGGGGGCTTCGGCTCCAAGGGGGTCTTTTACCCCGAGGAGTTCCTGGTTCCGTTCCTGGCCATCCGGCTGGGCCGCCCCGTCAAGTGGGTGGAGGACCGGCGCGAGCACCTGCAGACCGCCATCCAGGAGCGAGGACAGGTCCACGAGGTCGAGGTGGCCGTCCGCCGGGACGGTCGGATCCTCGCGGTGCGGGACCGGTTCGTCGCGGATCAGGGGGCCTACACGCCATGGGGGATCGTGGTCCCCGTGCTCACCGCGACCATGGTCCCCGGGCCCTACAAGATCCCGAACTACCGGTTCGAGGTCACGGTCGTGTACACCAACACCGTCCCCTCAGCCCCCGTGCGTGGGGCGGGCCGACCGCAGGCGGTCTTCGTGATGGAGCGGATGGTGGACCGGGTCGCTCGGGAGCTCGGGCTGGACCCGGCGGAGGTCCGGTTTCGGAACTTCATCCCGCCCCACGAGTTCCCGTACGTCGTCGGGCTGCGTTCCCGGGACGGCAGGCTACAGACCTACGACAGCGGCAACTACCCGGAAGGCCTGACCCGGGCCCTGAGGCTCATCGGCTACGAAGAGGTCCGGAAAGAGCAGGAGCGCCTGCGCGCCGAGGCACGCTACCTCGGGGTTGGAATGGCCTGCTGCGTGGAGGCCACCGGCCTGGGCCCCCATGAGGGCGCGACCGTTCGGGTGGACCCCTCGGGCCGGGTCTACCTCTACACGGGCGCTTCGCCCCAGGGCCAGGGCCATGAGACGATGCTGGCCCAGGTCTGCGCGGATGCGCTCGGGGTCGAGCTGGAGGAGATCACGGTCGTCACCGGCGACACCGCGGGGATCCCGCAGGGGACCGGGACCTTCGCCAGCCGCATCGCCACGGTGGCGGCCAACGCCGTGACGGCGGCCGCGACAGAGGTGCGGGCGCGGGCCCTGCGTGCGGGCGCCTACCTGCTCGAGGCCCGGGTGGAGGACCTCGATCTGATCAGCGGGAGGGTCCAGGTCAGGGGCGTGCCGGAGAAGGGGGTGCCGCTGGGCCAGGTGGCGCGCGTGGCGGCGGGGGCGGTGCCGGGTCCGGGCTCGCCCATGCCGGAGGGCGTGGAGACCTCCCTGGAGGCGACCTCCTACTTCACCCCCGCCCAGGCCGCCTACGCGAGCGGCACGCACGCGGCGGTGGTCGAGGTGGACGTGGAGACCGGGATGGTGAAGGTCCTCAAATACGGGGCCATCCACGACTGCGGCCGGATGATCAACCCGATGATCGTGGAGGGGCAGGTCTGCGGGGGGGTGGCTCACGGGATCGGCAACGCCCTGCTCGAGGAGCCGGTGTACGACGGGTCAGGGCAGCTGCTGACCTCGACCTTCATGGATTACCTGCTGCCGTCCGCCGCGGAGGTGCCCGAGATCCTCCTGGACCACGTGGAGACTCTGTCGCCCCTGAACCCTCTCGGCGTGAAGGGGGCCGGGGAGGGAGGAACGATCCCGGCGCCGGCCGCCATCGCCGCGGCCGTAGAGGACGCGCTGGCCCCATTCGGCGTGCGGATCACGGAGGTCCCGCTCTCCCCTGAGCGTCTCCGCCGCCTGATCAGCCGGGGAGAACGGGCACAGGATGGGGGCAGGGGATGAGGCCATTCGAGTACGCGGAGCCCGTGAGCGTCGGGGAAGTCTGCGAGATCCTCGGCCGCCACGGGGAGGACGCCAGGGTGATCGCCGGCGGGAACAGCCTCGTCTACTTCCTGAAGCGACGGATCGTCAGCCCGCGCGTGCTGGTCACGCTCCAGAGCCTGCCGGCCGCGCTCGGTACCGCGGACCCCATGCCGGGCGGCGGGCTGCGCCTCGGCGCCCTCATGACCCATGGGGCGGTGGCGACCCATCCGCTCGTCCGCGAGCGTTGCCCGCAGCTCGCCACGACCGCGGCCAACATCGGCTCGGTGCGGGTGCGCAACTCCGGGACCATCGGGGGCAGCCTCTGCTACGCGCATCCGGCCATCGACACCGCGCCGGTGCTGATCACCCTGGGGGCGGAGGTGGTGATCGCGGCCCGGGGTGGGACCCGGACCCTGCCCGTGGAGCAGTTCTTCAGCGATGCCTTCAAGAGCGTGTTGGCGCCCGACGAGCTCCTCACCGAGATCCGCCTGCCCGGACACGGCCGCCCGCTGCGGGGGAGCTACATCAAGTTCGTGGGGCAGAAGGCCAAGAGCAGCATGGCCATTGTGGGGATCGCCGTGGCCATCCGTGGCGGCGATGGCGCCCCCGTCGAGGAGGTCCACATCGTCCTCGGTGGCGTCTCCCCCACGCCGCTCCGGGCGCGGCGGGCGGAGGACCTGCTCCGCGGGAAGCGCGCCACGCCGGAGCTGCTGCGACAGGTCGGGGCCGCGGCCGCCGCGGGGACCGCGCCCTGGGATGACCCCTGGGCGTCGGCCGGGTACAAGCGGGACATGGTCGAGGTGCTGAGCCGCCAGGCCCTGGAGGGCCTGACCGGGCTCGGGCCCGGCTACCAGGGGTAGGGATGGCGACGCGGATTCCCATGAGCTTCACGATCAACGGGGACCGGTACGAGATGGAGCTGCCGCCCCAGCGGACCCTCCTGGAGCTGCTCCGGGACGAGCTGGGGCTGACGGGGACCAAGGAGTCGTGCGGGGCCGGGATCTGCGGGGCCTGCACGGTGCTGGTGGACGGCCAGCCGGTCTCCAGCTGCATCAAGATGGCCTTCCAGGTGAAGGGGCGCGAGATCACGACGATCGAGGGGCTGGCCCCGGGCGGTCAGCTCGATCCGCTCCAGGAGGCCTTCGTCCGGCACGGGGCGATCCAGTGCGGGTACTGCACCCCGGGGATGATCATTATAGCCAAGGGGCTGCTCCTCCAGAACCCCTATCCCAGCGAGGAGGAGATCTACGAGGCCGTGGGGAGCAACATCTGCCGCTGCACCGGCTACGTGAAGATCGTCGAGGCCGTGCGGGCGGTGGCCCGCGGAGAGAGGTAGCGCCATGGCAGAGTTCTCGGTGATCGGCAAGCCATTCCCCCGCATCGACGCGAAGGCCAAGGCGATGGGGGACGCCAAGTACACCGCGGACATGCGCCTGCCCGGCATGCTGTACGGCAAGGTGCTCCGGAGCCCGTTCCCGCACGCCCGGATCCGCCAGATCGAGACGGCCCGGGCGAAGGGCCTGACGGGCGTGCGGGCCGTCATCACCGCGGCGGACACCCCGAAGATCAAGTACGGCCTGGTGGTGGACGACGAGCTCCCGCTCTGCGACGACCGGGTCCGGTACGTGGGCGACGAGGTGGCGGCGGTGGCGGCCATCGATCGGGATACGGCCGAGGAGGCCCTGGACCTGATCGAGGTGGAGTACGAGGAGCTGCCGGCGGTGTTCGACCCCGAGGAGGCCCTGCGGCCGGGCGCGCCCGTGCTGCACGAGCAGTTCCCGAACAACGTCGCCTCCCACCTGAACTTCGAGCGCGGGGACATCGAGGCCGGCCTGCGCGAGGCCGCCGTCGTCCTCGAGGAGACCTTCCGGACCCAGTGCCATCACCAGTACTACATGGAGAACGTGGCGGCCCTGGCCAACTGGAGCGAAGGGAAGCTGACGATCTGGTGCCCGCTGCAGTTCCTGGAGATCCCCCGGCAGCTCCTCGCCAAGGCGCTGAACCTCCGGCTCTCCGACATCCGGATGATCCAGGCCTACGTCGGGGGCGGGTTCGGGGGGAAGCTGGATCAGAAGCTGCCCGTGGTGACGGCCCTGCTGGCGCTCAAGTCCCGGCGCCCGGTCCTCTGCGAGCACACCCGCGAGGAGGAGATGCAGGCCGCCAGGCCGCGGGTCCCCATGATCATCCGCCTGAAGATGGGCGCCCGGAAGGATGGCGTGATCACCGCCAAGGACACGCAGATCATCGCGGACAACGGCGCCTACTCGAACTGGGCGCAGGGGATCCTCTCCACGGCCGCCACCCGGGTGGACAGCGCCTACCGCTACCGGAACATCCGCACGGACGCGAAGCTCGTCTACACGAACAAGACGCCCACCGGCGCCTTCCGGGGCTTTGGCAACCCCCAGATCACCTTCGCCGTCGGCTCCATGATCGACATGCTCGCCCGCGAGCTCGGGATCGACCCCGCGGAGATGCACCGGAAGAACGCGACTCAGACCGGCGACGTGACGGCCCACGGGTGGGTCATCAACTCCTGTGGCCTGACCGAGTGCATCGATCGGGCCCTGGAGCGGATCGGGTGGCCCGCGAAGCGGCAGCAGAAGACCTTCGGGCGCGGCCTGGGGGTCGCCTGCGCCATCCACGTCTCGGGGAACCGGATCATCGGGGACTACGACGGCTCGGCGGCGTTCGTCAAGCTCAATGAGGACGGCCGGGCCAACGTGATCTGCGGCGAGGGGGAGATCGGGCAGGGCGCCAACACGATCTTCGCGCAGATCGCGGCCGAGGAGCTGGGGGTGCGCTACGAGGACGTGGACATGTCCGTGGCCGACACCGACGTGACGCCCTTCGCCCTGGGGGCCTGGGCCACCCGCGTGACGGCCATCGGGGGGAACGGCGTGCGCATGGCGGCCCGGGACGCCAAGCGCCAGCTCCTGGAGGCGGCCGCCGAGAAGCTGGAGGCCAACCCCGACGACCTGGTCATCCGGGAGGGGGTCATCTCCGTGAAGGGGCTGCCCGGCCGGAGCCTCACGGTGGCGGATGCGGTGAAGGCCAGCATGTACAAGAAGGGCGGGACGCCGGTCATCGGCCGCGGGCAGTTCTCCGTGGACACGACCGTGCAGGTCGGCAAGGAGAAGTTCGGCAACATCGCCCCCGCGTACTCCTTCGCCTGCCAGGTCGCCGAGGTCGAGGTGAACCCCGAGACGGGCGTGGTCAAGGTGCTGAGGGTCGTCGCGGCCGATGACCTCGGCCGGGCCCTGAACCCGCTCAGCGCCGAGGGGCAGGTGGAGGGCGGGGTGGTGCAGGGGCTCGGCTATGCCCTGTGCGAAGAGCTGGTCTTCGAGGACGGGCGGGTGCTGGAGCCCATGGAGTACGAGGTCCCGACCGCCTGGCTCGCGCCCAACGTGGAGAGCATCCTGGTGGAGCCCATCGACCCGTTCGGCCCCTACGGGGCCAAGGGGACCGGGGAGACCCCCCTCGTGCCCGTGGCCGCCGTGATCGCCAATGCCGTCTGCGACGCGGTGGGCGTGCGGATCACGAGCCTCCCCATCACGCCGGAGAAGATCCGCAAGGCCCTGAAGGCCAAGCAGGAGGCGGCCGGCAGGTAGCCTGCCCTCACGGACGGAGGACAGACCATGTTGGTGATCGACGCTGACGCCCACGTCGAGGAGCACGAGGCGACCTTCGGCGACGCGTACCTGGATCCCGCCTTCCGCGCGCAGCGCCCCCGCCAGGTCGGCCTGGACGACACCGCCTACTGGGTGATCGAGGATCAGCTCTTCCCCAGGCGTGTGGGCCGCGGCGCCCACAACCTCGGAAGCCCCACGACCGTTCAGGGGAGGCGCACCTGGTTCACGGCCACGAAGCCGGAGACGCTGGAGTCGATCGAGCTGCGCACCCCGGAGGCGCGCCTGCAGGACATGGACGCTGAGGGGATCGACGTGGCCGTGGTCTACCCCGGGTTGTTCCTCGTCCACCCGCTGACCATCAACCCTCGGTTCGGAACGGCGCTCTGCGCGGCCTACAACCGCTGGATGTCGGACAAGCTGGGGAGTCACGAGCGCCTTCGCTGGGCCGCGGCCGTGAACCTCGACGATGTGCCCGGGGCGGTCGAGGTGGTCCGGGAGGGGCGGCGGCTCGGGGCCGTGGCCGTGATGGTCCTGGGGACGGTGGGCGACCGGCTGCTCGATGATCCGGCCCTGCTCCCCTTCTACGAGGCCATGGCGGCCGAGGACCTCGCCCTGGCGGTCCACGTGGGGTGGTCCTGCCCCTCGATCAGCAACCTCTACTCGGACCTCTACGTGGGGACGGTGATCCCGTTCCTGATGCCGGTAGCCATGGGGTTCGCGGCCCTGGTCACCAGCGGGGTCCTGGACCGCCTGCCGGAGCTGCGCGTGGGCTTCCTGGAGGCCGGGTGCGAGTGGGTGCACTACATGGTGCACCGCCTCGATCACCGTTACACCTTTGCTGAGCTCATGGGGAAGCGCTGGCCCGAGCAGGCCCCCCGGGCGGCCTGCCGCCCGCTGGAATACATCCGCCGGGGGAACCTCTACTTCGCGACCGAGGTGGAGGACGTCCTCCTTCCCCAGGTGATCGAGCTGGTCGGCGAGGAACAGATCGTCTTCGGATCGGACATGCTCCATGGGGACCGCGAGCCGTTCGCCGCGAAGATCCTGCGTGAGCGCTCCGACCTCTCCGAGTCGAGCAAGCAGAAGATCTTGGAGGCCAACCCCCGGCGCCTGTACCGGCTGTAGGGCAGGCCCACAGGAGGCACACATGCAGTTCGGCATCCGGATCCCGTCGTACGTCTGGCCCGACCTGACGTACGAGCGGACCCGCGCCCTCCGGGGGTACTGCCGGCGGGTGGAGGAACTGGGGTTCCACGGCATCTGGGTCATCGACCACTTGCTCCCGAGCCCGGCCATCTACGCGGTCTCCTGGCTGGAGCCGCTCAAGGTCCTCGCCTTCGTGTCCGGGGTGACCGAGCACGTGGCGATCGGGACCGGGATCCTCATCCTCCCCTTCCGTCACCCGGTGCTGCTGGCGAAGGAGATCGCCTCGATGGTCTACTTGACGGGGGGGCGGTTTATCCTGGGCGTGGGGGGTGGATGGGAGCCGGCCGAGTACCGGGCGATGGGGGTGCCGTTCCGGGAGCGGGGCGCTCGCACCGACGAGGTGCTGGATTCGGTCAAGCTCCTCCTGACGACGCGGAACGCGAGCTTCAAGGGGCGGTTTTTCCAGTTCGAGAACGTCACCATCGACCCGATGCCGCCGGAGTGCCCGCCCATCTGGGTCGCCGGGGGCTCCCTGACCCACGCGGACGCGCCCGACAAGCCCTACATCGCCAAGAGCGTGCTCCGGCGGATCATGAAGGCCGATGCCTGGATCGGGCGCTCCAGCGGGAGCGACAAGGACTCCGTGATGAAGGACTGGGAGGAGGTCAAAGCCCACGCGCGCGCGGCCGGACGGGACCCGAAGAGCATCCTCTACGCCCACACGCAGTTCGTGCACATCGTGGACACGCACGACCGGGAGAAGGCGCTGCGGGAGCAGGTGCCGGCCTTCGAGGCGATCATGGGGCGCACGCGCTCCCTCGAGGACCTCATGGCCTCCTATCTCATCGGCTCCCTGGACGACATCTGCGGGCGGATCGAGGAGCTGCGACGCTCGGGGCTCCAGTACCTGATGGTGAACCCCATGACCGATGACCCGAAGCAGCTCGACCTCATCAAGCAGCACCTGATGGATCGCTTCCCGGACTAGCGGCGCAAGACCTTCGCCGTGAGGCCCCGACGAGGTCCTCATGGTGAGGGCGAGCCGGTGCACGGCCGGCGCGCCGACCACATCACGGCATCATGCGGAGGTTGGTGGATCGAGCACCCCATGTCCCGGCTCGCCGGGAGAGAGGAGGAAGACCATGCCGTATGCGGTGATCTACATGAAGGCTGGCCGGAGCGAGAGCCAGAAGCGGGACCTGGTCAAGGCCGTCACGGACGCCTTCACGAGCACCATCGGGGCCCCGGCCCAGGCCGTCCACGTCCTGATCAACGACCTGCCCGAGGAGAATATCGGCCACGGCGGGATCCTGTTCAAGGACGGGCTGCGGAAGTAGCCGGGAGGTGGGCAGACGGGGGGCGGTTCCCTGCCCCCCGCCGGCCTGCCGTTCGCCCCACCCCCTCTGACCGTCCGGCGCCCCCGCCGGGATGCCTGGGCGCAAGGGGAGGGCCGGCGGCTGATGGTTGAGATCCGGCAGGTCACCAAGGTCTTCTCGGAGAAGGGGAAGGCCGAGGTGGTGGCCCTCCAGGACGTGAGCTTCGGGATCACCAAGGGGGAGTTCGTGACCCTGCTGGGGCCGTCGGGCTGCGGCAAGAGCACGCTCCTCTACATGATCGCCGGGCTGCTCCTGCCCAGCTCCGGCTCCATCGTCATGCATGGCCGCCCGGTCACCAGGCCGGGCCCCGAGCGCTCCATCGTCTTCCAGGAGTTCATCCTGTTCCCCTGGCTCTCCGTCCGCCGCAACATCGCCTTCGGGCTGGAGCTGGCGATCGCCCGGGAGCGGATGCAGGGGAAGGACGTGGACGGGACCGTCGAGCGGCTGACCCGCATGGTGGGACTGAGCCGCTTCAGCGAGCACTTCCCCTACGAGCTCTCCGGAGGGATGAAGCAACGGGTGGCCATCGCCCGGGCCCTGGCCCTGGACCCCGAGCTGCTCCTCATGGACGAGCCCTTCGGGGCCCTGGACGCCCAGACCCGCCGCGTCATGCAGGAGGAGATCCTCAGGATCTGGGAGGAGACGCGGATGACCGTCCTCTTCGTGACCCACAGCATCGAGGAGGCGGCCTTCCTCTCGGACCGGATCATCGTGATGAGCGCCCAGCCCGGACGGGTCAAGGACCATGTGGTGGTGGACCTCCCGCGCCCGCGCAATTTCGAGGAGCTACGCAAGAACGCGCAGTTCAACGACCTGTGCACCTCCATGTGGCTCTCCATCAAGGCCGAGGTGGAGCGCCCGTAAGGAGTGACCGATGAGCCGACTTCCCCTGACCCTGGCGATCTCCCACTACGACTACCTCCAGCCCCTGCTCGACGGCCGGGTCCGGCCCGAGGGGATTGACCTCAACATCGCGTATGCCCCGTCGGGGCCGCGGCACCGGCGGATGTACGAGCACCGGGAGTTCGACGTCTGCGAGTTCTCGATGTCCTCCTACATCGTCATGCGCGCACGGGGCGAGGACTGGCTCACCGCCGTCCCGGTCTTCACCCGGCGCATGTTCGGCGAGCAGTTCTTCTTCTGCAGCGCCCGTTCCGGGATCAAGGGGCCGGGGGACCTGCCGGGGAAGCGCGTGGGGATCCTCTCGTACGAGAACACCCTCGCGCTGACGACCAAGGGGGTCCTGCAGCACGTCCACGGCGTGACGCTGACCGACATCACCTGGGTGGCGACCGAGGAGGAGCTGGTGGACCGGGACCGGAAGGTCCCGGGGCTCCGCCTGGAGCGGGCGGAGTCCAAGGACGTGGGGGCGTTGATGCTCGCCGGGAAGATCGACGCGCTGCTGGTCCCCAACGTCCCCAAGGTCTGCCTGGATGGCCACCCGGAGGTGCGCCGGGTCTTTCCGGATTTCCGCGAGGCCCAGCGCTGCTCCTACGAGGCCACGGGGCTCTTCCCGATCATGCACCCGCTGGTGATCCCCACGGAGCTCTACCGCCGACACCCGTGGATCGGCCCGAACCTCATGGCGGCCTTCGAGGCGGCCAAGCGCATCCAGTACGAGTTCCGCTCACAGCCGCACCGGATGACCCTGGCCTGGGCCATGGACGCCTGGGAGGAGGAGCGGCGGGTGCTGGGGCCCGACCCGTGGCCGTTCACCCTCCGGGAGAACCGCCGGGCCCTCGAGACCATGATCCGGTGGTCGCACGAGCAGGGGCTCATCGACAAGCCGGTCGCGGTGGACGACCTCTTCGCCGAGAACGTCCGGGGCCGGTGACCGCCCGCGCCCGCAGGCACTCCACTCCT
Organism: Deltaproteobacteria bacterium; assembly: GCA_016183025.1. Classification (GTDB taxonomy): domain Bacteria; phylum Desulfobacterota; class JACPFL01; order JACPFL01; family JACPFL01; genus JACPFL01. Next base: position 9,487 of record JACPFL010000109.1, on the reverse strand, counting down.
TGACAAGAGAGGGGGCAGGCGTATTATCTCGCTCTCGCGGCTGCCCGGGGAAGGGCGATTGACCGGGTGGATCACAGTAAGAGGGGAGGGCACGATGGCGCCGATGGACTACGAGACCTACGTCAAGGTCGTCGAGCAGGGGCTGCAGGCCCCGGGGCGGGCTCTGGCATCGAACCCGGTGATCGAGAAGATCAACCGGGGGGAGCTGACCAAGACCCAGCTGGCGGGCTGGGCCAACCAGATCTACATCCAGACCCGCGAGATCGTCCGCTACATTGGCTCGCTCTACGCGAACTGCCCGATCCCGAAGTTCCGGCGGGAGATCTTCCTCAACCTCTACGAAGAGGAGATGGGCGGGATCACCAAGACTGATTCCCATCCGGAGCTGATGGCCCGTGTGGGGGTGGCCTTCGGGCTCAAGCGTGAGGAGATGGACCGGGCGAAACTGCACCCCGCGACGGCCCAGGTGATCCGCCTGGGGGAGTTCTACCTCGCACACCGGCACTGGGTCGTGGGGATGGGCTGTGCCATGGGGTTCGAATACCAGTCCCCTATCGCCTTCAAGCTCATCGCCGATGGGCTGAGGAAGTCTTACGGGCTCACCGACGACGAGGTCCTGTTCTTCGATGTCCATGTGAGGGCCGACGAGGACCACTCCGACTCCATCCTGCGGGCCCTGCACGAGTACGCGACCACGGAGGAGCTGCAGCAGGAAGCCATGGAGGCCGCCTGGACCTACGCGGGAGCGTACTACCAGATGTTGAGCACCTACGAGGCCTTCGCCTGACGGGTCATCCAGCTCACCGTCGTCCCCCGGGAGCGCCTGACCAACGGGACCCGGGGCCTCTGGGTCCCCCTGCCCACCATCGGCTCCCGCTCGCGGGGCGCTGATCCCTCCCGCTCCTTCCTCATCCCCCCGGTGGCCCGGCGCTCGTCCTGGTCACGCAGAACGTGGCCCGCTCCGGGCGCCTGGCCGGGCTCCCGGATGCGTCCGGATGCTCTTGACATTGGCAGCCGTAGGGATAGGATGGCGCCCTCGTGGCAGGGGACACGGTTTCGACGAGCGGGGGACCGCGGCAGCAGCCCCCGATGACAGGAGAGGAGGAGGACCCATGGTACTGTCCGGTCCCGAGTTCCTGAAGCAGCTCCAGCAGGAGATCGGCCCGCTGCAGGAGGCGCTCTGCAACAGCCCGATGAACCGCGCCTGGTACGAGGGGAAGCTGGAGCTGGGCCACGTGGTCGAGTACATGAAGCAGCTCTACTGCTTCCTGCGGGACATGCCGATCGTCTACGCCGGTTGGGTGCGGATCTGTCCGGATCCCGTCGTCCGGGCCCAGTACATCGACTACCTGCACGACGAGCACGAGCACCCGGAGTGGATCCTGGACTTCATGCGGGAGGTGGGGCGAGACCCGCAGGAGGCGCGGGACGCGCAGCTCATCCCGGAGTATGCGGCGTTCCCGTACTTTTACAACTGGCTGGCGCGGAAGCACATCGTGGAGGTGGCGGCGGCGAACAACTTCGCGAGCGAGGGGGCGGTGGGGATGTACGGGGGCCGGCTGGCGGCGGCGGCGCGGCAGTACTACAACTACCCCTCCCTGGTCCGCTTCTGGGGGGAGCACGGGGAGCTGGACGACGTGGCGCACTCGAAGATCGGGCACTGGGTGCTGGAGCACTACGCGACGACGGAGGAGCTGCAGCGCCGGGCCCGGTTCGCAGCCAGGCACTGCCTGGAGATCCAGATCGCCGGGCACGAGGCGATGTACCGGGAGTTCGTCGTGAAGGGGCGGAAGTCCCCGTCGCTGTAAGCGCCTGCCCGGACAAGGGGCTGGGCAGGGGTCTGTCGTATCGCCACGGCCCGGCTGGGAAGGCTGTTTCGAAGCGCAAGCGGAGGATGACCATGGGCGGACGGACAAGAGTTGGGTGGCTGGTCGCGCTTGTGTCGCTTCTCTTCGGCGGGATGCCCGTCGCCTGGGCAGCAGAGCCAATCCGGATCGGGATGGTGACCCCGCTGACCGGGCCGGTCGCCTTCAGCGGCCAGAGCCAGGCGAACGCAACGAAGATCGCCATGGAGGAGATCAATGCCCGGGGCGGGGTTGCCGGGCGTCCCATCCAGCTCTTTGTGGAGGATGGGATCTGCAACCCGGCCCAGTCCGTGGCCGCGGCCGAAAAGCTCATCAACCGGGACCAGGTCGTGGCCCTCATCGGCGCCTTCTGCAGCTCGGCCACAGGGGCGGTGATGGAGGTGACGAAGCGGTACCGGATCCCCCAGGTGACCGGGGTCTCGACCGCCCCGGTCCTGACCGAGCAGGGGAACCCGTGGTTCTTCCGGGCCCAGGCCACCTCCCGCCTGCTGGCCCGCGCCTTCGCCCCGACCCTGGTCAACAAGGAGGGGATCCGCAAGGTCGCCTTCCTGGTGACCAACGAGGACTGGGGGCGGGGGATGGCGAAGGAGTTTGGCGAAGCGATGACGAAGGCCGGCGCCAGGGTGGCCAGCACCGACTTCTACCAGGTCAGCGAGACCGATTACTACTCCTATCTCACGAGGATCAAGACGCTGGGGGTGGACGCGCTGGGGATGACCGCCTACGAGACCCATGCCATTCAGCTCAGCCGCCAGATCAAGGAGGTGGGGCTCAAGGCCAAGCTCTTCGGCGAAGGGATCTGGACCATCGACGCCTACCTCAAGGCCGCCGGCCCCTACAGTGAGGGGTACTCGGCCGCCGGGTACCTCGTCCTGCAGATCATCGCCAAGGCGATCTCGGATGCGCGGAGCGCGGAGTCGGCCCGGATCCGGGACGCCCTGGAGAAGGTGGAGTACTCGGGGTTCAACGGCACGTTCCGGTTCACGCCGACCCACCAGGCCTACGATTTCAACGTCTACATGGTGCAGCTCCGCAACCAGGTGCCGGTCGTGCTCAACGTGGCGAAGATCCCGAAGCCCTGAGCCGAGGGCGCGGGAGCGGGGAAAGTAGGGCTGCGCGCATCTGCTGAGGGGCCGCCGGAGGGGACCTCGGGCGGGAACGTGGATCCCCGGGCGCGGAGTGCCTGGCCTGGCGATCCGGAGAACGGGAGGGGGGACGATGACACCGGAGGAGCTGGCGGCGCTGTTCCGGGCGGAGTTCGAGCTCTGCCGGGTCCACGAGGGCGAGACGGTGGTGGTCCTGGCGGGGCCACACAGCTCGCCCGCCTACATCCAGGCCTCCATCGCGGCGTGCCGCGCGCTGGGGGCGCAGGTCTTCGAGATCATGCTTCCCTCGCTGCCGGCCGGCCAAGACCCGGGTCAGAAGGGGGGGACCTTCGTGGGCCGGACCCCGCTCACAGGACAGCGGGTGGCGCTGGAGACGCTGAAGAAGGCAGACTTCGTGGTGGACCTCATGTTCCTCCTGCACTCCCCCGAGCAGGTGGAGATCCTGCGCGCCGGGGCACGGATGCTGCTCGTCGTGGAGCCCGTGGAGATCCTGGCTCGCCTCTTCCCGACCGAGCCGCTTCGCCGCCGTGTGGAGGCGGGGTCGGAACGACTGCGCAAAGCCCGCGAGCTTCGGGTGACCTCGCCGGCCGGGACCGACCTCGTCATCGCGGTCGGCGACTACCCGGTGATCACGCAGTACGGCTATACCGACACGCCCGGGCGCTGGGATCACTGGCCGTCGGGGTTCCTCTACACCTGGCCCAACGAGGGAGGGACGACCGGGCGGGTGGTCCTCAGCACCGGGGACCTCATCTGGCCGTTCAACCGCTACGTCAGCCAGCCGATCACGCTCACGGTCAAGGATGGGTACATCCGCAAGATCGAGGGCGGCCTGGACGCCCTGCTGCTCCGGCAGCAGCTCGAGAGCTTCCGCGATCCCGAGGGGTTCGCCGTGTCGCACATCGGCTGGGGGCTGGACGAACGCGCCCAGTGGCCGGCCCTGGTCTTCGAGACCCGGAGCTGCGGGATGGACGCCCGTTCGTATTACGGCAACGTGCAGTTCTCGACCGGGCCCAACACGGAGGCGGGCGGGACCCGGCACACCCTCGCGCACTTCGACATGCCCATGCTGGGATCCAGCCTCGCGCTGGACGGCGAGCCGGTCGTCCAGGACGGCCGGCTCGTGCCCGAGGACCAACGCCCCTGAGCCGCGGGAGGCATTCAGTCGTCGGGGGCAGAGGAGGGGAAGCCATGATGATCACCAGACGCATCGTGCTGGGGATCGCGCTGGCGGTGGGCCTGATCGGCTGGAGCCCATCACCAGGGGTGGCCGCGGACAAGGTATCCTTCGCGCTGGACTGGCTGTTCTACGGCAAGCACGCGGGGTTCTTTGCCGCGCAGGAGAAAGGGTTCTACAAGGAGCAGAACCTTGACGTGGCCCTCCTGCGCGGGCACGGCTCGGGCGACACGGTCAAGCGGATCGCGGCGGGGACCGAGGAGGTCGGCTTCGCTGACACGCCGTCCCTCATCATCGCACGAGCCCGGGGGGCGGCCGTCAAAGTGATCGCGATGATCCACGACAAGTCGATGTACACCATCGTCACGCTCAAGGGGTCGGGGGTGACGACCCCCAAGGACCTTGAGGGGCGCAGCATCGGGTCGCCGGAGGGGAACGCAGTCAAGGTCGTGTTCCCGGCCTTCGCCGGCGCCAACCGGATCGACCAGGCGAAGGTGCGCTGGGTGACCATGACCGCGGATGCCCAGACGCCCAGCCTGTTCGCGGGCCGTGTGGACGCCGTGGGATACTTCGCCGCGGCGATCCCGAGCGTTCGGGCTGCCGCGAAGAAACAGGGGAAGGACATCCACGTCATCTACTACAGCGACTACGGGGTGGATGTGTACTCGAATGGATTGATCGCGACCGATAAGCTCGTGCGGGAGAAACCCGACCTTGTCCGCCGCTTCGTGCACGCGACCATGAAGGGGTTCGCGTGGGCGGTCGAGAACTCCGGGCCCGCCATCGAGCTCTTCGTCAAGGCCAACACGGCCATCAGCCCGGAGGTGGCGCGCGCTGACTGGGAGATCGCCGTGGATCACCTGATGACGGAGACGGCGAAGAAGTTCGGGATCGGCTACATGACCCGGGAGAAGATGGAGTCCACGCGGGACATCATCACGGAGTACATGAAGGTCGGGGCGAAGGTCCCGGTGGAAGACATCTACACGAACGACTTCCTGCCGAAGCTCTTCCCCAAGCGCGGCCGCTAGCGCATGGGGCGCGGGGCGGGCCCGGAAGCCGGGGTCCGCCCCCGAGGCCCGTTCGCGCCTTCAGGTCGAAGAACTCCCCGAGATGCGCGTTCCGGTGCGGGAAGGCCCGCCCGAGGAGAGCGGCCATGGGCAAGAGGGTGTTGCTGGTCATCCTGGGGATGTTCCCCCTGCTGGGGGCCTTTCCCGCCGCGGTCCGGCCGCAGTCGGCAGGGCCGGCCCCCGCGGACCTGAAGCTCGCCGACGTCGCGGTCCTCTCCGACGATCTGATGAGCGTGCCCGAAGACCGGATCAGGGACATCAAGGTGGTGATGTGTCACCCCAGATTCTAAAGTTCCGCCTAGCCAGGTAGGCAGCACTTCACGGCGGCCTCATGATCGTTCTTGCATGTATACGCCAACGGCGTATACTAGTGTATATGATTTGTTGAAACACCAGTCTTCGCGAGGGCTGTTACCGCGCTTCTCGAAGACGAACAGTACCGGGCGCTGCAGCTTGCTTTGGCTCTGCGCCCGGAACAAGGTGTCGTCATCCGAGGTAGCGCCGGTCTTCGTAAACTGCGCTGGGGCATCACGGGGCGAGCCAAGCGGGGCGGCGCCCGGGTGATTTACTACTGGGACAGGCCGACTGAGACCTTCTGCATGCTCTTCGTCTACACAAAGCAGGAGCAAGGTGACCTCACGCCAGAACAGGTGAAGGTGCTCGGCCGGCTGGTACGGAAGGAGTTCAAGTGAGAGCGCGCGATTTCCAGACTCTTGTCAAGAGCGTCCGCCAGGCCGGACGGATCCGGCGCGGAACAATGAAGCCCGCTCGGGTCTACACACTCAGGCCGGCGGACATCAAGTCGATTCGCGTCAAGCTTGGCAAGTCACAGTCCGAGTTTGCCCTCATGATCGGTGTGAGTCTCGCAACGCTCCAGAACTGGGAGCAAGGGCGCCGCACGCCCGAAGGGCCGGCTCGGGCTCTGCTCAAGGTAGCTGCCGAGAACCCCGAGGCGGTGGCTGAGGCCGTGAGGGCGTAGTCGGCTACGGTCGGCACAGGCTAACTACGGCATGAACCCGCCGGCGGGCGGCGGGTTTGCGGGTTGTTCCCGCGTCGGGCGTACACCCGCCGCGGGTTATCGCAAGCGTTCGACCGGGGCAATCTTGCTGATCGAAACGGCACCCACGTGCATGCTATGGTCGTTACGTGACGTATGAATGGGACGCGATCAAGGCCGATGCGAACCTTCGGAAACACGGCGTTTCCTTCGCGGAAGCGGCGTCGGTCTTTCTTGACCCAATGGCCCTTACGTTTGATGATCCGGACCACTCGGACGAGGAAGACCGCGAAGTCACTATCGGGGTCTCAACCAAGCAACGCGTTCTTTTTGTGGCCCACTCCGCACGAGGGGACCGCACCCGGATAATCAGTGCGAGGAAAGCGACACAGCGTGAGAGGAGGCAGTATGCGAAAAGGATTGGCGCAGCCGATTGAGGACGATCTTCGGCCCGAATACGACCTGTCGAAGCTCAAGGGCGGGGTGCGCGGAAAATACTATAAACGGGCCATTGCAGGGACCAACCTCGTGTTGATCGAGCCTGATCTCGCGGAGGTGTTCCCTGACAACAACTCTGTCAATAGCGCACTGCGCCTGTTGCTGAACGCAGCGAATGCCGCTGCAGCCCGTTCGCGGCGTCATCGGTCCGTGCCTAACAAGCGGCTCAAGCGGACCGCAGGGAAACGCGGCCGCTTAGCCGCATTACGTTAGCCGGACTATTGGCGCGTGCGATCTCTTCAGGATGACGACTTCGAGGATCTGCAGCGCTTCCCATTGAAGTGGCGCTGGACGGATCCCCGATGGGCAAGCCTGCCGCCACAGGAACTTGCTCGCATACGGCCGCTTCGCTCCGAGGCGGCCCAACTGCTATGGCGGCGCTGCCGTGGGGTTGAGGCGGAGGCAGTCGAGACCGCGACCAGTGGAGCACCTCTGGGGGCCGACTCCGGGGCCGAGATCATGCGCCGCCTTGCGCCGACGACAAGAATCGTCGTTTGCTGGGACGAGCGAACAGCCGTGCTCACAGACGCTGGCCTACTCGCCGTGCGGTGGAAAGATTTCTGTTATCCGAGCTCCGATGACTGCTTCGTTGCGACGCTCGACGGCGCGCTCGTGCTGCGCTGGGATCACGAAGAGGAGGTTCACGTCGTCCGAAGGAGCGAAGCGGGCTAACGAGGCGATGATGCTGCTGCCGCCTCGACCGCGGCGAGGTGTGTCGGGAGCGGGCATTCGAACTGCTCGGAGCGTTTAGCGTCATTTCGCCGGGGCAGGTTCGCATTCGTCGTACGCCTTGAGCGTGGTTCCCGCCCTGGATGTATGCGACGGCGGTCAGGAACTGCAGGCGACCTGACGCAGTGTCGGGGCGACGATGAAGCTCAGCGTCAATAGCCTCACAAGGGGTCTAACTTTCCACGGTGAAGTGCAGGGCAAGCGCCAGCACTACTACATTCTGTCCAGCGCCCGCCAGTATTTCGTCATGTCCGTCTCCAGCAGCAAGCGGGCTTCAGGCAACTTCAATCTTGTCGGCAAGTCCGCCGTCGACCGCCTCTACCGCCGACTTCGAGGTCAGCAGGGTCTGACGGCGAGGCTCGTCTTCAACCGGACAAGGAAGCGACGCCTTGTGCCATCCCGTCTGGCTGCGTTGAACATTCTCTACGTGCTGGTTGCGACGAACCGCGCGAGCATCGACGGGCGCTATAAGTCACGGGAGATGTTCTTCAACATGAGGCGGCGCTAGCATTGAGGGCCAGATAACGTGGCGCTACAGTGGCCCGGAGCTCGCGCTGCGCGCGCCGGCCGCTGACCGCGAGCGATGGGCGGTGTACCGGCTGAAAGGAGGCCGCAAGTCATGACTGCTCACATGGACACGGGCTGGTGTACGCGAACGGCTTTGTTGTCAGCCATCGTCCTGATCGCAAGCCAGATATCCGGCGGGGCATTCGGTCAGCCGGCGATCAGCCCCGAAATCGCGCCGCGGGGAAAGCTGCGTGTTGCGATTCTTGCAGTCAACCCGGTGCTGATGGCGCGAAAGCCTGACGGCACCTCCAGCGGGGTCGCCATTGATCTCGGCAGATTCATTGCCGACAGACTCGGCGTTCCGTTCGAGCCGGTCCTCTATTCCAGCGCGGAGGCCTACGCGCGCAGCTTCGGCCAGGGGGAATGGGACATCGCACTCGGAGCGCGGGGAGCGAGAGCGGAGCTGGCCGACTACGGCCCCAACTTCATGCTGGTGGACAACCTGTACGTCGCCGCGCCCGGACGCGAATTCGCCGACGCCGGGCAAGTCGACCGGCCCGGAGTGAAGGTGGCCGTTGCGAAGGACGGCGCCCCGGATCGCTTCCTGAGCCGGGCTCTCAGGGCCGCCGAGATCGTGCGCATACCGGCCGGCCGCGTGGCCGCGATCGAGGCGCTGCGCAGCGGAAAGGCGGATGTGTACGGCTCGAACGGGATGATCGTCCACGCCGTGGCCGACGGTCTCCCGGGTGCGAAGGTCGTGCCCGGCCAGTTCACGATCGTTCCGCAGGCCATCGCCATTCCGAAAGGGCGATCGGCCGCGGCTCAAGGCAAGCTCGCAGAGATCGTCACTGAGGCTAAACGAACCGGTCTGGTGCAGAAAGCCATCGACCAGGCCGGCGTCAGGGGAGTTCGGGTCGCCCCACAGTGATCTCCCCGGCGCCTGCAGCCGCGGCTGATGCCAGCGGTTAGGCTGCATCGCACTCGAAACGGCCGATTCTGGCTGCTATACTTGGAATCGATGACTCATCCCCGAAACGGAGGCTGACATGGAAGCGAAAGAAGCCGTGCGGGCCCTGCTCGACCGGCTCCCCGATGATTGCAGCATGGACGACGTGCTGTACCACCTTTACGTCTTGCGAGCAGTCGAGCGCGGCCAGGCCGACGTGGCTGCGGGGCGAACCCTTCCCCATGAGCAGGTCGAAGAAGAGCTCCGCAAGAAGTGGTTGCTCGGCGCTGGCGAGTAGTCTGGTCCGAGCAGGCCAAGGGCCTGCTCGACGAGGCGGTAGCCTACATCGCAAGAGACTCCCTTCAAGCGGCACAGTGTGTTCTCGCCGACGCGCTCGAGGCCGCTTCTTCGTTGCAGACGATAGCTGAGCGCGGTCGAATCGTCCCCGAGGTCAGCACTCCGGCGATCCGTGAGATCTTCGTCCATCGGTATCGTCTAATCTACGAGATCTCCGGCTCGAAGATCGAGATTCTTGCATTCTTGCACGGTGCACGGGATTTCACCAAATGGCGCAGTGGGCAATGAGCTGCTT
>JACPFL010000108.1 GCA_016183025.1 Deltaproteobacteria bacterium | reverse complement strand
TTGCCGATCCCGGCGACCACCTCGCCCGCCGTCAGGATCCCCTTGATCTCCCCGTAATGCCGCCGGAGCCGCTCGCGGAAGGTCTCCAGGGTAAGGCTGGGGTCGAAGGCATCCGGACCCTGGTCCCGCAGCCGCGGGATGCCCCCGAGCCGATCTGCCTCGACCAGATAGATCATCCCCATGGTCTTCTCGTCGTAGTAGCGTAGCTCCATCTGGCCGGCGAGGCGGAGGATGAGGAACGTCTTGAGCGGCCTCCGGCTCCCTGCAGGCGCCAGTTGCAGGCGGCCGGTGAGCATGGGGTTGACAGCCAGGACCAGCCCCCCGGACAGATGCAGGAGGATGAACTTGCCCACGCGCTCGACGGCCTCGATGCGGCGGCCCACCAGGACCTCTGGGGTCCCCTCTGGCACCAGGCAGCGTAGGACCAGGGCGCGTGGGGCCAGGACCTCCTCGATCATGCGGCCCTGGACCCGGCGGGCCAGCACCTCCCGGACGACCTCGAGCTCCGGCGCCTCCGGCATCTCCTCCTCCTGGCGCGCTCGGCAGCGTACCCAAGACTCCCCGGGCTGCGCAAGCAGATGTGTGTCCTCCCGTGCTCGCCCTTGTTGACGAGTGCGACGAATTGACACGTATACCCCCGCATGGTACTAAGGTTGGCCGTAGATGCGGTGGGTGTTCGTTCGGCGCCCATCCCCCATGCTGGATGTACAGTGATGTCCCTGAGCCGAGGACGGAGATGCCGGAGCTGATTGCGGATGTGCTCGTCGTGGGTGGGGGGGCGGCCGGGATGCGGGCGGCCATCGAGGCTCGCAAACAGGGGGCCGAAGTGGTCTTGCTCTCCAAGGTTCACCCGCTGCGCAGCCACACCATCACGGCCCACGCTGGGATCAACGGCGCGCCCGCCGGAGGGGCATGGCAGGCTCACGCCCTGGACACGGTCCGGGCGGGTGACTGGCTGAACGACCAGGACGCGGTCGAGGTCCTGTGCCAGGAAGCGCCCCGCGCCATCATCGAGCTGGACCACATGGGGGCGCTGTTCAACCGCGATGGCCAGGGCCATCTGGACCGCCGCCGCCTGGGTGGCCAATCGGCTCCCCTCGCCTGCTACGTCAACGACATGACCGGCCATTACATCCTCCACGTCCTCTACGAGCAGATCCTGAAGTCCGCGGCCAAGTGCTGCGACGAATGGTTCGTCACCGCCCTGCTCGTGGACAGCGGGGCGTGCCGCGGGGTGATCGCCCTGGAACTGCTCACGGGGAAGCTCCATGCGCTGGGCGCCAGGGCGGTGGTCCTGGCCACGGGAGGCGGGGTCCGGGCGTACGAGCCCAGCACGGGCTCGCTTGGCACGACCGGCGACGGGGTGGCGCTGGCGTACCGGGCCGATGTCCCGCTCATGGACATGGAGCAGGTGCAGTTCCACCCGCTGGGGCTTGGCCGCAACGGTGGGCTGGCGAGCGAGGCCACCCTCGGAGAGGGGGCGCACCTCTTCAACAAGGAGGGGCAGCGATTCGCGCAGGCAGTGGCGCCGGGCATGGCTGAGCTCGCCCCCCGGGACCTCCTGGTCCGGGCGGCGCTGGCCGAGCTGGAGGCCGGGCGCGGTGTGGACGGGGCGCTGCTCCTGGACGCCCGGCACCTGGGCAAGGATCGGGTCATGACCCGGCTGCCGCAGACCCGGGAGGTCGTGAAGGCCTTTACCGGGAAGGATCTGGCCGCGGACCCGGTGCCGGTGCGCCCGATCGCCCACCGTCTCATGGGCGGGATCCACACCGACCTCAACGGCGCGACCCCGCTCCCCGGGCTCTACGCGGCCGGGAGCTGTGCCAGCACCGGCGCGCACGGGGCCACGCGTCTGGGCGGCAACACGCTGGCCGAGGCCGTGGTGTTCGGACGCCGGGCCGGAACGGCCGCGGCGGCCTACGCCAAGACCGTGGCCGCGCCCAGGGGCTCCGATGCCCTGCTCAAGGACGAGGAGCGCCGGATCGCGCTCGCGCTCTCGAAGGGGAAGGGGGGCGAATCGGACGTGCGCCTCCGGGAGGAACTGGGGCGGCTCATGATGGAGAAGGCCGGGATCAGCCGGGACGCCGCGGGGCTGCAGGAAGCGGTCCGCGGGGTCGCGGCGCTGCAGGGCCGGTACGCGCAGGCTGGCCCGCGGGGGCCCGGGGGGGCTTTCGACGGCGGGCTGGTGGCCTTCCTGGAGCTGGGGTACACGCTGGAGGTCGCGTGGGCCATCGCCGCGGCGGCGCTGGCGCGCGCCGAGAGCCGCGGCGCCCACTGGCGGCGCGATCACCCCGAGCGCAACGACGCCGAGTGGCTTCGGCACACGCTCGTGGTTCGCGGGGCGGAGGGGCCGCGGGTGGAATTCCGGCCGGTGACCGTGCGGCAGTGGCGGCCGGAGAGGAGAGCGTACTGATGCAGGTGACCTTCAAAGTCACGCGCTATGACCGGGCGACCGGAGAGAAGCCGCGGGTGCAGAGCTATGCGCTGGACCTCCCCGAGGGGGCCACGATCCTGGACGGGATGATGCGCATCCGGGAGGAGCAGGACCCGACCCTGGCCTTCCGGGCCGCCTGCCTGCGGGGGGTCTGCGGTGAGTGCACGATGCGGGTCAACAAGTCGGGGAAGCTCGCCTGCGTGACCCGCGTGGCGAGCATCGCCAAGAACAACGAGGTCACGGTCGAGCCCATCCGCTACATCCCGGTGATCAAGGACCTCGTGTTCGACATGGAGGCCTTCCTCTGGCGGAAGATCAAGGCGGTAGAGCCCTGGCTCAAGCCGAACGGCGGGGCCTCGGACCGGGAGCACGTGCTCCGGGAGGAGGAGCTGGCCGAGGTGCGGAAGGCCATGAGCTGCTACATGTGCGGCCTGTGCGATGAGGGGTGTACGGTCATCGCCGTGGACGGGGGGTTCCTGGGGCCGGCCGCCCTGACCAAGGCCTACCGGTTCGTCTTCGACCCGCGGGACCACGCGCGGGTGGAGCGGCTGCGCCACCTCAGCGAGCCCAAAGGGATGTGGGACTGCACCCACTGCTTCGAGGCCAACGGGCACTGCCCCCGCGGGATCAATCCGACCGACCGGATCTTTGATCTCCGGGACGAGTCCATCCGCCGCGGGGTCAAGTCGGGGGCGGCGAACCAGCAGGTGGCCCGCCACTACGACAGCTTCGTGGCGTCGGTGAAGAAGAGCGGGTGGCTGGACGAGGGGCGCCTAGCCATCGAGTCCGAGGGATGGACCAACGTCGCCGGGCTTCTGGAGCTGCTCCCCACGGCCGTGAAGGCCCTGCAGCGGGGGAAGCTGCCGATGCCCTACCTGCACCGGAGCCGGCCGGGAGCGGAGCAGATCCGGCGGATCATCGAGCGCGCGGAGGGGAAGCCGTCATGAAGTACGCCTTCTATCCCGGTTGCGTGTCACGGGGCGGCTGCCCGGAGCTCTACCCGGCGGCGGTGAAAGTGGCCGAGCGGCTTGGGATTGAGCTGCAGGAGCTGACGGATGTCGGGTGCACGGGGGCGGGCGTCCTCTCCCGGGACATCTCGGACCCGATCAACACGCGCACCTTCGCCAAGGCCGAGCGCCTGGGTCTGCCCATCATGACCATCTGCTCGACCTGCCAGGGCGTGATGAGTCAGTGTAACGCCCGGGTGCAGGGTGACGTGGAGTACCTGGCCCGGCTCAACCGAGAATTCCTGGCGCAGGAGGGGCTGGAGTACAAGGGGACCACGGAGGTCAAGCACCTGCTGTGGGTCCTGGTCGAGGACTTCGGGCTGGAGAAGCTGAAGACGCTAGTGGCACGACCCCTGAACGGGCTCAGGGTCTCCCCGTTCTACGGCTGTTACATCCGCCGCCCCACCGACATCATGACCAAAGGGTTCCCGGGGCGAAAGGGCTACCTGGAGGACGTGATCAAGATCGTCGGGGCCGACGTCCAGGATTTCGGGGGGAAGACCAAGTGCTGCGGCTTCCCGATCCTCACGGCAAACGAAGAGAACTCCATGGCCATGGTCGCCAACCATACGGGCGAGGCCAAGGAGAAGGGGGCGGACTGCATGGTCACCCCCTGTCCGCTCTGCCACCTGAACCTGGACGGGCAGCAGCCCCGGGCCGAGAAGATGAAGGGGAAGCAGATCGGGCTGCCGATCCTGCACCTGCCCCAGCTCGTCGGTCTCTCCCTCGGGTTCAGCCCGGAGGAGATGGAGCTGAAGCGCCACTTCGTGGACACGCAGAAGGTGCGGGCCAAGCTCCAGATGCTGACATAGGCGAAGCCAGGAGGGCGCCGGCGGCATTCCTCGGTGCTGTCGGGCGTCTGCCGGTGCCCCTGCTCTCGACCTGCCCGCTCCGGCTGGGCGAAGGCCTCAAGTCGGGCGGGCTTTTTTTGGGGGGGAGATCTGGTCTGTCCCTGGGTGACCCTGGAGATGGGCGATTTTGTGTTCGTCGGGTGCGGCCCGCTGCGGTAGGATATCGGCAGGGAGGGGTTACTTGACATGGGTGTGAAGGTGATCACTGGGGCAGGGCGGCGGGAGAAGCTGGAGGCAGAACTCAAGCGGATGCTCCCGCTTCTGGAGGCCCAAGGGGTAGAGAAGATCATCCTGATTGGCTCGATGGCAGAGGGGCACATCGGCGCTACGAGCGACCTCGACCTCATCGTGATCCATCGGACCAGCCAGCGCTTCCTGGATCGGCTTGACACATTCTATCGCCTGCTCGCACCGCGGGTGGCTCTGGACCTCCTCGTCTATACCCCGGAGGAGTTCCAGGAGATGGCCCGGACCAGCAGCTTCGTCAGAGCGGCGCAGAGACGGGGCAAGGTGCTGTATGAAGCCGGATCCGCTGGCTGAGGGGCGGCGCTGGCTCCTCCAGGCCGAGCACGACCTCGATGATGCCCGGTACGCTGAGGCGGGGGCCCGCTACAGCTTGGCCTGCTTCCTGGCCAGGCTGGCAGGCACGACGTCGAACTGGGAAAGTTGAAAGCAGAGGCAGGGCCGCTGGACCGTTACTACATCCAGACGCGATACCCGAACAGCCTCCCGGGCGGTATCCCGGCAGAGGTGTTCGACCGGGACGATGCGGAAAAGGCGTTACGGGTGGCTGACCGGGTTATCGGGGTCGTGCGCCAGAAGCTGGGGAAGGCGAGCGAGTAGCCGGGGAGGTGGGTGATGGCAGCGGAGCAGGGGTTTGTGCATCCCGAGCTGGTCGTCAGCCCGGAGTGGGTGAAGGCGCATCTGGACGACCCGGACGTCTGCCTCATCGATGCGCGTCCGGCGGAGGCGTACAACGAAGGGCATCTTCCGGGCGCGGCCAACGTGGACTTCTTCCCCCTGCACCTCTATGACACGCACCCTGAGGCCCTCGGCGCGTTCAACGGGATGATGGAAGGGGTCCTGCAGGAGGCGGGGGTCTCGGCCGGCAAGCGTGTCGTCTTTTACGAGGAGAGCGCGGGGATGCGCGCCGCCCGGGGTGTCTGGCACCTGGACTACTACGGCCATCCGAGCACGGCGCTCATGGACGGCGGCTTCGCGGCCTGGCAGCGGCTGGGCTACCCGGTGACCCGCCTCCCGCATGAGCCGGCCCGGGGTGACTTCAAGGTCGCCCCGCGGCCCGAGCGGGTCGCTACGTTCCAGGACGTGCTGGATCGCCTGGGGAAGGCGGGCGTGAGGATCTTCGACGTGCGCAGCGACGGGGAGTACACCGGGAAGGTGGTGCGGGCCAAGCGAGGCGGGGCCATCCCTGGCGCCGTCCACCTGGAGTGGCTCAAAGCCCTGCGTGAGGACGGCAGCCTCCGGTCCGCGGCCGAACTGCGGGCGATGTTCGAGGCGCGGGGGATCACCCCGGACCAGGAGATCGTCACCTACTGCCAGGGTGGGTACCGCTCGGCGCACACCTACCTGATGCTGCGGATGCTCGGCTACCCGCGTGTCCGCAACTACGTCGGGTCCTGGGGCGAGTGGGGAAACCGCCCTGACCTCCCCCTGGAGGTTCCAACCCAGCCGTGATCCTCGCCTGCCATCAACGCCGCCCGGGATCCTCTCCCGGTCCGCTCCAGAGCTCTGCGCCCCGTCGTGGCGGCATCCGATGGGCCGGACGCGCCGGGCGCTCCCTCGGTGCGCTCCTGGCCGTTGGCGTCGTCCTGGCAGGGCTGGCTGCGAGCTTCGCGGCCAACGGGCTCCCCTCCTTTTCCGGCCCCCGGGCCTATTCTCACGTCCAGGAGCTGGCGGGTCGGATCGGCCCTCGCCCGAGCGGGACGCCTGCCTCTGATCTGGCCCGGGCCTACATCGCCGCGCGGCTCCGGAACGCCGGCTATCGGGTCGAGGAACAGCCCTTCCCCATCCAGTACTACGAGGTGGTGCGCAGCGAGCTGGAGGTGGTGAGCCCTGTCCCGGCGAAGGTCCCCGGGTTGGCCCTGCACCATTCGGGCTCCGGGGTGGCCGAGGGGCCGCTGGTGGACGGCGGGATCGGGAACGAGCAGGCCCTGCACGGCGTCCAGGGGGCCGGGGCCATCCTGCTCATCCGGCGTGGAGAGATTCCCTTCACCCAGAAGGTCGAGCAGGCGCTCCGGGTGGGCGCCCGCGGTGTCGTGATCTACAATCATCGTCCGGGCGCCTTCCAGGGTAGCCTCAGGAATGCGGTGGCCGTCCCGGTCCTGGGGATCACCCAGGAGGAGGGGGAGCGGCTCCTGCAGGCCCTCCGTCAGGGGCCGGTCCAGGCGCGGGTGGCAGTGGAGGCGAAGCTGGAGACGCGCACGGCCTACAATGTCATCGGCTGGCCGGCTGCCGAGGCAGAGCTGCTGGTCACCGCCCATTACGACTCTGTCCACCTGGCCCCTGGCGCCAATGACAACGCGTCCGGCACGGCCGTGATGGTGGAGGTCGCGGCAGCCCTGGCCGGGACCCCGCTCGGGCAGCGTGTGGGATTCGTCGCCTTCGGCGCTGAGGAGATAGGGTTGCTGGGGTCCCGCCACTACGTGCAGGGCCTGGACCCGGGATCCCGGCAGCGGCTGCGCGCGGTCATCAATGTCGACACGGTCGGCGGCCTGGGCGGGCTCATCGTGCTCACGGCCCGGCAGGTCCCGGATGGCACCCGTCGCCTGGCGGATCTGGCCCTTCAACTCATCCGCGCCGCCGGCCTCCAGGGGATCCGGGAGGAGTCCACCCGGGCAGCCAGCGACCACATCCCGTTCATGCAGGCCGGCGTGCCGGCTGTGACGCTGGCCCGGCAGGGAAGCGAGCACATCCACACGCCGGATGATCGGCCTGAGCGGGTCACCTCCCCCCGCCTGGCTGATACCGGGCGGATCGTGCTCCAGCTCCTGGAGGCCCTTCAAACATCACCCGCCCTCATCCCTGCAAGGACTCCGGCCCTGGACTGACCCCTCCCGGCCCCTACGGGGCGAGTTCGGGTCCAGGCGCAACGCACCAGGACCCGCGGCATAACCCGTTACATACGGCAGCCTGGTCCCTCGACCTTCCCCGACGCGTGGGCCTTGGCCGTGCGGACCTCGCCAGGAAGCCCGGCGCTCCTGGGGAGCACCTGCGGCCGGTAGTCCTTCGGGTAATAGAGGCGGCCTCTGGAGTCCCATTCGTACCCGGCCTCCTGTAGGATGCGACGTGCCTTGACCGGGTCATACTGGTGGTAGTGCGGCCCCTCGACCTCGCCCGAAGGGATATGGGGATTGTGCCAGAACTTGTTGGCCGGAGCGATCACCCCCCGCCCCTGCACCCCTTGCCCGGCCAGGATGGTCTTCACGATCGTCGTGTAATCGATGGTGTGCGCCAGGGCATGGCGGAAGGCGTGATTCCGGAACGGGGAGTTCTCCCGCAGGTTGAACTCCATCCAGTAGACGCCCACGTCCTCCATCTCGACGGTGGCGAGGTGCGGGACGGTCCGGGCCTCGACCATCTGGGGGCCGGTCAGGCCACGGCCCGTCGTGAAGTCCACGATCCCCTTCTTGAACGCCAGGAACTCGGCGTTGACGTTGGCGAAGAACGCCAGCACCCAGAAGCGCGCCTTGGGCGGCCGGTGGTGCTCGTCGTTCCGGACCAGCTTGATCTCCTGGCCGGGGCGGAAATGCACGAGCTTGAAGGGGCCGCTGCCGACGTAGGCCTGTGACTCGGTCCACTCCCACGGCGCCTTCAGGCCCTTGCGCGGCACCACGTTCTCCCAGAGGTGTCGCGGCACGATCGGGATCATGCTGAAGGTCTGCATGTAGAGCGGGGCGTAGGGGTGCTCCAGCTCGAAGCGCAGGCGGAGCCGGTCGAGCACCCGCACCTGCTTGATCGGCTGCAGCATCGCGACGTACAGGGGCACCTTCCACCGCTTCATCTCGTCGTAGGTGAATTTCACGTCGTCGGCCGTCATCGGCTGGCCGTCGTGGAACTTCATGCCGGGGCGCAGGTACACGTCCACTGCGGTCTGGGTCACGGGCGCCCACCGCTCGGCCGCCCAGGGCACGGGTTGCATCTCCGGGCCCACCTTGGCCAGCGTGTCGAAGATGATGCGCTGGATGTCCACCCCGGTCACGTTTGAGGGCGCGTTGAAGGGGTTCAGGTCCTCCCCGGTGCTCTGGGTGCTCGTGACCATGGTCGCGTCCGGCGCGAGCGGGGTCGCCGAGACAATGTTGAAGATGTTGAAGAGCCCCACCGCCGGGATATCGATCTGAGCGCGATGTCGTCGCTCGAGCGCGTGGAACTGCTTTCAGAACTCGAAAACCGCTACCGGATTGACCTCGACGAAGAAGCATTTTCGAAGCTGAC
>JACPFL010000096.1 GCA_016183025.1 Deltaproteobacteria bacterium | reverse complement strand
AGGCAAGCTGGCGGAAATCGTCAACGAGGCGAAACGAACCGGCGTTGTGCAAAAGGCCATCGAACAGGCGGGCCACAAGGGCGTTCGGATTGCGCCAAATTGATCTTCCCGGCCCCGCGTTGCTGGCATTCGGGAACTGATCGACGGGAGGGAGCGGGGTCGTGGACGGTGACCCTCGTGATCGCCGGTCGGCTTCCCGTTCGTCGCCTAACCTCCGGTTGGAGCGGACGCGGGACTCGCGCCGCTCCAACGGTCAGGCGTTAGGACCCGTGCACTCCGGGGTGTGCGACAAATTTGTGGGTGAAGGTTGACCCTCCCCTTTTTTTGCGCTATGATCTGAATGCTTATAATCAATCAGATCACTGAGGAGGGGAACATGGCGACCCGGCTGGAGACTTTGGAGACGAGGCGGAGGGAGCTGTATGAGGCCCTGGCGGGGCTGGGCGATTTTCGCCGGGGGACCATTTCGGTGAACTATCGGAAGTGTGGGAAGTCCAACTGCGCGTGCGCCCGGGCCGAGCATCCCGGCCATGGCCCCCAGTATCTGTGGAACGCCACGATCGGGGGGAGGAGCCGGGCCCGCAACGTGCGCCTGGGTCCCGAGCTGGAACAGGTGGGGAACGAGGTCGAGACCTATCGGGCCTTCGGGCGCCTGTGCGCCGAGCTGGTGGAGGTCAACGAGCAGATCTGCCAGCTGCGCCCCGTGAGGGCGGTGGCCGAGGCCAGCGAGTTGGAGGAGGTGAAAAAAAAATTGCGCAAGCGGTTTGCCAGGAAGCCGCCCAAGAACTAGACCGGCTGGTCTGCCACGTGCTGCGCGATGGCCAGCGCCGGGGCCACCTGGACCTGGAGGCCAGCGAGCTGGCCATCCGAGCCTCCATGCACCAGCTCGGAGGCATGGTGTTGGAGAAGCTGCTGAACGCCGACGGCGGGGGCTATCGCGGCGCCCGCATCGACTGTGGCCAAGGGCACGAGGCTGAGTTCGTCGACTATCGCCGCAAAGAGGTCCTCACGGTGCTCGCCCCCGTCCAGGTGCAGCGAGCCTATTACTCCTGTGCCGACTGTGGGGGCGGGGTGATCCCGAAGGATCAAGAGCTCGACATCGCGGGGACCTCGTTCAGCCCCGGGGTGCGTCGGATGATGGGCCGGGTGGGGGCTAAGGAGGCCTTCGACGAAGGGCGGCGGGACTTGCACGAGTTGGCCGGCGTGGTGGTCAGGACCAAGGCCGTGGAGCGGGTCGCAGAGGCTCTCGGCGACGAGGTAGAGGCTGTGGCGATCCAGGAGCGGCACGCCGCGCTGGCCGGCAAGCTCGTGTCGCTCACGTCGGTGCCGAAGCTGTACCTCGCCATCGATGGGACCGGAGTCCCGATGGTCCCGCGCGAAACCGTGGGCCGCCAGGGCAAGGAGGGGACGGGCACGGCCAAGACCCGCGAGGCCAAGCTGGGGTGCCTCTTCACCCAAACGAGGCTCGATGAGCGAGGGCACCCGGTCCGCGACGAGGCGTCGACCACCTACGTGGGGGCCATCGAAACCGCCGAGGTGTTCGGAGGCCGTATGTATGCCGAGGCGGTGCGCCGCGGCCTCCTACGGGCTGAGCAGGTTATCGTGTTGGGCGACGGGGCCCCATGGATCTGGGGGATCGCCGACGAGCACTTTCCCGGGGCCATCCAGATCGTGGACCTCTACCACGCCCGCGAGCATCTGGCAGACCTCGCCAAGCTCGTTTACGGCCCAGCCAGCGCCGCGGCGAAGGACTGGGCGGCGGGCCGCCGCGAGGAGCTCGATGCGGGAGAGGTTGAGCAGGTGGTGGCCGCCATGCGGCGCTTGCGGCCGCGGCGGACCGAGGTGCGGGAGGCGGTGCGCAAGGCCGTGAGCTACTTCAAGACCAACGCGGAGCGGATGCGCTACGCGCGCTTCCGGAGTCAGGGCCTGTTTGTGGGCTCGGGTGTCGTGGAAGCCGGCTGCAAAACGATCGTCGGGCTCCGGCTCAAGCAATCCGGCATGCGCTGGACGGTTCGGGGGGCTAACGCCATCCTGGCTCTGCGGTGCGCCGAACTCAGCGGCCGCTGGGAGGAGTTCTGGGAGGCTCGCTCAGCCGGCTAGCGTCCAGGACCCACAGCAGGCGCAACGGCGCAACAGTGCGCGCTGCAACGAGATCCTGAGGTGAGCCTGGGCGGCCTGATCGGCCGCACCGATAAGCAACGCCAGCGGCACCGGCCGGGCCACGGGAAACCGGGGAGGTGAACGGCCTCATCGGCAGGGCCCGGCTGCCCGTCACGAGCAGGAGGGGCGATGGCGATCCAGCAGGTCACCGCAACCGACCAGGGCGTGACTTTCGCGCGATACATCGAGGAGATGCGTGCGGCCTGGGCGGAGGGGCGTGACGTTTCGCTCGCCGCCCACGCGCAGCGGCTGCTGGAGGCCCTACTGCGCGAGGCGCCGACGGACGAGGCCTGGGTCGAGGGCCTGCTCCGGGAGGCCCCCGCGTCCCGCGAGCTGTACCGCGACCCCCAGTACGGCTTCGTGCAGATGGGCCATTTCCACCGGCTCGGCCACAGCAACACCCCGCACGACCACGGCCCCTGCTGGGTCCTGTACGGGGTGTACTGCGGCGCGATCGAGATCACCACCTACCGCCGCACCGACGACGGCTCGGTGCCGGGACACGCCCTACTGGAGGTCAAGGAGACCGTGCGCCTGACGCCCGGGGTGGTGCGGCCCTACTTGCCCGGCGAGATCCACGCCACCCGGGCGCTCGACCCTGCAGGGTCGGTGGTCCTGCGCTTCCTCAGCGCCGATCTTGACCAGGTCGAGCGCTACCGCTACGACCTGGCCACCGGCGCAGTAAGCCGCGTGTAGGCGCCAGGGGGACTCAGGCGGCCCGCCTGCGTCCAAAGGCGGGCACGACCAAGTGCGGCCGGGCGGCCGCCAGGGCATGGAGCGCCGTGAGCAGGGCCACGTAGGTGAACCCGGCCGTGTAGATCACCAGGAAGGGCGTGATCAGGAAACGGGACCGGGCGATGAACAGGGAGAGCCCGACGGCGCAGTAACCCGCGAGGGCGCCCTCGAACACGGCCAGCCAGGCCGATCCAGAAGCGTACGCCTTCCCCTGCCAGCGCTCCCCCCGGCGCACCACCCCGAACTTCGGGGTGCGCACGAACTCGTTCCGCGACCCGACCAGGGCCCCCAGGACCGCCCGCGTGTTGCTCACCGCGATCCCCGTGCCCGCGCACATGAGGAAGGGCATGTTGAGGAGGCGCCGCCGCCAGTCCGGGTAGAGTTGCCGCTGGGAGTACACGTACAGCGATGACGGCCCGAAGGTGGCCAGGCTGAACAGCACCGCTGAGCTGAAGAGCCAGGTCAAGTCCATGAAGAAGCGGTCCATGAGCAGGAGCGGCACGGAGAGGAGGGCCACCAGGACCATCAACGGGTGCACCGCATAGTGCGTCAGGTGCACCATCGCCTGATACTTGACCCACAGGGGCAGGCGGGCCCGCAGCAAGGCGGGGAGGATCTTCAGAGCCGTCTGGATCGAGCCCTTGGCCCAACGGTGCTGCTGGGACTTGAAGGCCCCGATCGTCACGGGGAGTTCTGCCGGGCAGACGAGCTCCGGCAGGTAGACGAGCCGCCAGCCTCTGAGCTGGGCCCGATAGCTCAGGTCCAGGTCCTCCGTCAGGGTGTCCGTAGCCCAGCCCCCTGCCTCGGCGATCGCCTGCCGACGCCAGATCCCCGCGGTGCCGTTGAAGTTCAGGAAGAGTCCGGACCACGAGCGCGCGGTCTGCTCCACCCCGAAGTGGCCGTCGATCCCCAGGGCCTGGGCCCGGGTCAGTGACGAGTAGTCGGGGTTCAGGTGCCCCCAGCGGGCCTGCACCATCCCCACGCGCTGGTCCGCGAAGTGCGGGAGGACCCGTCGGAGGAAGTCCGGAGGCGGGACGAAGTCGGCGTCGAAGACCGCGAGAAGCTCCCCGTGGGCCCGCGGGAAGGCATCCCGGAGTGCCCCGGCCTTGAACCCTTCGCGCCGGGCCCGGCGGATCTGCTCGATGCGGTGGCCCGCGCGGCGGAGCCGCCCGACCACCCCGGCCACGATCTCGCCGGTCTCGTCCGTGGAGTCGTCAAGGACCTGGATCTCCAGGCGGTCGGCGGGGTAGTCAAACCGGGCGACGGCCTCGATCAGGCGGGCCGCCACGTAGCGCTCGTTGTACAGGGGAAGCTGCACGGTGACGACGGGGAGGGCGTCATCGGGTGTCGTCACGTCCCCCGGGGCCGTTGCCAGGCCTCGATCCGCGGCCCCAGCCTGACCAGGTGTCCTGGAGCGGTGGCGCCGGTGCAGCAGGATCATGATGTAGCAGTTCACCCCGTACAGGCACAGCAGGAGGAGCGCGGCCACGTAGAGCGTCGACAGGGCAATCCCCAGGATCTCCATCGCTCGTCAGGGCTCCCGTGCGATCAGGTGCGGTGGTCTCCAGCCACGGCCAGGCGTCCGGGCAGCGAGGGGGCAGGGCGGAGGCCCCCAGCCCCCTGGAGCAGGAGCAGGCCGTAGAGCGGGAGGAACTCGGCGGCCCACACCCACCCGGGCAGGTGGGGCGGCTCCTGCACGTACTTCAGATAGGAGAGCGAGACGGCCCCGCTGAAGTAGACCCAACCCCAGACCGGCCGGATGCAGAGGAACGGGATGACCCACGCCACGTACCAGGGGTGCAGGCTCTGCGGCTGCAGCAGCAGGAAGGCCGCGGCCATCCAGCCGGCCTTCTGCTCGACCGGCGCCTCCGCGCGTCGCCAGTAAACGTAAAGCGCGCACCCGGCCAGCGCTCCCCAGCAGAGCAGCAGCGCCGCCTCCCGCGGGCGGGCCACCAGAGGGGCCAGAACGACCTCGACCACGCCCCGCAGCCCGATGTTGAAGTCCTCCCACGGCCCGAAGTACCGCGGGAGAAAACCCACGACCTGCCCTCCGACCCTCAACACGTGCGGCAGATAGCCCAGGGCCACCGTCGCCGCGAAGGCCGCCGGGAGGCGCCACTCCCGCGGGCGGGCGAGGGCCGGCAGGAGCGAGATAGGGTAGAGCTTCACCAGCGTGGCCAGCCCGAGGGCCAGGCCCGCCCCAGCCATCCGTCCCTGCAGCCGCAGCCAGAGGGCCAACAACACCAGCGGGATCATCAGAGCGTCCACGTGCCCGCTCTGGCTCAGCTCGAAGACTGTCAGTGGCGACCACGCATAGAGGATGGCGCGCCCCGGATCCAGATCCAGGCGACGGAGCAGGCCCATGACCAGCAGGATCGAGAACAGGTCCGCCACGACGAGCACAGCCCGGAACCCCGTGACGCTGTCCGGGAGCCCGACCTGGATCGCCAGGAAGAAAGCCTGGGCGCCGGGTGGATAGATCGTGACCGCGGAGGGGCGGTTTACGCGCGGGTAGATGGCCGTGTCCCGCAGCCCAGCCAGGACTGGCGCCTCGGGCGTGAGCTGGTAGGGGCTGAAACCCGCGCGCTGGATCCGCCCCTCCCAGATGTAGCGGTACATGTCGTCGGAGAGCGTCGGGGGCGTGAGCAGCACCAGCAGCCGGAAGACGACCGAGAACGCGAGGATCAGCCCCATCCCGCCGCGGGGCGTCCCGCGCCGGAACACCAGGAGAGCGGCCAGGAGCGACAGGCCGTAGAGCCCGAGGGCCGGGTAGGCCGCCAGCGGTCCCTTCCCCGGGGCGGCCAGCCCCGCCTCCACGAGCAGCGGTGGGAGACTGAACCCGAGGCCGTAGAGCACGGCCGAGGCGCTGCCGATGCCGGCCAGGGCGAGGAGCAGCACGGCGGCCCGCCCTCACACGATCTTCTCCAGCCAGCAGGCACGCCCCGCCGCCCGGACGCTCCGGCATTGCTCGAGGAGCAGCCGGTCCACGCCCAGCGTGCGGCCGGCCCGGGTCGCCGCGAAGACGAGCTGGGGCGCGATCAGGAGCACCCAGACCCAGGGCCACTCGTTCGGGACGGAGAAGGCCCCCATGGCGATGTTCAGCTGCCAGAGCGCCCCGCCCACCCCGGCGAGAAGGGTCAAGGCCCCCAGCACCAGGGCCACCCCCAGAGCCAGCTCCGTCAGGAACGTGAGCCAGCCGAACAGGGGGAAGTACGGGAGCACGACCCCCTCAAGGAAGGCCTTGTAGAAGCCGAAGGTCGGGTTCTTGATCTCGGTGTAGATGAACCCCTGCAGCCAGCCGAAGTTCTTCCAGGGCGCCTTCTGCAGTGCCATGTCCAGGTAGAGCAGCCCGAACATGATCCGGAAGATCGCGACCGCCACGCCCGGTCCCCCCCACTGCGACGCCGCCGTCCCCGTCCCCATGCCACCCTCCTCGGCTCCCAAGCCAGGCCGCCTTCCCGGCCACTCCTCCGGCTGACGCATCCACCCGCCTCCCGCTCCCCGCCGCCCTCTGTCACAGGCTCCAGCAGAGCCCGCACCCCCGGCAGCAGGCCGGGGGCTCTGCGGTCTGGATCTTGGCGCGGAACCGCTGGTAGCGCTCCCCCTCCCAGATCGTCTTCACGCCCTCGTCGAAGGCATTGCCCAGGATCAGCTCCCCGAAGTCCTTCTCCGCGAACGGCGCGATGCAGCAGGGGAGCACGTTGCCGTTCGCCGTGATGTAGGTCAGGCTCCAGGGGCGGTGGCAGCGCGTCCACGGGGTGGGGTCCCCGCCGTACCCCTCGAGCAGGCTCCGCTCCGGCGTGGTCGCGCCGGAGGCGTTGAAGCGAACCCCCAGCTCGCGGCTCAGGGCCTCGCACGCCTCGATGAGCCGCTGCACCTCCGGGTCGCCGCTCCGGTAGAGCGACTGCGCCTTCGTGGCCAGCCCGTCCGCGAAGTAGACGAGCCGCTGCAGGTAGACTTCGTCCACCGCCAGCTCGGCGGCGAGACGGATGAGCCCCGGCAGCTCCCGGATGTTCTCCCGCATGGCGGTGAACCAGATGGAGACCTTCGGCGTGTCGGCGCCCCGGGCCTGGCGCTTTGCCAGCAGCCCCTGGAGGTTGTCGAGGATCTTGTCGAAGACCGGGGCCGCCCGGATCTTCAGGAACGTCCCCGGGGTGGAGGCGTCCAGCGAGACCCGCAGCTCGTCCAGCCCGGACTCGATCAGGCTCTGCTGCCAACCGTCGTCGAGCAGGGTCCCGTTGGTATTGAAAAGCACGTACGTGCCGCGGTCTTTGAGGTAGCGGATGATCGCCGGCAGCTCCCGGTTCAGGAGCGGCTCGGCGATCCCGTGGAGCACCGCGCGACGGAGCACCGGGAGCTGGTCCGCGATGGCGCGGAAGCGCTCCAGGGTGAGGTCGCGCTCGGGCTCGTACTTGTAGTGGAAGTTCCGGGCGCACATCTTACACGTCAGGTTGCACCGGTTGGTCACCTCCAGGTACAGCTCATCGGGGAGAGGCGGGACCAAATCCCGCCCCTCATCAGCGGGCTTGTGCGGCTCAGCCATCGGGTCACCTCAGCAGGGCGTACCGGAGGGCCGTGGCCAGCAGGTGATACCCGGCCAGCAGGCTCCCCCGCACGGTCCCTGCGACCTTGGACTTGCCGATCCGTCGACGGTACGGGATGGGGACCTCCCTGATCCGCAGGCCCCGTCGCGCGGCCTTCACGACCATCTCGATGGGCCAGCCATAGGTCCGCTGCTCCATACCCAGAGATTCGAGGGCCTCGCGCCGGATGGCCCGGAAGGAGCCGAAGTCCGAGAGCCGGACCCCGTAGAGCAGCCGGACCACGAGGAGGACCAGCTGGTTGCCCAGCCGGGCATGCGCGGGGAGCGCGCCCGGCTCCCGCGGCCCGCGCGTGCGCGAGCCCAGAGTGAGGTCGGCCGACCCGGAGAGCACCGGTCCGAGCACAGCGGGGATCTCCGCCGGGGGGTCGCTGTAGTCCCCGTCCAGGAAGACCAGCACATCGGCCGGCCCGGCGGCCTGGATCCCGGCCAGGCAAGCGGCCCCGTAGCCCCGGGCCGCCTCCCGCACGACCCGGGCGCCTGCCGCCCGGGCCACTTCCGCGGTCCGGTCCGTGCTCCCGTTGTCCACGACGATGGTCTCATCCACGGCCTCGGCCGGCACCTCGGCCAGCACCTTCGCGATGGCCGCCTCCTCGTTCAGCGCGGGGATGACAAGGGCCACGCGCGCCGCTCGGGGCGCGGTCCGCCCCGGCCTTCCCGCCAGACCCCGAGCCTGCTCTGCCATTGGCCCTCCGGCCTCCCGGCCGTCCGCCTCAGGAGGGGTTCACGATGGTCGTGCACACGTTGGCCGCGTGCAGCAACTCCTTCTCCTCGGTCACCTGGTGGTTCAGGGTGAGCTGCTCGCCCCGCACGATGGGGCAGAACTCATCCGGACGGTACAGGTCGCCCCGGAGGATGCGCCGGCTGGCGCACCCACCCCAGCAGTTCTGCACCCACTCGCAGCTCCGGCAGACCTCCGGGATGGCGCGGGTCTTCTGGAACTCCGGCGTCTCCCAGATCCGGTCCCGGACCTCGGGGACCTCCTTCAGCGATAGCGCGGGGGTCGGCCAGTACACACACGGCAGGACCTTCTTGTACGGGGTGACCCGGATGCTGCTCCTGCCGCACTGCGGGCCGCTCAGGCGGCGCCACCCCAGGGCCACGTTCACGATCGGCTCCGTGCAGGTCACGATGGGCGCCGCGTCGAAGAGCTGGCGGAACCCGTCCCAGAAGTTCTCGTAGGTGAGGGAGAACCGGTCGGTCCTCACCGGCTGGTAGACGTTGACCCGGAAGTTCACCCCGTAGGAGCCCGCCAGCTTGGCGATCTCGCCCATCCTGTCGTAGTTGATTCGCATCAGGCAGGCCAGGATGGTCACCTCCACGCCGAGCGTCAGGCAGCGCTCCATCGAGTCGATGGCCATCTTCCAGGCGCCGCTGCCACGGAAGGCGTCCTGCCCCTCGCGCGTGCCGAAGTCGAACGAGAACTCCACGTCGTGGAAGCGCTTCAGCATCTCGTCGGGGACCTGGCTCACGCTGTACCCGTTGGACGTGAGGCTCGTCTTGATCCGCCGGTCCTGGAGGTACTGGACGATGGGGAAGAACTCCGGGTTCAGGATGTTCTCCCCGGTCCCCAGGTTCGTGGAGCCCACGTCCAGGCTGTCGCAGACCGTGCGGATGTCCTGCACGGTCAGGTTGCCGATGTCCTCCGTGGGGCGGTAGCAGTGCGGGCAGCTCAGGTTGCAGTTGTTCGTCAGCCCCAGGCCCACCGAGATTCCCATGGTCCTCCCTCCTCAGAGCTGCCCGGAGAGCAGCGCGCCGGTGACGGCGGCCGCGGGGCGCGGCCCGCCTCAACAGCCGCGCAGACGCGCGGCGTGCAGGATGCCGATGATGGTCATGCTGTCCACGATCTCCCCGGAGAGGACCATCCTCAGGGCCTCCTCGAAGGAGAACGGCTGGACGCGGACGAATTCCGTCTCGTCGGGGGGCAGGTCCGCGCGCTCGAGCCCCTCGCCGAGGAAGAGGTGCGCCGTCTCGTCCATCACGCTCTTGCTGGTGTGGTAGGACGAGACCCAGGTCAGGCGGCCGGCCCGGTGCCCGACCTCCTCGGCGAGCTCCCGCTGGGCCGCCTGCTCCACCGTCTCGCCAGGGTGGACGCCCCCCGTCGGCATCTCCCAGGTGAGGCGCCGGGCCACGTACCGATACTGGCGGACCAGCAGGACCTGGTTGCGGCCCACAAAGGGGAGGACCCCCACGCACTCCCCGCAGCTCACCACGCCGTAGATGGTGGTCCGCCCGTTGGGCATCTCGGCCAGGTCCTCGCGCAACGAGAGCCAGGGGTTCTCGTAGACCGTGCGGGTCTGCAGGGTCCGCCAGGGGAGAATCGACAGGTCGTTGTCGCTCGCCATTCAGTCACCCTCGGAAAAACTCACGCGTGTGCCGCGTGGCCCGGCCGTCATCCAGGACCGCCAGGGCCGACTCCAGGCGACGCAGGTCCTCCGCGGTGTCCACGTCGTACCACTCGGGCAACAGGTAGACCGTCAGCCCGAGGCCCTTCGCCTTCGCCAGCGTCTGTGGCATGACCGCCGGGGTGCTCCAGGCGATCCCCTCGAAGAGCTCCGGTCGTGGCCCCCGCAGCCCGACGAGATAGTAGCCCCCGTCATCACAGGGACCGAGCACGAGGTCCACTTCCGGCCGCTTCATCGCCGCCAGGGCCTGCTCGAGGTAAGACGTGGGCAGTGTGGGGGAATCGCTGTCGATGAGGAGCGCGCCGGCGTGACTGTCCGCCAACAGGTCGTCAAAGGCATGGCACAGCCGCTCGCCCAGGTCTCCGCCGCGCTGCGGGAGGAGCAGGAACTCCTCAGGCACAAGCGCGCGGAACTGGGCGCGGGCATCAGCCGGGGTGTAGGCGACCCCCGGGAGGGCGCCCGGCAGCGCGTGGATCTGGGCGACCTTATCCCCGAGAAAGCAGGTGTACAGCCGCAGGGCCATCTCGGGGCTGAGGGGCGGGCACAGGCGGGTCTTCACCTGCCCGAGCACGGGCGCCTTGGCCATGATGAGGAGGGGCACGGGCATGCTCACCGTCCTCCGGGCACAGCCGTGAGGGCGACCTGGGCGAGCAGCCTTGGCTCCTCCGGCCCGACCAGGCCGTAGGCCTGCCCGCGCGCCTGCCAGAAGAGGGCCGTGTACCCTTTGTAACGCCCGTAGGCGAACTCCACCCCGCCCCATCGCATCTGGCGGCGGCCCCACGACGGGGCCGGCACCATATCGGGCAGCACGTAGAGCGAGACGAGCTGCCCCCGCACCTCGTATTCCAGGGCTGGGATCACCATCTCCGGCGTGATGCAGAGGCGCGCCCCGCGGAGCACGGCGCCGCTCCCCCGCAGGTCCGGGGGCTGCACGGGACGGCCGAGGCGCTCGGCGAACCAGCGCCGCACCTCCTCCGGGGAGGAGGCGACGATCCGGACCTGGGCCGCTCCCTGGATGACGGTGATGTGGTCCTCCACCGCATCGGTCACGGGACGCGGTTCCCTGGTCCAGAGGCCCCAGGCCTGAAGCCCCAGGGCCAGCAGGAGCGCGGCGACGACGGCCCCCACCGCGAGCCGGTGCCGTCGGAGCCACCGGGTGATCCTGGCCTCTGGTCCGCCGAACCCAGCAAGCCCCGAACGTGGCGCCCTCAGCCGCGTGGTGATCCGGTCCCACAGGTCATCGGGGAGCCCGATCCCCACGGGGGAGGCCCACAGAAGCCGTGTGAGGCGCTGCTCCACCTCAGCCTCCCGGGCGCACGCCGCGCACGATCCGAGGTGCTGCCCCATCACGGCGGCCTCGCGGGTCGCCACCTCGCGGTCGAGGTAGAGGATGAGCAGGGAGCGGACCTCCTGGCACTCCACAGACCTAGCCCTTCTGGCGACGCCGCATGCGCGCGGCCAGATCGATGACCACGCCCTGGTCGGAAGCCCCTCCGGGACCCGCTCGCCTCTCCGGCTCCCGCTGCCCAGGTAGGGCTACCCCCAATCTCCGCCGGAGCAGCTGCCGGCCCCGGTGGATCCGGGACATCAGCGTCCCCAGCGGGCAGCCGAGCACCGATGCTGCCTCCCGGTAGCTCAGCCCCTCGGCATGGACCAGCAGAAGGGCCAGCCGAAATTCGTCGGGCAGGGTTGCCAGGGCCTGCTGGACCTCCTCCACCCGTTCCTTCTGGAGCAAGTCATGCTCCGGATGTCCGGGCTGGCTGAGCCAGGACGGATCCTCGTCGGCCAGCCCATCCAGGGGGAGGAGCGCCGGACCCCGTTCTACACGCCGCCAGGCATCGCGGGCGTTATGGATGAGGATCCGGGCAAGCCACGCGCGAAGGTTCCCGCCCTCCTGGAATCCATCAAACCCGCGGAAGGCCTCCAGGTACGTTTCCTGGACCAGGTCCTCGGCATCCGCACGGGCCCCGGTCAGGCGGAAGGCCAGCCGGTAGAGGAAGGCCAGGTGCTCACGGGTGGCCGCCTCGAACTGCTGCTCCCTGGATCGCCGCCCCATCTGCGCCCCAACGCCGGAGGTGAAACCGCAGGAACCCGCATCTTATAAAAGCGATCCGGGCCGCAAAATATTCCCACCCCTCAGCCGACGAACTTGTACCCCTGGCCGTGCACCGTGAGGATGTGCACCGGATGCTCGGGGTCCTTCTCGAACTTCTGCCGGAGGCGGAGGATGTGGGTGTCCACCGTCCGGGTGGTGGGGAACCGTTCATAGCCCCACACCTCGTCCAGCAGCCGCTCGCGGGTGAGGACCTCCCTTCGGTGCTCCACCAGGTAGCGGAGAAGCTCGAACTCCTTCCGGGTCAGCTGCACCTCCCGGCCTCCCTTGAAAGCCTGCCGTCCCCGCAGGTGGAGCCGGACATCGCCGAAGGCGCACTCCTCGAACTTCTGGCGGGGCCCCGGCCGTCGAAGCACCGCCCGCACCCGGGCCAGCAGCTCCCGCAGTGAGAACGGCTTCGTCACGTAATCGTCCGCGCCCAGCTCCAGCCCCAGCACCCGGTCCACCTCCTCCCCCCGGGCGGTCAGCATGATCACCGGGACATCCACTCCCTTCTGGCGGAGTGCCCGGCAGACATCCCAGCCGCTCATCTCCGGCATCATGATGTCGAGCAGGATCAGGTCCGGCACCTCTCGTAAGGCCAACGCGAGCCCATCCCTGCCGTTGGTGGCCGAGAGCGTCTGGTACCCCTCGAAGCGGAGGTTGTCCTCCAGCCCCCGCACCATCTCCGGCTCATCGTCCACGATCAGGATCCTGGGCATGGCCGAGGCTCAGTCGGAGGGAGGCCCACCCGGGGAGCGGGCGCCCCCGGTCGGGGCGCGCCGGGCTGCAGGGGGAGCCAGAGGGTGAAGCGGCTCCCCTCCCCTGGGCGGCTCTCCACGGTCACCCGTCCCCCGTGGGCCTCCGCGATGTGGCGCACCAGGGCCAGCCCCACCCCGCTGCCGCGTCGCCCCTGGATCTCACTCCGCCCCACCCGGTAGAACTTCTCGAAGATCTTCCCCTGCTCCTCGAGTGGAATTCCGATCCCCTCGTCCACCACGGTCAGGGCGAGCTGCCCATCCCGGATGGCGGCTTCCACCCTGACCGACTTCCGTTCCCCGGCGTACTTGATCGCATTGTCCACCAGGTTGGCCAGCGCCTGGCCCACCGCGTCCGCGTCCAGGGGGACCTCAGGGAGGTCGGGCGCCACGGCCACCTCCACCCTGAAGCCCTGCTGCGCCAGGGGGTAGCTGAAGGCCTCGACGGTCTCTCGCACGATCGGCTCCACCGCCGTGGGCGCCATGTCGTACTTCCGGCGGCCCCCCTCGATCCGGGAGAAATCCAGCACGTTGTCGATCAGGCGGGAGAGGCGCTCGCTCTCCCGGGTGATCACGCCATAGTACTCCTGCCGCTGCTGCTCGTCGGTCACGCGCCCCATCTCCAGGGTCTCGCCGAACATGCGAATCAGCGCGAGGGGTGTCTTGAGG
The DNA here is from genome assembly GCA_016183025.1 of Deltaproteobacteria bacterium. Taxonomy (GTDB): domain Bacteria; phylum Desulfobacterota; class JACPFL01; order JACPFL01; family JACPFL01; genus JACPFL01. The sequence continues at coordinate 8,470 of JACPFL010000096.1, read as the reverse complement.
TCGTGGGAGACATTGGCGACGAAGTCGGCCTTGAGCCGCGCCATCTCCGTCTCCCGCCGCACCAGCCGATAGGTCGCCACCAGCCCCGCCACGATCACCACCAGGAGCAGCCCGAACGCCCCGGTGAAAATGGTGATCTGACGGCGGACCGCTTCCCGCGGGGACATCCCGTGAGGCTGGTACAGGGCCAACCGCCACGAGGGAAGCCCCTCCCCGAAGGGGGCGACGGCGATCCGGTCGGCCTGATCCAGCCGCTCCCGGCTGTAGATCAGGCGATCCTGATGGTCGAGGACAGCGAAGATGCTCGGCCCTTCCATGCTGCCCAGCGTCTTCTCCAGAATCTCGCGGCGCAGGACCTCGGGGTTCAACGAGAGCGCCGCGAGCACCGGCGCCCCCCCGGGCGGCCTGAGCATCGCGGCGAGGATGACCTGATCGCCCGCGACGAGGTGGCGCCGGCCACCGCGCTCCCAGAAGCCCTGGGAGATCTCAGCCAGGAGCCCCACGAAGACCCCCGCGTCCTCCCCCGTCCACGCCGCGGGGAAGAGGGGCCGACCCCGGCGGTCGAAGAGATAGAGACGTCGGATCAGCGGCTCGGCGCTCAAGATCTTCTGGAGGGAGTCCGGCGTGAACCCGGGGCTGGCGATGATCGACTGGATGCGGGCAAGGATCGCGTCTTCGGCGCGGAGCAGCATCATCTCGACCTTCCCCGCTGCCATGGACGCCATCTCTCGGGCCTGCTCCCTGAAGAGCAGCTCGGACGAGGTCTCCCACTGACGCAGGGAGAGGTAGCCGAGGACCGCCAGGATACCGGCGGGGAGCACGATCGACAGAAGGGCAAACGCGGAAAACCGGGCCAGGGGTGAGCGAAGGCTGATGGTCATCCCTCTCCGGCCAGAGGCGCCGGCTCACGGACTCGGTCTCCTCGTGAGCGCCCCCGGCCACGTGATGGTAGCGGAGGAGCCCCTTCTTGTCCACCTGGAGCGGGGCCGGCTACTTCCTGGCCTTCCCCGAAAGCCTGATCGCGTGGTAGCCCGTGGCGCCATCGGGAAGCGGCGGGCGCACCTGCGCGCTCTGCACCGCGCCCGTGCCATCCACGGCCCGGACCTGCACCGGGTGGGGCCCGGGGGGGAGATCCGTGGCCGGGTCCCACTCCAGACCCCAGAGCACCCAGGAGTAGGGGGAGAGCGCCGGCTTCACCATGGCCCGGCGCCATGTCTTCCCCCCATCCAGGCTCACCTCGACCGCCCTCACCCCTCGATCCCCGGCGAAGGCGATCCCGCCCAGGTACGGGTGCCCGGGGTCCACCTGCCCGGGTGCCGGCACATCGATCCGGGACATGGTCTGGTAGATGGCCTCATCCGACCAGCCCCGCACCTCCCAGTACCCCTTGTAATCGTAGTTGGCCACCTCGAGCTCGGTGAGCCACTTCACGTTCTTCATCCCAAAGATCCCCGGCACGATCACCCGGGCGGGGAAGCCGTGCTGTCTGGCCAGCGGCGCCCCGTTCATCTCCCAGGCCAGGATGGTCCCCGGCTCCAGCGCCTTCTTGAGGGGGAAACTGTCCGAGTAGCCATCCTGGGCCCGCAGGATCAGCTCGATGGACCCGACCTTGATGCCCGCCCGATTGAGGAGGTCCCTGAGGGGCACGCCCTTCCAGAGGGCGTTCGAGATCAGGCCCCCACCCACCTCGTTGGAGATGCACTCCAGAGTGGCGTACTGTTGCACCGCGGGGAGCGCCTTGAGTTCGTCGTAGGTGAGGGTGTACGGCTGCTCCACGAGCCCCTTGACCTTCAGCCGCCAAGTCCTGGCGTCCACGGCCGGGTCGAACAGATTCTTCGAGACGGTGTAGAACTTCCCCACCGGGGTCACCTCCGGCGGGAGGCCCCGGATCTTCTTGAGGAGATCGCCGACGGTGGCGGTGGCGGCCTCAGCGAGGCTCCGCAGGCGCGCCAGGAACCCGGGGGCCGCGAGGACAACCACGGCCGCCACCATGCTCCTGAGGAGCTTCCGCCGCTCACCAGCCGGCGCCGCGTCCCTCGCCTCTGCTCGTCGCCGGGCGGGGGCCGCCGCGGTCTGCCCCACCCCCGCCGGCCAGCGGCTGAAGACCACCAGGGCGGCCCCGTAGGCCCCGTGCAGGACGAGGAGGCTCCCGAGGGCGAACAGGAGGTCGCCGTCCCCCTGGAGGCCGCCGAACGGCCCGAGGAGGGCGCTGGCCGTTACGCCCCAGAGCACGAGCGCCGAGAGCCACGCGCCCAGCCAGGGACGCGTGGGCCACCTGGTCTCCACCCACCGGAGGGTTCCCCATCCCCAGCACGCGAGCGCCAGGAGATAGAGCCCCACGAAGGAGACGAACGCGGCCAGCTTCGCCCAGGCCCCCAGGAGCCCCAGCACCAGCGCGAACAGGGCCAGCGGCACCCGGGCGAACACGATCTCCGCCAGCAGCTCGGGCACCAGCGGGACGCCCAGGGTCAGCCGTCCAAGGAACATCAGGCCGGTGAGCAGGCAGGCCGCGGCCGTCCCTCCCCCGATGGCCCGATGGCGTGAGAGCATCGGCGTGGACATCGCCTCCTCCTCAAGCACTAGGGCTCGCCCAGCGCGGAGAACCCCTGGGGCGCCAGACGGAAGGCCTTCGCGAACTTGCTGGCGAAGGTCTGGTACCCGATGATGAACGTCAGCTCGACCATCTCCGGCTCGGAGAAATGCCGCCGCACCCGGCTCAGGCACTCCTCGGAGATCTCCTGATCGTCACGGCTGATCCGCTCCGAGAACTCCAGCGCCGCCCGCTCCCGCTCCGTGAAATGCGGGCTCTCCTTGTACGAGCCCAGGGCGGCGAGCTTCTCCACAGGGATCCCGGCCTTCCCGCCCACGGCGTGCCGGATGTCCATTCAGTACGGGCTCCCGTAGAGGGCCGCCACCTGGACGTTGAGGAGGGCGCGGAGCTGGGCGTCGAGCTTCCCGAACCACTCGATGGCGCCGTACAGCCCGCCGAGCCCCAGCATCAGGGGGAGGCGATGGGCCATAAGTCGCTCAGGCGTCGGGACCATCCCGAACATCCGCTCTCCGACCTTGTAGAAGAGCCGGGTCAGCAGCCCCGGCCGTTCGATCCCCGCAATCGCTTCCATCGCGGTCGCCATCTCGCCCTTCATCTCGGCCTCCCTCCCTGTTGCCCCATCGTAGCACTCGTGCACCCGTTCATCCCTCTCCGGATGAAGCAGCCGCCATAGCACCAGCCGAAGCGGACTGGCCCGAACCCGGGGGCACGGCTGCCGTGTCGCGTCCCCGGGTTCGGCCTCACCATCTGCAACTCAGAATTTCCTCTAAGCGGCAGCGCTAGTTCGACAGCTCGGCCTCCCTGCCCAGCCACCAGGGGGCCTGGGCGCTGATCCGGGTCCCCTTCGCCGAGACATAGTTCCCGATGCCGAGCTCCGCAATCGTGATGGGCTTGCCCGCTTTCGTGAGCTTGGAGTTCGGGTCAACGAACATCTTGACGACCCGCCCGCTGGTCTCGCGCAGCTCGACGAAGCCCTGGCAGGTGCCGGGCTTCATCCCGCACTTCTCGATCATGACCGAGACCACCTGGCCCTGGATCGTGTCCTGCGCGACTGCCCAGGTGCCTACGCCCAACAGGACCGCGATCGCGGCCACAACCGCCATCATGCCTTTGCCCATGGTACCCCTCCTTTCCGCCGGATCGATCCGGCTCCGGGTTGGACTTGCCTGACAGTCTGCCCCTGGGCCGGCGGGCGGTTGTCACGGGGATGTCAAATGTTGGTAAAACTCTCCACCGAGGCCGCACAGCCGGGGCATGCCCTTGAATTTCGGGAGGAGTCTGCTATCGTGATGAAGCTTTAGGGGGTTCGCCTGAGCGGGGCCCGAGAGCCCCGAAGGGCGGGGACGGAGGCGGCGGACGGAGTTCAGGGTCAGGGATGGGTGCGGAGGGCGCTGGGGCGCGGCCGGTCGTAGCCGTGGCCAGAGATCTGTTCTTCGCCACGAAGATCGGCGATGCCGCCAGGCGGGCCGGTCGCGCGATCGTCTTCCCTCGACGTGACGAGGACCTTCTCGCAGCCCTCAGGCTCCACCAGCCCTCCCTGCTGATCCTCGACCTCACGGCCGAGGGACTGGACTTCGGCGCCCTGCTCCGCGCGCTCCGCGCTGACCCCGCCACCGCAGCGCTCCCCGTCCTCGCCTACACCTCCCATGTCCACTGGAAGCAGCACCGTGACCTGCACCCGCTGTGCTCGCGGGTCCTGACCAAGGAGGAGTTTTCCAGGCAGCTCCCGTCTCTGCTGCAGGAGCCTCCCGCCGGAGCCCACGATGGATAACGTCACGGCCATCAACCGCAAGCGCCTCTTCACCCTGGCAGAGGCCCGGGCCCTGCTCCCCCTGATCCGGCGGATCACGACCCGCGCGGTGCGCGACGCCGAGGCGCTGCGGGCGCAGCTGCATGCCCTTGGGAAGCGCAGCCCCCGGTACCAGCAGGTCGAGCAGGAGTACAACCGGGTGGTCAACGGGTGGGCCGTGAAGATGCTCAAGCTGGGCTGCGAGGTCAAAGGCCTCTGGTTGGTGGACTTCGACAACGGCGAGGGCTACTACTGCTGGCGCTACCCCGAGGCCACCGTGGACTACTACCACACCCACGAGGGGGGCTTCACGGCCCGGGAGAAGATCAACTGAGCCGAGAGCGAGCGAGCCGCGCGGACGGGCACCCGGTCTTCGCCACCCTGTATGACCGCCTCATGTGGCCCCAGGAGGTCCTGGGGCTCCGGCGGTCGCGCCGGGAGGTGGTCGGGCTGGCGGAGGGACGGGTGCTCGAGGTGGGGATCGGGACCGGCCTGAACCTGCCCTGGTACGAGAAGGCCGCGGCGGTGACCGGCGTCGACCCGGATCCGCACATGCTGCAGCGGGCCGAGCCGCGAGCCCGAGCGGCCGCGATCCCTGTGGAGCTGCGCCTGCTCTCGGGAGAGGAGCTCCCCTTCGAGGACGCGACGTTCGACACCGTGGTCGCCACTCTGACCTTCTGCACCATCCCCGACCCGCTGGCCGCTGCGCGGGAGGTGCGGCGGGTGCTCCGCCCCGGTGGGAGCCTCCGGTTCCTGGAGCACGTGCGCGCGCCGCGAGCACGCCTCGCCCGGCTCCAGGACCTCGCCACGCCCCTGTGGCGTCGCCTGTGCGCAGGCTGCCACCCGAACCGGGACACCCTGGCGTGCTTCCGCCAGGCGGGCTTCGCCGTCGCGGTGACGCGGACGCGGAACGCCGGGATCGTCGTGCTCGGCGTCGCCCGCCCGGTCTGATAGCCGGACGCGCCCGAGCCGAAGGGAGCGCACGATGGACGTCGAGCTTTTCGTCAAGGAACTTGAGGCTGCCAACAACGCCCTCCTGAGCCGCCTGGCCCCGACCGAGACCCTGGAGGCCGAGAGCGCGGGCGACCTGGACATCGTCAACCTGCTGAAGGTCGCCCTCAAGAACGAGATCGAGGCGAGCGAGCTCGCGGCCCGCTGGATCGAGTCCACGCCCGCCAGCATGTTCGAGGTCAAGCTGGCCTTCGCGCGGCAGGCCGGGGACGAGGCGAAGCACTACCGCCTCATCGAGGAACGGCTGCGGGAGCTCGGGGCCGACCTCAAGGGGTACAACCCGCTGCAGACGGGGTACAGCCCGCTGTTCCAGTACCTCACCACCCTGACCGACACGGTCGAGCGGGTGGCCGCGGGCCAGTTCACCCGGGAGTCCATCGCCCTGGTGAAGAACCAGCAGTTCATCGACCTCTGCGAGGCGAAGGGCGACAGGAAGACGGCCCAGCTCTACCGGGACGTGGTCCAGGTGGATGAGCAGTACCATCACGAGCTCGGGCGGCGGATCCTGCTGCAGTACGCCGCCATGCCCGACGCCCAGGAGCGCGCCCGCAAGGCGGCCACGCGCACCCTGGAGCTGGCGGAGGAGCTGCAGGGGCTGCTCCTGAAGAAGACCGGCATCCACCACGCGCCAGGCTGCTAGCCGGCGCGGGGCGCCGCCGGCGACCGGCAGCCTGGCGGGGGCCGATGGCCGGGTGAGGCGCCGAGGGAGGAACAAGATGGCCAAGGTGCTGATTGAGGCGAGCCATGGCACGGAGGACCCCTCCCGCGCCGCGCTCGCCTTCCTGGTGGCGAAGAGCGCAAAGGAACAGGGGCACGATGTCACGATCTTCCTGACCCTGGACGCAACCGTCCTCATCAAGGACGGCGTGGCGGACAGCGTGGTCGGGGTCGGCCCGGGCGCGCTAAAGGACCACCTGAAGACGGTCTTGGAGCACAAGGTCCCCATCTACGTCTGAGCGCCCTGCAGCCGGGCCCGGGGGGTCTCGGAGAACGACCTGCAGGGAAAGAACGCCCAGTTCGGGGACCCAAAGCTCCTGGTCACCCTGGCCCTGGAGAGCCAGGCCAAGTTCTCCTACTGAGCACACATGCATGGCCTTTCCGACCAGAGTGCTGTAGAATCGGATTGTTGAAGCTATGTCCACTGACCTGTCCCGCTCTTCGGAACAAGTAATCCGGTTACTCGGCGAGCTCTACCAGTTTCGAGAGCACGCCGCGGTTACAGCATTTTTACAAGATCACCCCTTCTTGGCTCCCCTCCTCCTCGAGGCCCACGAGAAGATCAGGGAAAAATTCGAACCGGACACGCGGCTTCTCCTTGATGTGTTTAGCGATCTTGAGGCAGAGGACCATCGAGAGCTCTTCGCTCTCATCCTGACGAAGCTCTCCCCCGATGAGGCATTGGCCCGTCTCGATCGCTTGGATCAGGAGTGGTGGGCAGAAGCGTCGCTCCGAGCCAATTACCGACTAAATATTGACGTCGAGTATCGAAATTCACTTACTCAAGCAAGGCATGCGTATCCCGAAGACTGGCGAAGCTCACACTATGGTCTGGTCCCTGAAAGATCTTAGAGCTCGCTAGCCCTGGATTCAGCAGGAAACACTGCTTTGCTCGCGCGGGAGCAGGTGCGGAGCCGGTTCGCTGAGCTGGTCGTCCAGCCGGAGGAGTCGCTCGACCTGGCGCTGGGCGCCCTGCTCATCGCCCAGGAGGAGTACCTCGCCCTCGACCCCAGCCGCTACCTGCACCGCCTGGACGCGATGGCCGCGGAGGTGGGGCGCCGCATGGGGCCGGGGCGGGACCCCGACCACGCCATCGGCATCCTGAACGCCTACCTCTTCGAGGAGTTGGGGTTCTGCGGGAACACCGAGGACTACTACGACCCCCGCAACAGCTTCCTCAACGAGGTCCTCGACCACCGCAGGGGGATCCCGATCACGATCTCCCTCGTCTACATCGAAGTGGCCCGCCGCCTGGCGCTCCCGGTGGTGGGGGTCGGCCTGCCGGGCCACTTCATCGTCAAGTACCTCGCGCCCGCGCAGGAGATCCTGATCGACCCGTTCAACCGAGGGGCCATCCTGTCGCTCGAGGACTGCCGGCACAAGGTGGCTGAGATCTACGGCGAGGGGGCGACCTTCCAGCGGGAGTACCTAGCGCCGGTCACCAAGAAGCAGATCCTCAGCCGGATGCTCCACAACCTGAAGGCCATCTACGTGCGGGACAAGTGCTATGAGAGGGCGCTGGCCGCCACGGACCGCATCCTGCTCATCACCCCCGACGCCCTGAGCGAGGTCCGGGACCGCGGCATGCTCTACTTCCGGCTGCAGGCCTACGCAAAGGCCCTGGTCGACCTGGAGACCTATCTGGCCTTCGCCCCGAAGGGGCCGGAGGCGGATCAACTCCAGCAGCAGATCGCCCTGCTCCGCCGTCTGGTCGCCTCCTTGAACTGATGCCCGTGGGCGCCGGGGAGCGGCGCACGGGTCACAGCACCGGGACCTTCTGCATCACGATCTCCACCTCGCGCTCGGCCGGGATCCCCCGGTTGCGGACGTGGATCTTCCAGCCGGGGTGCGCGCGGAGCTGGGCGAAGACCGTCTTGAGCAGCGCGGGCTTGATCTGCTGCTCCCACTCCTGCAGCCAGGGCTGGGCCTCGTCGTCGGACTCCTCCTCGTCGGGCAGCTCGGCCGAGAGCGAGAAGCGCAGCAGGAAGGTCTTCTCCTCGGTGGGCATGTCTCCTCCGGGAACGAAAGCGCGCGCGGCGCCGGGTGCCGGGCCGGAGGGCGGCACTGCGGCAGATGACGGGTTCTGAAGGCGGCCCGGGGCGGCCCCGGCTGGGCGCGGTCAGAGCAGGGAGGCGATGAGGTTCTTGGCCGCGGCCAGCGCCTCCTCCTCGGTGCGGTAGCCGAAGCGGTGGGCGCTCAGGGCCTCGGCCAGCATCTCGGCCTCGCCCCGGTGCTGGCAGACCTGGGTGTACCCCTCGGCCACGGGCTCGTTCCCCTCCACGATCAGGGCGCGCACACGCCACCATCCCCGGACCGGCTCCGTCCAGTAGATCACGGTGTGCGGCTCGAACCGTGCCGACACGCGCCCCTCCTCACGTTCCCGTCCGCTCTCCTCCGTGCTC
>JACPFL010000095.1 GCA_016183025.1 Deltaproteobacteria bacterium | reverse complement strand
TCCTCGGATCACGGGCTTTGAGCTGCTGGACGCCCTCAAGAAGGTGGCCCCCCGGGTCACCATCGTGCTCGTCACCGCGTACGCCCGGGAACTGGGGCCCGTCATCCGGCTGGAGCACGTCCAGGCCAAGATCGCCGACTGTCTCCCCAAGCCGTTGGACATCGGGGCCGTCCACGCATTGCTCCGACGGTTAGCCGCCCGACGGCATCTGGAAGCGCTCGGGAGGACCTGACCAATGGAGCCCCCAGCCACCATCCTGCTGATCGACGACGACCCCTATCTGGGAGACACGCTTGTGGACGCCCTGGGCTACCACGGCTATACGGTCCATCTGGCGCGCACCGCCCACGAGGGGCTCGCGCTCGCCCGGGCCCACCCGGTGCAGGTCGCCCTCGTGGACCTGAAGCTCCCCGACCTGAGCGGCCTGCAGGTCCTCTCACGCCTCAAGGCCGAGATGCCCGAGACCGACGTGGTGATGATCACCGGGTATGCCTCCATCGAGTCAGCCATCGCGGCCCTGAACGAGGGGGCCTTCGCCTACGTCCAGAAGCCCTTCCAGGTTCCGGAAATCCTCGCCATCCTCAAGAAGGTGTTCGAGCGGCGGCGCCTGGCCAGGGAGTTCCAGACCGTCGACGGCCTGCTCAAGGAGCGCGTCGCCGAGCTGGAGCTGCTCCTGCGCACCACGCAGACCGTGTGTGCGGGCCTGGACCTCGATCGGATCCTCCACAGCCTGGCCGGGCTGCTGGTCGAGCGGCTGGGTGTGGCGCTCTGCACCATCACCCTGCGCGAGGAGGCCTCGGGTCACCTGGTGGTGCGGGCGGTCTGCCCCGTGCGCCCCGGGCTCGCGCAGGTCGCCCCGGGGGATCGGTGGGAGCTGGCGGCATTTCCGGGGCTCGCCATGCTCCTGCGGGGCGGGACGTCCGGGGTATGCCGACGGGGGGACCCGCCTGATCCGTTCTCGGCCGGCGAGTCGGCCTTCCTCCTCCCGCCGGGGATCGCCTCAACCTTGCTCGTCCCGATAGCGGCGAACGGGCGGGCCCTGGGTGTGGTCGTCCTCCAGGAGGCCCGGGACTGGGAGCGGAGCCCGTTCGGCGCCGAAAAGATCCGCCTCTGTGAGGGGATGGCCAGGCAGGCGGCCCTGGCCGTGGAGCAGGCGCTCCTCTTCGAGGCGTACCAGGCCATGCACGAGACCACGCTGGCCGCCCTCGTCTCGGCCCTGGACGCCCGGGAGCGGGAGACCACCGCACACTCCTGGCGGGTGCGCGACTACACCCTCCATCTGGCCAGGGTGATCGGCGTGCCTGCGGCGGAGTGGGGCGACATCGGCAAGGGGGCGCTGCTGCACGATATCGGCAAGATCGGCGTCCCCGACGCCATCCTCCTCAAGCCCGGCCCCCTGACCTCCGAGGAGTGGATCGAAATGCGGAAGCACCCGGAAATCGGCTATCGCATCCTGGAGGGGATCGCTGGGCTGGAGCGGGCGAGGGAGATCGTCTATGCCCACCAGGAGCGCTTCGACGGGCGCGGGTACCCGCGGGGTCTGGTGGGGGAGGCCATCCCCCACGGGGCGCGGATCTTCGCCGTGGTGGACGCCTTCGACGCGATCACCTCCGACCGGCCGTACCGCCGGGCCCAGCCCTTCAGCGTGGCGCGGCAGGAGATCGAGCGGGGGAGCGGCACGCAGTTCGACCCGCAGGTCGCGGAGGCGTTCTTGAGCATCCCCTTCGAGGAGTGGGAACGGATCCGGAGCGCGAGCCCCCATCGACTTCCGGTGAAACCGTGGCGGCCCTGACCCCGGCCGCGGCGTGGAAACAGGGAGCTTCTCGTGGAAACAGGGAGCTTCTCTTACTGCTCCGGGGCCTTTTGGGGCGCCTTCCCGGGCCCTTTCTTGGTGGCTTTGGTGGCCTTCAGTTGACCCTTCTTGGCCGCCTGCCGGGCTTTGTTCCGCTCCAACTTCTCTCGGGCGGTCGGATTGGTAACCTTTTGCAGGGCCCGATCCAGCCCCCGCCCCGCCCCGCCTTTGTTGCCCACTGCGGTCGATGACTGGCCCGGGCCCGGACCTGGAGCGGACGTCGCAACGGCTCCCGAGCCGGCTCCCGGCTCTCCAGGCGTGGGCGCGGGCGGGGCCTCTACCCTTTCCCCCCCCTTGTCAGCCGGTCGCCCAGCCCCTGAGCCCCGGCCCTGGGCCAACACGGGCGAGGCGGTGAGCAGCAGGATTATCCCGATCGTGACCGCGAGGGTCCCAAAGTTCATCGGACTTCCCTCCTCATTTTCAAATTGAGCATGACCTATAGCATAGAGCCGGTCTGTGACGGAGATCACCACACCAGGGGAGGATAGGCAAAAACTGCCCTGATTCTGGCCGATCCCCGGGCGGCCCCCTCCGGAAAGCCTCCCCGGATCAGGCGGTTAGGCCCTGGGACCGCTGGCCGGCGCCGGGGCATACGTCTTGCTCAGATCCCGCGAGCGCCCGACCCGATGAGCATGCCATGAACGCAGCCCTATATGCAGCCGCAGCCGGCAGTCTGGCCCAGGAGCGGCGGCTCGACGTCCTGACCAACAACCTGGCCAACGTCCACACGGCCGGGTTCAAGCAGGACCGCCCGAGCTTCGAGACCTACCTGCGGGCCGCCACGCCGATGGTCGTCCTCGCCAGCACGCGGCCCGATCTCACGGCAGGCGCGCTCGCCACGACCGGGAACAGTCTGGACCTGGGTCTGGACGGGCCGGGGTTCTTCGTCGTGCAGACCCCGCAGGGGGTGCGCTACACGCGTCAGGGGAGCTTCCGCCTCGACGCCCGGAACCAACTCGTGACCCAGGATGGCCATCCGGTGCTGGGCGAAGGCGGACCGCTGGTCGTGAACGGACGCGCCGTCACGGTGGACGCCCAGGGACAGATCGAGGCGGACGGCAAGCGCGTCGGCCGCCTGCGGCTCGTGGAGCTCCAGCCCGAGGGGCTGCGCAAGAGCGGCGGCACGCTGTTCGAGTCGGCGGGCGTCCCGCCGGCCGCCCCCCGGTCGACTCAGGTCCGGCAGGGCCACCTCGAGCTCTCCAACGTCAACCCGGCCCGGGCCATGACCGAGCTGATCGAGGTGCTCCGCACCTACGAGGCCTACCAGAAGACCATCCAGTCGATCCAGGAGAACCGTTCCCGGGCCACCGAGATAGCCCGGCTCGCGTAGGAAGGGAGACCCGCACCGATGATCCGCGCCCTGTGGACCGCCTCCTCCGGGATGAGCGCCCAACAGCTCAACCTGGACGTCGTCTCGAACAACCTGGCCAACGTGAACACCGTGGGGTTCAAGCGCAGCCGGACGGACTTCCAGGACCTGCTCTACCAGTCCCTGCGCTTCCCTGGCGCGGCCTCGGCCGCGGACAACCAGATCCCCACCGGCGTGCAGATCGGGCACGGCGTCCGCCCCACCGGCGTCATCCGCTTCTTCGCCCAGGGGGACTACCAGCAGACAGGCAACCAGCTCGACCTGGCCATCGAGGGCGACGGCTTCTTCCAGGTGCAGCAGCCCAACGGTGAGACGGCCTACAGCCGGGCCGGCGCCTTCAAGCAGGACAGCCAGGGCCGGATCGTGACCTCCGACGGCTACGTCGTGCTGCCCACACTCACGATCCCCTCGGACGCCACGGGCATCACCGTTGGCGCCGACGGCACCATCTCCGTGCAGAAGGCTGGGCAGACCGCCCCTTCGCAGGTCGGCCAGCTCCAGATCGCCCGCTTCGTCAACCCTGCGGGCCTGAACAGCATCGGCCGGAACCTCTACCTCCCCACCGCCTCGTCCGGCGACCCGACCACCGGGACCCCGGGGCAGAACGGCCTGGGGACCATCAGCCAGGGATACCTGGAGATGTCCAATGTCAGCGTGGTGGAGGAGATGGTGAACCTGATCATCGCCCAGCGCGCCTACGAGGCCAACTCCAAGGCCGTGCAGACCGCCGACGAGATGTTGCAGATGGCGAACAACGTGAGGCGGTAGGCCGTGGGGCGCCTCCTCCTCGTCGCCCTGCTCCTGCTGGCCCCCCCGGCAGCCCGGGCCGCTGCGCCCGTCGCCGTCATCACGGCGCGCCCTGCGGCCACGGTCCCTGGTCCGGTCATCCACCTCGGCGAGGTCGCCGCGATCCGGAGCGCAGAGCGCGCGCTCGCCGAGCAGCTCCAGCGTCTGGAGCTTGGTCCCGCGCCCGAGCCCGGCAAGACCCGCACCCTTGATGTCGCGCTCCTCCGTCTCCGCGTGCAGCAGAGCGGGGTGGACCCGCACACCATCACGTTCGCCGGTCCGGCTCAGATCGCCGTGCACCGGGAGGCCCGCGAGCTGTCTCGGGAGGAGCTAGCCGCTGAGGTGCAGCGGCTGCTCCGGCAGGCCGTGCCGGCAGCCCGTGGGCCGGTCGCCGTCCGCGGGCTCACGCTCCCCGAGCGGCTCCTCCTCCCCACGGGCCGGCTGATGATCGAGGTGCAGGGCGCCGGGGGCCGGTTGATCGGGCAGACCGCCCTTGCCATCCTCGTCCGCGTGGACGGAGTGCTGGCGCAGAAACTCTGGACGCCCGCCTACATCGAGGTGACCGGTCCGGTCGTGGTCGCCCAGCGGTCGTTGCGCGCCGGGGAGATCGTTGGGGAGGGAGACGTCGCGGTGATCGGGCGGGACCTGGCCACCCTGCCCGCGGGGGTCCTGACGCGGGCCGAGGACGCGGTCGGCAAGCGGGCGCGGACCGGAGTGGACGCGAACCGGATCCTCACCGCCCAGCTCCTGGAGACCCCACCCCTGGTGAAGCGCGGGGACGTCGTCACCCTGCTCGCCGAGTCGGCGCGCGTCCGGGTGAGCGCTCAAGGGATGGTGCAGCAGACCGGGGCCCGCGGGGAGCGGGTGCGGGTCACGAATCTGACCTCCAAGAGGGAGGTCTACGGACGGGTGATCGATGCCAAGACGGTGCAGGTGGATTTCTGAGACCAGAGGGGTGCAGCGGCTGTGCGGGGCCGGGCTCCTGGTCCTGCTCACCGCCGGGTGCGCCACCCTGGAGGGGTACCGGGACGACGTGGAGGGGTTGCCCCGCGAGGCGCGGATCCTCCGGGGCGGACCGCTCACCCCCGAGCCGGCCCGCGAGGAGACCACCCCGGGCTCCCTCTGGCGGAGTGCCACCCCGGTGGCCCGGCTCTTTCAGGACACGAAGGCCCGCAACGTCGGCGATATCCTCACGATCACCATCGTGGAGAGCGCCAGCGCGCGGAAGAACGCCACCACGGAGACCAGCCGGGAGACCTCCAACACCGCCGGCATCTCCTCCCTGCTCGGGTTCGAGCGGCTGCTCCGGCGCCAGAGCGGACTCGTGGGGGCCACGGGCAACAGCTCCTTCGAGGGGGAGGGGACGACCACCCGCAGCGAGAGCCTGACCGCGACGGTCAGTGCCCGGGTGACCCGGGTCCTGGACAACGGCAACCTCATGATCGAGGGGCGGCGGGAGATCCGGGTGAACAACGAGAATCAGGTCATCGTCCTGACCGGGATCGTCCGGCCCGAGGACATCCAGAGGAACAACACCGTGCTCTCCAACTTCATCGCCGACGCCAGGATCGTCTACACGGGGAGCGGGGTGGTCTCCGACCGGCAGCGGCCGGGGTGGCTGGCCCGGATCCTGGACTTCGTCTGGCCCTTCTAGAGAGAAGACGATGCGACCACTCCGGCTGCTTCCCTGGCTCCTCTCGGCCCTGCTCCTCGGGCCCATCCCCGCAGGGGCCGTGCGCGTGAAGGACATCGCCACGGTGGAGGGGATCCGGCCGAACCAGCTCATCGGGTACGGCCTGGTGGTGGGCCTGAACGGCACGGGCGACAAGGAGACCACGATCTTCACCAACCAGAGCCTGAGCAGCATGCTCCAGCGGCTCGGGATCACCGTGGACAGCACGGCCGTGAAGGTGAAGAACGTCGCGGCCGTGATGGTCACCGCCACGCTCCCCCCCTTCGCGCGCGCGGGGACCCGGGTGGACGTGCTCCTCTCGTCCCTGGGCGACGCCAAGAGCCTGGAGGGGGGGACCCTGGTGCTCACCCCCCTCAGGGCCCCCGACGGGCAGGTCTACGCGGTGGCCCAGGGCCCGATTTCCATCGGCGGGTTCGCGGCCTCCGGGGAGGCCGCCTCCGTCACCAAGGGGCATCCGACCGTGGGTGCGGTGCCGGGCGGCGGGCTGATCGAGCGGGAGATGGCCCTGGACCTCAGTCACCGGGACACGGTGTCGATCCTGCTGCGCGCCCCCGACTTCACCACCGCCCACCGCCTGGTCCAGGTGATCAACAGCCGGCTGGACCGGGCCGCCCACGCCCTGGACGCAGGGACCGTCCGGGTCGCGGTCCCGGAGGGGTACCGCACCAACCTCGTCGAGTTCCTGGCGGCCATCGAGGCCCTGGAAGTGGTGCCGGACGCAGTGGCCAAGGTGGTGATCAACGAGCGCACCGGCACCGTGGTCCTGGGCGAGCAGGTCCGGATCTCCACCGTGGCCATCTCCCACGGCACGCTCTCGGTCACGGTCAAGGAGGACAAGCAGGTCTCCCCGCCTCCCCCGCTCTCCTCGGTCGGGCAGACGGTCGTTGTCCCTGATACGAAGCTCGAGGTGAAGGAGCGACAGGAGAAGCTTGTCGTGGTCCCGGCTGGCACGAGCCTGGGGGAGGTGGTCCGGGCCCTGAACGCCATCGGGGTGTCGCCCCGCGAGCTCATCGTGATCCTGCAGGCGATCAAGGCCGCCGGCGCCCTGCAGGCAGCCCTGGAGATCCTCTGATGGGCGACATCGATCTGCGGGTCCCCGGAACCCCCCTGTCCCGCCTGCCGATCGCGGGAGGGACCAGGCCGCCGCTGGGGCTGGCCGAAGGGGGGGATCCCGGGAGGGCCGCGACGGAGTTCGAGGCGCTCTTCATCCAGCAGCTCCTGAGGGGGCTTCGGACCACCATCCCGTCCTCCGGGCTCTTTGGCCGGAGCCGGGACCGAGAGATCTACGAATCCTTGATGGATCAGGAGGTCGCCCGGGCCCTGGCCAATCGAGGTGGCATTGGTCTCAAGGATGTCATTTTGGCACATCTGGATAGGCGGGAGGCGTTGGTCTCCTCGACGCTCAAGTTCGGAGACAGACCTGCCGAAAGAGAGGGTGAGCCGAGCATGAAGTTCACCCCGTCTGGAGGGACGCGATGAAAGTCTCCGGGCAGGAGCCCAAGCCTCCCATCACCAGCTACGATCCGCGCGTCAGGGATGCCGGGAGTGTGCGACCGGACGAGCAGGCGCGCTCGCGGGACGCCAGCACCGGTCCGGGCGGAGAGCGTGTGGAGCTCTCCGAGCGGGCGCGGGAGGTCCAGCGGGTCCGCGAGGCGGTCCAGGCCGCCCCTGACAGCGACGTAGAGAAGGTGGAGCGGCTGAGGCAGGCGGTGGCCCGAGGGACCTACCATGTCCCCGCTGAGGAGATCGCCGGGCGCCTCTTCCGCGAGACCCTGATCGACGCCACCCTCTGAGGGGGGCGCGGGAGGGAGAGCCCGCGTGAGTCCACTGGCAGACCTGGAGCGCCTGCTCGGCGAACAGGCGCACCTGTACGAACAACTCCTCGCCGCCCTGCAGCACGAGCGGGCGCTCCTCGCGCAGGCCTCGCCCGAGGCCCTCAACGAGCAGACCCGTCACAAGGCCACCCTGCTGGCCCGCCTGCAGCAGGCGGACCAGGCCCGGGACGGGGCCGCGGCCCAGGCCGCCGTGGAGCTGGGCGTGGACATCCGGGGCGTCACCCTGTCCAGCCTGGCCCAGGCGGTGGGAGAGCCCCTGGCCGAGGACCTCCGGACGCTGCAGGCCCAGCTCACGGCCCTGATCGGGCAGGTGGCCGAGGCCAACCGGGCGAACGAGGCCCTGCTCGCCCACTCCCTGCAATCGGTCCGGGACGCCCTGGCCTTCTTCTACGCGGTGGCCAATCCCCAGGCCACCTACCAGCCCGGTCCCATGCCGGCAGCCCAACCGACGGGGCGCCTGGTCTCCGGGACGCTGTAGGAGGGCCCGATGCCTGGAGTCGCCGACATCCTCGACGCGGCCCGCCGGGCGATCTTCGTCAGCCAGGCCGCCCTGCAGGTGACCGGCCACAACGTGGCGAATGTCCACACCCCGGGCTACTCCCGCCAGGAGGTCGTCCAGCAGGCCTCCCGCCCGCTGACCACGGGCATAGGAGACTTCGGCACGGGCGTCGATCTCACCAAGATCCAGCGCGTCGTGGACAGCTTTCTCGACCTCCAGGTGGCCAAGGAAACCCAGACGCTCGGGCGGTATACGGCCCAGGCCGACGCGTACGGCCGGGTCGAGGCCGTCTTCTCCGACCTGGACGGAGCCGGGATCAACAGCGCCCTGAGCGATTTCTTCGATAGCCTGCAGGACCTCAGCGCCAGCCCTGCCGGGCAGGCCCAGCGCACCGCCCTGATCAGCCGGGCCCAGACCCTGGCCGACCGCGTCCGCTCCGCGGACACGGCCCTGCAGGACATCCGCCGGGGCCTGAACGACACCGTCAAGGGGACCCTGGACGAGATCAACACCCGGACCGCGCAGGTGGCCCAGCTCAACCAGCAGATCCTGGAGCACGAGGCCAACGGGGCCCTGGCCAACGACCTCCGGGACCGCCGCACCCAGCTGCTGCAGGAGCTGTCGGAGCGGATCGACCTGACCTCCTTCGAGGATCAGCAGGGGAAGACCACGGTGCTGACGGCCGGCGGCCGGGCCCTGGTCTCCAACGTGACGAGCTTCAAGCTTCAGGTGGAGACCGACGCCACGACCGGCTACTACGACGTCAAGCTCGACCCGGGGAGCGGCACGCTCGTCACCCTCACCAGCGCGATCACGGGCGGGCGCCTGAAGGGGCTCCTGGAGCTGCGGGACACGAAGATCGCCAGCTACCGCAGCTCCCTGGACTCCCTGGCCTCGACCCTCGTCAAGGAGGTCAACAACGTCCACGCGGGCGGGGCAGGGCTGAACGGGTACACCACCGTCACCGCGGAGCGGGCCGTCTCCTCCGACACCACGGCCCTGAACAGCGTCGGCCTGACCTTTCCTCCCGTGGACGGGAGCTTCACCCTCTACGTCTACAACAGCAGCGGGGCGGTGGCCTCCTCCGGCACCGTGAGCGTGACCGCCGCGAGCACCACCCTCAACAACGTCCGGGACGCCATCGGCACGACCTTCGGCACGGGGATCGCCAACATCCGGGCGAGCATCGCCTCCGGCAAGCTCACCATCGAGGCCGACGCCGGCTACAGCTTCGCCATCGCGAGCGACTCGAGCAAGCTCCTGGCCGGCCTCGGGATCAACAGCTTCTTCTCGGGGAGCAAGGCGTCAGACCTCGCGGTCAGCTCCACGGTGGCGAACGACACGAAGAAGATCGCCGCCGGCACCCTGAGCAGCGCCGGGGCGCTGGCCCAGGGGAGCAACACCAACGCCCTCTCGCTGGCCGCGCTCCGGGACAGCAAGCTCCTGCAGAGCAGCACCCAGACGTTCGGGCAGTACCACGCGGGGCTGCAGGGGACCGTGGGGCTCGACGCCGGGGCGGCCCGGGCGAGCCTGGACCACCAGCAGGTCATCGTGGACCAGGTCAAAGACCGCCGCGAGGCGCTCTCCGGCGTCTCGCTGGATGAGGAGATGACCAACCTCATCAAGTTCCAGCACGCCTTCGAGGCGGCCGCCCGCATGGTGACGGTGGCCGACGAGATGCTGGACACGGTGATCGGGATGCTGCGGTAGCCGGGAGGTCGCATGCGCGTCACCCAGAACATGCTGAGCGAGACCACGGCGCGGACCCTGGGGCGGGCCACCCGGGAGCTGCTGGAGCTCCGGGAGCGGGCCGCCTCCGGACGCCAGGTCGCCCGTCCCTCGGATGACCCGGCGGGGATCAGCCGGATCTTCGACTTCCGGGACAGCCTGGCGGCCATGGACCAGTACACCCGCACTATCAACGAGGGGCTCTCGCGGCTCACCTTCGCGGAGTCCAACATCAACCAGATGCAGCAGCTCGTCCAGCGGGCCCAGGAGATCGCGGTCGCCCAGGGGACCTCCACGGCCTCCCAGGCCTCCCGAGCCGCGGCCGCGGTGGAGGTCGGGCAGCTCATCAGCCAGCTCGCCAGCCTCGGGAACGCCAAGCACGGCGACCACTACCTCTTCGCAGGGTTCAAGAGCGACGCGGCGCCCTTCAGCTCCACCGGCACCTACAGCGGCGACAGCAATGAGGCGCAGCTCGAGGTGAGCCCCGGCGCCAAGGTCACCGTGGACGTGGCCGGCGACCGGCTGCTCAAGGGGGCGGACGGCGATCAGGACATCTTCACCGCCCTGAGCGGCCTGAAGACAGCCCTCGAGTCCAACAACCCCGGCACGGTTCAGGCCCGGATCAGCGAGCTCGATGGTGGGCGCTCCCACCTCAGCAAGATCCGCGCGGAGGTCGGGGCGCGGATGCGGCGCCTCGAGGGACACCAGGACCACCTCGCCGGGGTGAAGCTCACGACCCAGGAGGCGCTGTCCAACGTCGAGGAGGCCGACTTCACGAAGGTCCTGACGGACCTGGCCTCCCGCGAGGCGGCCTACGAGGCGGCGCTCGCGTCCTCGGCGCGGATTCTGCAACTCGGCCTCCTCCAGTTCCTGCGGTAGCGGCAGGCCAGGTCGCCCGGCGTTCACCGGTCACCAGGGAGGGTGAGCGGGATGTTGATCCTGACCAGGAAGGTGGGAGAGAGCATCACCATCGGGGACGAGATCACGGTGACCGTCCTCGAGGTCCGGGGGAGCCACGTCCGGCTCGGGATCCGGGCGCCCCTCCAGACCACGGTGCACCGACAGGAGGTCTATCTGCGAGTCCAGGAGGAGAACCGCCGGGCCGCCATGGAGGGCCCGCCGGACCTGCACGGACTGGGGCGCATGCTGGGGTCCTACCGCCCCGCCCACGCCAAGGAGGGGACGCGGTGAAGGTCAAGACCACACGGTTCGGCGAGCTGGAGTGCCAGGAGTCCCAGTTCCTCATCTTCCCCGAGGGGCTGGTCGGCTTCCCCGAGCACCACCGCTACGTCCTGCTCGACATCGAGGGGCAGGAGCCTTTCCGGTGGCTCCAGTCGCTGGAGGAGCCGGGGCTCGCCTTCGTGATCCTGGACCCCCGCCTGTTCAAGCCGGACTACCAGGTGCCGATCACCGCGAGCGAGATCGAGGGGCTGGAGATCGCCGACCCGTCCCGAGCCCTGGTCCTGACCATCGTGACGGTCCCCCCCGATAATCCCCTGGAGATGACCGCCAACCTGCTCGGCCCGCTCCTCATCAATCCGGAGCGCGGCCTCGCCCGCCAGCTCGTCCTGGCCGGCTCCGGGCATCCGACGCGTCACCGCGTCCTCGCTTCTTCCACGCCTGCCGAGATGCAGTTCGCCCTGTAGGGGGCGGCCGGCGCGCGCCCTGCCAAGGACGACGCGCCGGGCATTTTTTTCCGCGATCGCCTCGGCGCCGGGGCCTTAACCATTCACGATCATAGCGCTTTTAGCCCGCCGCTCCGAGGCACAGGGCTTGCTCTCCCCGGATGCGGTTGGGGAGGTCTGCATCGTCGTGATCGGCATCGGCGTCATCGGATGCGGGTACTGGGGCCCGAACCTGCTCCGGAACTTCTACGAGCTGGAAAGCTGCCGGCTGACGTGGTGCTGCGACGCGCGCCCGGAGCGGCTGCGCTGGGTGCAGGGGCGCTACCCCACGGTCCGGACCACCACGTCCTGGGAGGAGCTGCTCCGCGCCCCTGACGTCCAGGCCGTGGCCATCGCCACCCCCGTATCCACCCATGCCCGGCTCGCCCGCGAGGCGCTCCGGCGCGGGAAGGACGTCCTGGTCGAGAAGCCGCTCACGGCGAGCGTCCGGGAGGCGGAGGCCCTCGTCGCCCTGGCGGAGCAAGAGCGGCGGATCCTGATGGTGGACCACGTGTTCGTGTACAGCGGCGCCGTGCGCGCCGTCAAGGAAGTGATCCGCCGGGGGGAGCTGGGGGACCTGTACTACTTCGACTCCGTCCGGGTGAACCTGGGGCTGTTCCAGCACGACGTCAACGTGCTCTGGGACCTGGCCCCGCACGACCTCGCCATCATGGACTACCTGCTGGAGCTGGAGCCCGAGGCGGTCATGGCCGTGGGGGCCTGCAACGTGGGCACGGGGATCGAGAACCTCGCCTACGTCACGATCCGCTTCGCCGGCCACCTGCTGGCCCACATCCACGTGAACTGGCTGGCCCCGGTCAAGGCCCGGCGCACGCTCCTGTGCGGCAGCCGCAAGATGATCATCTACGACGACACGGAGCCGAGCGAGAAGGTCAAGGTCTACGACCGGGGGATCACCTTCAACGGCGACCAGAGCCTCATCCACCAAGCCCTCATCGAGTACCGGACCGGCGACATGTACGCCCCCCGCATCGAGCCGACGGAGGCGCTCCGGCGCGTCTGCGGGCACTTCCTCGAGTGCGTCGAGGCACGCAAGGCGCCGCTGACCGACGGGGAGGCCGGGCTCCGGGTGGTCCGGCTGCTGGAGCGGGCCGAGGCGTCCATGCGGGCGGGCGGGGTCGAGCAGAGACTGGTGGCATGAGGTCGATCCTGGTCTGCGGGGCCGGCGGGGCCCCGGCCGCCAACTTCATCCGATCCCTGCGCGCCGCCCCGGAGCCCTTCTACCTCGTCGGGGTGGACTGCGACCGCTACCACCTGCAGCGGGCAGAGAGCGACGAGCGCCACCTGGTCCCGCCGTGTCACGACCAGGACTACCTGGCCGTCCTGGCCGGGCTCATCGAGGAGACCCGGGTGCGCTTCCTGCACGCCCAGGCCGACGTGGAGGTGGCCGTCCTCTCGGAGGCCCGAGAGCTGCTGCCACTCCGCACCTTCCTGCCGTCAACGGCGACCATCCGTCTCTGCCAGGACAAGTTCCGAACCTACGAGCGCTGGCGTGCAGCCGGTCTCCGGGTCCCGGCCACGCGGCGCATCGCCGCCCCAGAGGAGCTCCGGGCGGCCTTCGCCGAGTTCGGGCCCCGGCTCTGGCTCCGGGCCAGCCGGGGCGCCTTCGGGCTTGGCTCCCTGGCCACGGAGAGCTTCGAGCAAGCCCGCGCCTGGCTGGACTTCCAGCAGGGGTGGGGGAGCTTCACGGCCGCGGCCTGCCTCACTGATCGATCCGTCACCTGGCAGTCGCTCTGGTGGGAAGGGACGCTGGTGGTCGCCCAGGGGCGGCGGCGGGAGTACTGGGAGTTTGCCAACCGGGCCCCCTCGGGCGTGACCGGGCTGACGGGCACCGGTGTCACGGTGGCCGATCCTCAGGTGGATCAGATCGCGCTCGAGGCCATCAGGGCCGTGGACAGCCGGCCCCACGGGCTCTACGGCGTGGACCTGACCTACGACCGGGACGCCGTGCCGAACCCCACCGAGATCAACATCGGCCGCTTCTTCACGACCCACCTGTTCTTCACCCGCGCCGGGCTGAACCTGCCCTATCTCTACGTGAAGCTGGGGCTGGAGGAGCCGGTGTCCTGGCCCGAGCCCCGGCTGAACCCCTTGCCCCCGGGGTTGGCCTGGGTCCGCGGCATGGACGTGGAGCCGGTGCTGACCACCCTGGCAGCCATTGAGGCCACGGAGCGGGAGCTCGAAAAGCGGAGGAGCCGGTGAGCGGCCTGGCTGGCCGGCGGATCGTGGTCACCGGGGCGTCGGGCTTCCTCGGTCGTGCCCTCGTTGCCCGGCTGGCCCGCGAGGGGGCTCAGGTCACAGGCATCGCCCGGCGCTCCATGCGTCTCGAAGGGGTGGACTGGGTGGACGCGGACCTGGCCGTCCCAGCCCACGGCGCGCGGCTGACCGCGGCCCTGCAGGGATGCCGGGCCATCGTGCACCTGGCCGCCCGGATCCCCTACTTCGAGCCAAACGTGGGGGGTGCGCTGGGCCTGCTCCGGGTGTTGCCGGGCGGCGTGGGCCGCATGGTCCTGGCCAGCACCGTCGATGTGTATGGCCGTCTCCGCTCACTGGCTGTGGACGAGGCGCACCCGACCGAGCCTGGAACCGCGTACGGGGCGTCGAAGCTCGCCGGGGAGGTCCTGGCGCGGGGCTACTGCCGGGGCCGTGCCCTCCGGCTCATCACCCTGCGCTTCGCCCAGATCTACGGTCCGGGGGCGCCGACGACCAAGGCCATCCCCATCTTTCTCGATCGAGCCCGTCGGGGCGAGCCCCTGCCGCTCTACGGGGACGGCTCCGAGCTGCGTCAGCCCCTGTATCTCGACGACGCGGTCGAGGCCATTGTGGCCGCTCTCGAGACCTCAGCCGAGGGGATCTTCAACATCGCCGGCCCCGAGGTCGCCAGCATACGGGCCATCGCCGGGCTGATCAGGCAGCTCGCCGGCCGGCCGCTGGGGCTCAGCACGCAGCCAGGACGGCCGGACCGGATGAGCCTGACCTTCGACTGCGACCGGGCCAAGCAGGCGCTGGGGTTTACGCCCCGGGTCTCCCTTGAGCAGGGGCTGCGCGCGTGCCTGGACGCCGGCCAGGACCCGGTCGGGGTCGAGGCCACCGACCGGGCCGGGGGGCGGAACGGTCACGGACACCCGATGCAGGCGCCCCGGACGGCTCTCGCCGTCGGGGGCGCGGGACCAGCAGCCGGCTCCGCGCTGCCCGAGCTGGCCCGGCTCGATGCCGTGGCCGGCTGGTACGATCCGAAGCAGGACTTCGATGGGGTGCTGGTCCCCTATGCGGTGGAGCGCGTGGCTCGCTGGAGGGCGGGGAGCCATGCCCTTGAGCTCGGCTGCGCCACGGGGGCCATGACGGCGCTCCTGGCCCGGCACTTCCCCGCCCTGGACGTGGTGGAGGGCTCCGCGCGCTACCTCGACGCCGCCCGCACGGCGCTGGCCGGTACGCCCGCCAGGATGTCGTTCCACGAGGGGCTCGTGGAGGCGTTCCGTCCCCGCCGGCGCTACAGCGACATCATCCTGGCCCACCTGCTCGAGCACGTCGCAGACCCGGTGGCGCTCCTGCGCCGCTGCCGTGAATGGCTCGAGCCCGGGGGGCGGCTCCACGTGCTCGTGCCGAATGCCTGGTCGGTCCATCGCCTGATCGGGGCGGCCCTCGGGATCATCCCCGACGTCCACGGCCTCGGGGAGCGGGACCACCAGGTGGGCCACCGGCGGGTCTACGACCCCGAGAGCCTGCAGGCCGACCTGCGGGCCGGCGGGCTCGCCCTGCATCACCTGGAGGGAATCCTCCTCAAGCCGCTCCCCAACCAGCAGATGGCCTACCTCGGGGAGGAGGTCCTGCAGCTCCTGCACCGGGCAGGGGACGCGCTCCCCCTGCACTGCGCCGAGCTGTACGCCGCCTGTGGCCCCGACAAGGAGTCCCGATGACCACGCCAGCGTTCCCGCCAGGCGGCCTGCCCGAGCGGATCATCGTGGAGGTGACCACCAAGTGCAACCTGCGGTGCACCTCCTGCGCGATCACCCTGTACGATTTTCACGGCCAGCACATCCCGTGGGCCGTGTTCGAGCGAGTCCTGCCGCTGCTCCCCCACGCCAAGGAGGTCACGCTGTTCGGCTGGGGAGAGCCGCTGCTCCACCCGCGCTTCCTCGACATGTTCCGGGCCGTGAAGGCCTACCCCCACCTGCGCACCTACTTCGTCACCAACGGGATGCTCCTCGACCGCGTCGCCGAGGTGCTGGTGCGGGAGGGGCTGACCTACCTGGGCATCTCGGTGGACGGCGCGACCCCGGCCACCTTCGAGGCCATCCGCCAGGGCGGGCGCCTGAAGAAGATCCTCGCGAACCTCCGCCTGCTCAACGATCTCAAGCGGCAGCACGGGAGCGTGGAGCCGCGGACCCGGTTCGTCTTCGTCGCCATGCGTCAGAACATCGAGGAGCTCCCCCTGCTGGTGGACGTGGCCGCCGACCACGAGGTGAGCGAGGTGAAGGTCAACTACCTCACCGTCTACCGGGAAGAGGACGTGGGGCAATCCCTGTGGCACCACCAGGCCCTGTGCGCCGAACAGTTCGAGGCCGCGGCGACCCGAGCCGCGCAGCGGGGGGTCCTCCTCACGCTTCCGCCCCTCATCGGGCAGGATCAGGGTGCGGAGGGGTTCCACAAGGACTGCCACCTCCCGTGGACGGAGCTCTTCCTGGGGAGCGACGGACTCGTGCGCCCCTGCATGATCAACACCGAGACGCTGGGCGATGCCCGAACCAAGGACCTGGCCACCCTCTGGCGCGATGCCAAGTACCAGTGGTTCCGGGAGGTGGTCAACAGCGCCGGCCCACCCCGGGAGTGCGCGACCTGCTACCAGGCCCGCTTCTCCAACGTCAACCGCTACGAGGCCCATATCCAGCTCGGGGCCCACGTGCCCATGACCACCGGGCTGCTGCCGCCGGAGCAGATCACGCACACCGGGGAGGCGCTTCGGCGGGCGCAGGCGGGGCGATGAGCGACCGGCCCCGGCCCGTCCCACTGGTGGATCTCGCGGGTCAGTACGCGGCGCTCCGCGTTCGCTGACCTCTCAACTCGAGACCGAGAGTGGACGGAGACCGGCACGCCGGTCTCCGTCGCATTCTGCGCCCGTGCGTTACCGATTGGGCGACGGCTGCTTCGGCTGGCTCGCGAGCGGGTGCGCGAGCTGCTCCACGAGCGCGCGCAGCTTGGCGACGGGCGTCGAGCG
>JACPFL010000106.1 GCA_016183025.1 Deltaproteobacteria bacterium | reverse complement strand
TGGCCCACGAGGACATGGTCCGCCAGAAGCCCGACCTCGTCCGGCGCTTCGTCCGGGCCTCGCTCAGGGGGTGGCAGTACATGATCGACCACCCGAGCGAGGTCGCCGACCTCTTCCTCAAGGCGAACCCCAACATCGACCCGGCCTACGCCCGCGCCAAGATCCCGGCGGTGGTGAGCCTGGCCCAGAGCGAGACGACGAAGCGGCTGGGGCTGGGAGCCTCGACCCGGGAGGAATGGGAGGCCATGCAGAAGATGCTGCTCGAGTTCAAGATCCTCGACGCCCCGATCGAGCTGGCCAAGCTCTACACGAACGACTTCCTCAGATAGATCTGTCGCCCCGCGGCGGCAGCCCGGCAGCGTCACACCTGCCGCGCCCTCCGCGCAGCGGGCGGCCCCGGGCCGCCACGGGGGGCCGGCGTGGGGGGTCAGGGCCGGGGACCCCTCGTAGAAACGGCCTTCGTGGCGCCGGTGGCCTTCCGGGTCGGCGGGGTCTTGTCGGGGTAGGGGCAGAGGGCGTAGAGGAGGCAGTTTGGGCAGTCCGGCCGGGCGGCCTTGCAGACGTACCGGCCGTGAAAGATGAGCAGGTTGGTCACGCGGGTCCACGCCGGCCGCGGGAAGACCTGGTTGAGTTCTTGTTCGACCTTGTCGGGGTCGTCGGCCTTGGCCAGCCCCAGGCGGTGGGCGACCCGGAACACGTGGGTATCCACGGCGATCCCCGGCTTGCCGAAGGCGTTGCCGAGCACGATGTTCGCCGTCTTGCGCCCGACCCCGGGGAGCTGCACCAGCGCCTCCATCGTGTCCGGCACCTTCCCGCCGTGTCGCTCCACGAGAGCCCGGCAGCAGGCGAGGATGCTCTTGGTCTTGGCGCGGTAGAACCCCGTGGAGTGGATCTCCTCCTCGAAGACCGCCGGGTCCGCCTCCGCGTAGTCCCGGGCCGGCCGGTACTTCCGGAAGAGGTCCTTCGTGACCTCGTTCACCCGCCGGTCCGTGCACTGGGCGGAGAGGATGGTGGCGACGAGGAGCTCGAGCGGGTTCGCGAACTTCAGCTCGAGCCGGGCGTTGGGGTGTTGCTTATCGAGCAGGGTGAGGAGCTTCCGCCACCGCGCCTTCAGGTCACCTTTCATCGCTCCCCGACTACGACGTCAGCCAGAGGACGTCGCCGTAGAGGTCGGGTTTGCGGGGACGGCTGGCGAAGGCGCGGTACTCCTCACGGGACCTCCCCACCGTCGTGTACTCGCCGTGTCCGGGATAGATCACGGTCTCGGGCGGCAGGGGGAGGATCTTCTCCGTGATGCTGCGCTCCAGCGTGCGGAAGTCCTGCGGGGACCAGGTCTTGCCCGGACCTCCGGGGAAGATGGTGTCGCCAGCAAAGAGGTGGGGCCCGAACAGGAAGCAGATCCCCCCCGGAGTATGCCCCGGGGTGTGCAGGACGCGGAGGGCCAGGGAGCCGACCTTGAGTTCGTGCCCCTCGTCGAGGTGCACGTCGGCAGGCAGGGGGAAGCGGGGCACGTCGGCCGCGTGGGCCGCCACCGGGAGCTTCAGGGCATGTTTGAGGGTCCGCAGCCCGGCGATGTGATCGCCGTGGCCGTGCGTGATGAGGATGTACCGGGGCGTGATCCCGGTCAGCTCCCCGAGGACCTTCTCGGATTCCGCAGGGGCGTCGATCACCACCCCCTCGCCGGTCTGGGGACACGAGAGGATGTAGCAGTTGTTGACGAAGGGACCGAGCACCAGCCGCTTGAGGTGAAAGCCCTCCCCTGCGCGCGCCATGGATCGCCTTGCCGGGCTACGGCTGCGGGGCGTCCGCGGATGGGCTCCCGGCCGGGCCCGGGCGTCCCCGCCGGACGCGCTCCTCCAGCGTCAACGTCGAGACGGCCAGCCCCCCGATGACGGCGATGGCCATCGGCTGGTTCGCCTCCGAGCCCTCGCCGATCCCCATGGCGAGGGGCGACAGCGCCAGGATGGTGGTCAGCGTGGTCATCAGGATCGGGCGGAGCCGGGTCCGCCCGGCCGTCACCACGGCCTGGTGCAGGGGCAGGCCGTGCTCCTCCCGCAGCACGTTCGTGTAGTCCACCAAGAGAATGGCGTTCGACACCACGATCCCCACCATCATGATCACCCCGATGAAGGAGATCACGCTCAGGGTTGTCTCCGTCAGGAGCAGGGCCCAGATGACGCCGGTCACGCCGAGGGGGACCGAGAACATCACGACGAGAGGGTGCAGCAGAGATCTGTACTGGGAGGCGAGCACCATGTAGACGAGCACCACCGCCAGCCCCAGGGCGAGGGCGAGGTTCCGGAAGGCGTCCTGCTGCTCCTGGCGGGCGCCGCCCAGGTTGACCGAGAAGTCCTTGGGCACCGTGTAGCTGGCCAGGTACTGCTCGATCTCCTGGGCGATGGAGCCGAGGTCACGCCCGCTGGTATCCGCGGTGATGTGGACGATCCGCCGCTGGTACTTCCGCTCGATCTGCGTGGGGGAGGCGGTGTGGACGAGCTCGGCCACGCTGGAGAGGGGCACCGGGTGGCCGTTTTTCATCGGCAGGTTGATGAGCCGCAGGTCGTCCACCCGCTGCCGGTCTTCCTCCCTGAGCCGCACCCGGATCTTGTGCTCGCGGCCGGTGCTCGGGTCGATGAAGATGGAGGCCTCGATCCCCTGCAGGGCGGCCTTCACCGTGTCGGCTACCCGGGAGACGGTCAGGCCCAGGGCGGCCACCCGGTGGTGCTGGATGTAGGCCCGCAGCTCGGGGAGCCCCTCCTCCCGGCTGACCTGGACGTCGGCCACTCCCCGAACCCCGCGCAGCCAGTCCGCCATCTCGCGGGCCACCCGGCTGGCCGTGGCCAGGTCGTGCCCCTGGATCTCGATGTCGATGGGCTCCTCGGCGCCAAAGGTGATGAGGCGGCTCACGAGCCCCCCGGGGTTGATCGCCACGACGGTGCCGGGGATCCGGGAGAGCTTGGGTCGCAGCGCCCGGGCGATCTGGTCGGGGCTCCGGGAGCGGTCCGCCTTGTCCACCAGGGAGGCGCTGATGAACCCCGTGTGGGGCCCGGCGTGCCGGCCGCCAAAGATGACCCCCCGTCCCTTGCCCGACCCCGCCCGCGCGTACATGGCCCGCAGCTCCGGCACGTCGGCGATCACGAGCTGTTCGATCTGCTCCATGGTCCGCATCGTCTCCTCGATGCGGGTCCCGACCGGGAGGCGGAAGTTGATCCGGAGCTGCCCCTCGTCGGACTTCGGGAAGAACTCCGTCCCGATCAGGGGGATGAAGAGGAGGCTTCCGGCGAAGACCGC
>JACPFL010000105.1 GCA_016183025.1 Deltaproteobacteria bacterium | reverse complement strand
CTCGTGACGTGCGGAAGACCTCGAGGCTGTTGCCGGGCTGCACCTTCCGCCCGAACAGGACCCGGTCCACAGCCTCTGGGGGGAGCTGGCAGCGGCGATAGCGGCCCAGGATCTCCCCCTCGGGGCCGATCAGCGTCAGGGTGTTATACAGGACCTCGGGCGCCTCGGGCTCCAGCCCTCCGGCCACGAGGTAGACGCCATGGGCCTTGGCCGCTTCGCGGAGCGCAGGGAGGGGATCAAAGGTCAGGGGCCCGGAGTAGGGCCCGGGGTACCCTTCCGGGAAGCAGATCACCTGGGCTCCCTGGTCCGCCGCGTCCCCGAGATAGCGCAGCGCCTCGGGGAGGTTGCGCGGTTCCTCCCCGCCGCGGTACGCATGGGGCTGGATGGCGGCCACGCGCGTGCTCATGCCCGCCGTTCCCATCACGGCCCAGGTCGCCGCCGGTTCGATTGGAGACCGCTCAGGACCATCAGCGTCCAGGAGAGCGCCGACCCGACGCGAAGGCCGGGCTACATGCCCTTCAGGTACTTGTTGGTCCAGTACAGGCCCTCGCGGGTGTCCACCTCGCCCTTGAGTGACCCCAGGTCCTTCAGCACCTGGGCCGCGGCCTGCCAGCCCTGCTCGGTCATGAGGCCGTCCCGGAGCACCCGGGGGAGCAAGATGTCGAGGCTCAGGCTGATGACTCTGGGGTCCACCTTGGCCCAGTAGGTCTGCAGGATCTCCTTGGCCCGGGCCGGGTTGTCGAGGGTGATGTTGTTCGCCCGCCCCAAGGCCCTGGCCGCCCGCGCCACGATGTCGGGGTTCTGCGCCGCGTAGCTCTTTCGGGTCTCGAGGATGGTGTAGACCGCGTTGTCGAACCCGGGGATGTCCCCGGCCGGGATGAGCACCAACCCATGGCCCTGCACCTCGGTCCATTCCCCCGTCGGGGCCGAGAAGAAGAAGCCATCGATCTGGCCCTTCTGGAGGGCGGCCATGATGGCCCCCGCGCCCCCGATCTGCACGATGTTCACATCCCGATCGGGATCGAGCCCTCCCTTCTTCAGGGTATACCGGAGGAAGATGTCGGACACGGCCCCCATGCGGGAGACTCCCAGCGTGGCCCCCTTCATGGCCTGGACCCTGGCCGCGAACGGCGAGGAGCGGTTCACCCCCCTCTTTTCGACGAGGGCCTTTCGGGCCGTCAGGTTCTGGGTCATCTGCATCTGCGCCTGCACGGTAATGAGTTCCATCCCTTTGACCGCGGCATTGAGGAAGTCCCCTGAGGTCCCGCCGTCGAACTCCACGCTCCCCGCGACCAACGCGTGCAGGGCGATCGTCCCGCTCTCCATGACAATGACCTCCATGTCGAGGCCTTCGTCGCGGAAGAGCTACAGGGAGCGGGCGATGTAGATGGGCGCGTAGCTCAGCACGTGATTCCCCTGGCTCATCTTCAGCTTGGGCGCCGGACCGGCGATGGCCGAGCCGGCCAACTGTGCCAGGGCTCCCACAACGAGCAGTGTGCATGCCAACCGTCCCTTCATGGCTGGATCCTCCTTTGAACGGGAATTCCCCAGTTGCCGAGGCCCGGAAATTCCCCGGCACGGGGTTGAACCCGGGCGAGCCGTGGGCCGCATTCTACGCCCGGCGCGTCTGCTGTCAAGGACACGGATCGTCAAGAATCGTCAAGGGCGTGGGCCTGAGGCGGGCGCGGACGAGCTGCCCCCGATCGGGAGCCGGGTGCAGGTCCGTGTGGATCCCGTTGACGTCGTCCTGATCGCCTGAGCCGTTCCCTTCTCGGATGCGTGCTCGGGCCCGCCGTGCATTGTCAAATCTTGCTCTCCCGTGTTATCAAGGAGAGGGATGTGAGGCGGGTGAATCCGGGTCGGCCTGAAGGGCCGGCCCGCCACGAGGGCCAGAGGAGTGATCTCCCGATGCTGAGGGGGTTTTGTCGTCGCGTCTCCTGCGCCGCCCGGGGTGCGGCGCGTCCGGGCCTCGTGATCGTGGCCTCCATCGTCCTGGCCTGGGTGCCTCCGGTGCCTTCGGCAGCCGCGACGCGGGACCCGTCCGGGGTCACGGTCGGCCACAACCTGGCGGCTTCGGTCAGCGCCTTCTACGTCGCCCTGGACCGGGGGTTCTTCGCCGAGGAAGGGCTGAAGCTTCAGCTCGTGCTCATGCAGGGGAGCGCCATGACGCAGGCCACGCTCTCGGGCGACATCCAGTTCGGGACCGCCTTCAGCTCCGGGGCCAACGCCGCGGCGCGCGGGGCCCCCGTCAAGGTCGTCATCGGGCTCATGGCCAAGCCGGTGTTCACCCTCTACGTCCGGCCCGACCGGAAGATCGCGTCGGTCCGGGACCTCAGGGGGAAGAAGCTCGGCGTCACACGCATCGGGGCCGGCACGGATAGCGCGGCGCGGGCCATCCTCAAACACTATGGCCTCGTCCCGGACCGGGACGTCACCATCCTGACGATCGGCGTGGGCCCGAGCCTGGTCGCGGCCCTGCAGACGGGGGTCATCGACGCGGCCTCCCTCTTCCCGCCCCACAGCTTCAAGGCCGAGAAGCTGGGGATGGTGAAGCTCGCGTATCTCGGCGACCTGTTCGAGCTGCCGGCCTCAGGGATCTTCACCTCGGAGGCGGTGATCCGCAAGCAGCGGCCGCTGCTGAAGCAGTTCCTGCGCGCCGCGGTGCGTGGGATGTGGTACTTCCTGGACGAGCGGAACAAGGCAGACGTGGTGCGGGTCCTGACGGGCATGCTGAAGGAAGACCCGGAGGTCGCAGAGGCCTCCTACCGCTTCATCCGGGCCGGGCACACCACCGACGGCATCCCGTCGGCGACCGGGCTCCGGAACTACCTGGACCTGGAGCTGGGCAGCAGCGCCAGGGCGATCACGGTGGAGCAGGTGTTCGACGCCGGCCCTCTGCGGGAGGTGCTCGCCGAGCTCCGCGCGAGCAAGGGATGAGACCATGACGGGCAAGACCGTGCGCGGACCGCAGCTTGTCCTGGCGCTCCTCGTCGGCGCGGCGTGGCTCCAGGCCGGGCGCGCCGTCGCGGCGGACCCCAACGAGGCGGTCATCCGCGCGGTGGAGCAGGTGCTCCCGGCCGTGGTGGACATCCACGTGCAGGCGCCCCCGGAGACCTACCTGGGCCGGGTGCTGGGGGCGGAACGACGCGGCACCGGGGTGGTCGTGGACCGCGAGGGACACATCCTGACGGCCAGCCACGTGGTGATCGGGGCTGGCGACCTGCGGGTGACATATACCGATGGCACGGGGCAGCGTGCGACGATCGCCGGCGTGGATTCGGATTCCGGGCTGGCCGTGCTGACACCTGCCAGGGCTCCCAAAGTGACCCCGGTGGAGCTGGGCTCCTCGGCCGGCCTGCGCCTGGGCCAGCTCGCGGTCGTCATCAGCAGTGAGGGAGGGAAGGAGCGGGTCGTGAGCGCGGGGATCGTAGGCGCGCTCCGCCCCTTCGTGGGGTACTGGGAGTACCTGCTGGAGCGGGCCATCCAGACGGATGCCGCCATCAACCCCGGGAGCAGCGGCGGCCCGCTGGTCGATGCCCGGGGGCGGGTGATCGGGGTGATGTCCTTCAGCATCCGCGAGGCGCAGGGGCGGAACATCGCCATCCCGGTGGAGCTGTACGCCGCTGTGCGAGAGGAGCTGTTGCGGCACGGCCGGGTCCTGAGCCGGCCACCACGCCCCTGGCTCGGGATCTACGCCGTGGATGGCCGTGGCGCGGTGATGATCGCGCAGGTCAGACCGGGTGGCCCCGCCGAGCGAGGCGGGCTCGAGGCCCGTGACCAGGTCCTGGAGGTCAACGGGATCCGGGTCTCCTCCATGGAGGAGTTCTACCGTGAGCTCTGGAAGGGCCGGGTGGGGGGACCCATGGCCATCCGCATCCGGCGCGGCCAGGATATTCGAACCGTGACCGTACGCCCTGGAGACCGGCATGACTCCCTCCGCGACTGATCGGGGGAAAGGTCCCGGCGCGCGTGGGGCGGCTGGACGAGGCGGGCGCCAGCCCCGGGAGGCCCGTGGAACGACTCAGCGTGGCGCCGGCCCACGTGGCGCCGGCCCACGGGGCCCACGCGCGTCGGGGGTCCCGGAGCGACCAGACGGGCAGGCGTCAGGGCAGCAGGGACAGACGGCCGAGGTTCGGGGGTGGGAGTGCTGCGGGGATCATCACCCAAGCTGGATCGACTACATCGCCCACGTGAAGGCGCACCATCCCGAGCGGATCCGCGCCTGCCGGGTCTGCGGGGTGGAGATGACCCGTCAGGTTCTGTCCAGCCATCAGCGCCTCTATCACACGGACGAGGATCCTGCGTACGAGAAGTTCTACCGGATCGTGAAGGCCCTGGGATTCGATGCGAGGTACTTCACGGTCGAGGAGGTGGCCCGCGCCGGCGGGGTGACCCGGGCACGCGCCCGGGAGATGCTGCAGCGGCTCACGGCCCGCGGCGTGGTGGCTGAAGCCGGGCCAGAGGGGGCGGGGCGCCCGCTCTGGTACGTCCCCGGCCGGATGAAGGCGCGCTGACGGCCCGAAGCCGTCCGGGCGAGTGCCAGGAGCGTCTCATCCCACGGCCCTCCTGCCGACGTCCATGAGTGACCGGAAACCGCCTCCGGAGCCTCCCCTGCCGCGTGGCCCGGAGGTGACCCGCCGCGACCTGCTCACCGGCCGGGTCGCCGGGCTGATGCTCGATCGCCTGCAGGGGGAGGAGCCCGAGGCGCTCCCCGCTCCCCCGCTCATCCGTTTGACAGTGAACCGGGTGTCCCGGGAGCTCCGGGTGCCGGCCCACCGGACCCTCGCCGAGGCGCTGAGGGTGAACCTCGGTCTGACCGGCACGAAGATCGGCTGCGATCACGGGGAGTGCGGGGCCTGCACCGTCCTCCTCGACGGCCTCCCGGTCTACTCCTGCCTCACGCTGGCCCACGATGCCGACGGCCGCTCCGTCGAAACGATCGAGGGGCTGGCGTCCTCCGACGCCCTGCACCCGCTCCAGCAGGCCTTCCTCACCTATGACGCCTTCCAGTGTGGATTCTGCACCCCGGGGATGATCATGGCCCTGAAGGCCCTGCTCGACCGTCGCGGGACGCCAGACGCAGAGGAGGTCCGCCAGGCCGTCAGCGGCAACCTCTGCCGTTGCGGTAACTACCTCCACGTCATCGCCGCGGGTCTGGCCGCGGCCCGCAGTCTGGGCGACGGGGGCTGAAGGACGATGCCGCGGATGGTCGAGCTCGAGGTCGACGGGCAGACCTACAAGGTGGAGCCGGCCGAAGCTGCCCTGAAGGAGGCGGGGAAGCAGGGTCTGGAGCCCTGGGGCGAGGCGCTCGCCGTCGTGGGGAGCGCGGTCCCGCGGAGGCGGGGGGCCGAGCACGTCACGGGGCAGGCCCGGTACAGCAGCGACGTCCAGCTCCCGGGGATGCTCCACGCGCGCCTGTTGCTGAGCCCTCATGCCCATGCCCGTGTCCGGCGGATCGATGCGAGCCGGGCCCTCGCCCTGCCAGGCGTCCGAGCGGTCCTCACCTGCCTCAACACGGACGCCGCCTGGGACGAGGAGCGCCGCCTCTTCGACCACACCCTGCGCTATGCGGGTCAGGAGGTGGCCGCCGTGGCGGCGGCGGACGAGGAGGCCGCGGAAGAGGCCCTGGAGCTCGTCGACGTCGAGTACGAGGTGCTCCCGGCCGTGCTCGATCCCCAGGCGGCCCTGATGGCGGATGCCCCCCAGGTGCGGGGGGAGGGGAACCTCTATGGCGGCAAGCCGCAGGTCTACCGGCGCGGGGACGTGCAGCGGGGGCTCGCGAGCGCGGAGGTGGTCCACACTCAGGTGTACCGGACGAGCATCCAGCACCATGCCTGCCTCGAGGTCCATGGCTGTGTGGCGAGCTGGGATGCTGCCGGGCTCACGGTCTGGGACTCCACCCAGGGGGTCCACCTCGTGCGCGAGGAGCTGGCCTCCCGCCTGAAGGTTCCGGCGACCAAGGTCCGGGTGGTCGCCGAGCAGACCGGCGGCGGGTTCGGAAGCAAGAATGGGATCGGGCCCTACCACCTGGTTGCTGTGCTGCTGGCGCGGCAGACCGGGCGGCCGGTGCGCCTGTTCATGCCCCGGGCGCAGGAGTTCATCGCGTCCCACCACCGGCCGGCCACCCAGCACGAGCTGACCGGCGGGGTCATGCGCGACGGCCGGCTCATGGCGCTCGTGCACCGGATCATCGGCCAGGCGGGGGCCTATGCGGAGAACGCCGAGCTCGCGGCCGGGGCGTACGGCGCCACGGCGGAGCTGTACCGATGCCCGAACGTCCTCATGGAGGCCTGGATCGTCCACACCCACACCCAGAGCCCCGGGGCCTGCCGCGGCCCTGTGGGTACGGAAGTCCATCTCGCCCTGGAGCAGTTCATCGACGAGCTGGCAGAGCAACTGGCGATGGACCCGCTCGCCTTCCGTGTGCGGAACTATGTCCGGGCGGACCAGACCAGGCGGCGCCCCTACAGCAGCAAGGCCCTGGACCGCTGCTATGAGGCCGGGGCTCGGGGCCTCGGCTGGCGTTGGCCTCAGGACCCCGGCCATGGCCGGGTCCGGCGCGGCCTCGGGATGAGCTCCATCATCTGGCACGGGGTCCAGTCCGAGCCGAGCCAGGCCGTAGCGACCTTATATGCCGATGGAAGCCTCCAGCTCACGCTCGGGCTGGCCCTGATCGGCACGGGCTCCGAGACAGCCCTGGTTCAGGTCGCCGCCGAGGAACTGGGGGTGAGCCCTGACCAGGTCTCCCTGATCATTGGGGACACCCGGGGGACCCCGTACTCGATCGACTCCTCGTACGGGAGCCGCACCCTGGCCCTGGTGGGCCCGGCGGTCCGGGCCGCGGCGGCCGAGGTCAAACGCCAGCTCCTGGCTCGCGTGGCCCGAGGACTCGGGGCGGAGCCCGAAGCCCTGCGCCTCGAGGCCGGGCAGATCGTGGTCCGGGCCCGATTGGAGCCGCCCATGAGCGTGGCCGAGGCGTGCCGCCAGTTCGTGTCGGCCCCACTCATGGCGACCGGGCGGCGGTCGCGCAATCCCCGGGGGTACGCGCACGAGAGCTTCGGCGCCCACTTTGTAGAGGTGGAGGTGGACACGGAGACGGGAGCGGTCCGCGTGCTCCGCGCGATCTGCGCCCACGACTCGGGCCGCATCATCAACCGACTGCTGGCCGAGAGCCAGGTCCAGGGGGGCTTCGTCCAGGCCTCGGGGCCGGCGCTGTGCGAGGAACCCTGGCTGGACCCGGCGACCGGGCTCCAGCTCAACGCGAACCTCCACGACTATGCGGTGCCGACCGCGCTCGACGTTCCGGACGAGGTCCAGGCCCTGCTGATCGAGCTGCCGGACCTCGGCAACAGCATCGGGGCCAAAGGGCTCGGGGAGCCGCCCCACGTCGGGGCTGGCGCGGCCATCGCCAATGCGGTCGCCCACGCGCTCGGTCTGCGCATCCGCGAGTACCCCCTCACCCGGGCCCGCGTCCTCGAGGCGCTCCGGAGCGCACGGGAGGCGCCGGGGGCCCGCGAGGGGCAGGCGTCCCATGAAGGCATTTGAGCTGGTCTCCCCGCGCTCGGTGGGTGACGCGGTCGCCCTGCTCGCCGGTAAGCCTGGCGCCGGGGTCCTGGCCGGGGGCACGGACCTCCTGGGGCTCCAGAAAGACCGCGTCCAGGGGCCTTCACTGCCGCTGCCAGGGGTGCTGGTCAACCTGAAGCGGGTCCCCGCGCTCCGCGGGATCGTGAAGGAGGGGGAGCGGATCGTCCTGGGTGCCCTGACGACCCTGTCGCAGCTCGCCGACGACCCGCTGCTCCGGAGCCGCTTCACAGCGGTCGCGGAGGCGGCGGCCGAGGTGGGGAGCCCGCAGCTCCGGAACATGGGGACGCTGGGCGGGCACCTCTGCCAGCGGCCGCGCTGCGCCTACTTCCGCCATCGCCAGTTCGTCTGCCTGAAGAAGGGTGGGGACCGCTGTCATGCCGCCGAAGGAGAGCACCGCTACTATCACGCGATCTTTCGGGGGGGGCCCTGCCACATGGTGCATCCGTCGGACCTGGCGCCGGCGCTCCAGGCGTTCGATGCGACGGTCCGGGTCGCCGGCCCTCCTGGTGAGCGCGAGCTCCCCCTGGCCCGGTTCTTCCGCCACCCCGAGGAGGACCCCCTGCGTGAGGTGGCGCTGGACCCTGGGGAGCTGGTCACGGCCGTGCTGCTCCCGGAGCCTCCGCCGGGGACCTGCAGCGCCTTCACGAAGGCCCGGGTCCGCCAGGGATGGCAGTTTGCCCTGGCCAGCGTAGCGGTAGCGATCACCCTGGAGCAGGGGGAGTGCCGTCAGGCCCGGGTGATCCTGGGGGGCGTCGCGCCGACGCCCTATCGGGCGGCCGGGGCTGAGACGGTCCTGGAGGGGGTCCAGCCGGACGAGC
The DNA here is from genome assembly GCA_016183025.1 of Deltaproteobacteria bacterium. GTDB lineage: Bacteria > Desulfobacterota > JACPFL01 > JACPFL01 > JACPFL01 > JACPFL01. Next base: position 1,010 of record JACPFL010000105.1, on the reverse strand, counting down.
GTGTCCTGGCTCGCGCGGCGGATGCCGCCGTCGAGGCAGCCCGTCCCCTGCGGGACAACGCGTACAAGATCGACCTGACGCGGGGCCTCGTGCGCCAGGCCCTGGGCAGGGCCCTGGGGGTTCCACCAGGCCAGGTCGGGCTTGCCGGTCCTTGGAGCGGCGACGTATAATCAAGACAAGGGAGGCGCGTTATCCCGAAAGTCTACGGTCACACCTCAGGTCTCAAGCCCAGCCAGCTTCGCCGGATCGAGAACCTGTATCGCCGGCGCATTCCCCCGCCGCAACTCCTCACTCCAGAGCTCGCCCGCACCATGTCCGAGCTCTCGGCGGAGCTGCACCGGGAGCTCGGCCTGCTCGTGGACCGGGGCGGCCATATCGAGTGGGTCATCGTCGGGGATGCCGGCCGGATCTACCTCCCGGACATCGGCCGGACGCGCGCCGACCCGACCCGCCTCAGGGGGCTCCGCCTCATCCATACCCAGTTCAACGGCCAGCCCATCGCCCACGACGACGTGACCGACCTGACGCTCCTGCGCCTGGACCTCGTGGCGACCATCAGCGTGGCGGGGGATGGCCTGCCAGGCGACGTCCACACGGCGCACATCCTCCCGGACGACCCGGCGGGGAAGGGGTGGGCCGTGCTCCCGTCGGCCCACCCGAGCCAGCTCGACGTGGACGTGGTCGCGCTCGTGAGCGGGATCGAGGAGGAGCTGGCCCGTCTGGAGCGGGCCCGGGCCGTCGCGGGCAAGGGGGAACGGACGATCCTCGTGAGCGTGTACACCGGCTCGCACGAGGAGGCCGAGGTCTCCATGCGCGAGCTGGAGGAGCTGGCCCGCACGAGCCGCCTGGTCGTCCTCGACCGGATCTGCCAGCGCCGCCGCGAGACGGACCCGCGCCACCTGCTCGGGAAGGGGAAGCTGGAGGAGCTGCTCATCCGGAGCATGCAGCTCGGGGCGGACGTCCTCGTCTTCGATCAGAACCTGACCCCGGTGCAGGCCAAGCTGCTCTCG
>JACPFL010000104.1 GCA_016183025.1 Deltaproteobacteria bacterium | reverse complement strand
GTGACGACGGCGGGTGAGATCACCTCGGTGAACCCCTCGCGTCCCGACGAACTCATCGGGCGGGTCGGACGGGCCGGGCCGGGTGAGGCGGACCAGGCAGTCTCTGCGGCCAGGGCAGCCCAGCCCGAGTGGGCGGCCAGGCCTCCTCAGGAGCGTGCGGAGGTCCTGTTCCGGGCCGCAGAGCTCATGCGGGGCCGGCGAGCCGAGCTAGCGGCCTGGGAGGTCCTGGAGGCCGGGAAGCCCTGGCGCGAAGCCGACGCGGACGTGGCGGAGGCGATCGACTACCTGGAGTATTACGGGCGCGAGATGCTCCGGCTCGGCAGTTCCCGTCTCCTCGATGAAGCCCCGGGCGAGGTCAACGAGTACCTGTACCGGCCCCGCGGGGTGGCTGTGGTGATCGCCCCGTGGAATTTCCCGCTGGCCATCCTCTCCGGCATGGCTTCGGCGGCCCTCGTGACCGGCAACGCGGTCATCCTGAAGCCGGCTGAGCAGACCCCGGTCATCGCCGCCCAGCTCCACGCCATCCTGATTGAGGCCGGCGCCCCGCCAGGGGCCGTCCACTACCTGCCGGGCACCGGGGAGGAGGTCGGGGCCTACCTGGTGACCCATCCCCACGTGGACCTCATCGCCTTCACCGGCTCTCGGGCGGTGGGACTGGCCATTGCCGAGACGGCGGGACGGACGCGGCCTGGCCAACGGGGGCTCAAGAAGGTCATCGCGGAGATGGGCGGGAAGAACGCCATCATCGTGGACGATGACGCGGATCTGGACGACGTCGTGCGGGGCGTCGCGGCGTCGGCCTTCGGCTACGCGGGCCAGAAGTGCTCGGCCTGCTCGCGGGCGATCGTCCTGGCCCCCATCCTGGAGACCTTCCTCCGACGCCTCACCGAGGCCACGCGAAGCCTGACCGTCGGCCCGGCCGAGGCTCCGGGGACCTTCGTCGGCCCCCTCATCGATGCCGAGGCGCGGGAGCGCGTCCTGAAGTACCTCGCCACGGGGCTCCGGGAGTCCCGGTTGGCCCTCGAGGTGGACGTGGGGGGCCTGGGCGAGGGCTACTTCGTGGGACCCGCCATCTTCACCGAGGTCTCGGCCGAGGCGACGATCGCGCAGGAGGAGATCTTCGGTCCCGTGCTCAGCGTCATGCAGGCCCACGAGTTCGAGGAGGCCCTGGCCCTGGCCAACGCGACGCCCTACGCGCTCACCGGAGGGATCTACTCACGCAGCCCCGCGCACATCGCGGCGGCCAAGGCCGCCTTCGAGGCGGGGAACCTCTACATCAACCGGAAGATCACCGGGGCCCTGGTGGGGCGCCAGCCGTTCGGCGGGTTCAAGATGTCGGGCATCGGGTCGAAGGCCGGCGGCCCCGACTACCTGCTCCAGTTCCTGGAGCCGCGCACCATCACCGAGAACACCATGCGCCGCGGCTTCGCCCCCACCGCCCCCCGCCACGCGTGATAAAATCCACAGTGCACGCAGAGGAAGTACAAGCTTTTGCCATATAGCAGCAAGATCTGCGCTGCCTGCCCTGTTCGTGCACTACCAATCGTAAAGCCCCAGGAGCGGACGCTCGTTGCAGTCGGACAATAACACACAACAGCCCGCAGGATCGGTGTCTACGATTCCTGCCCCGGAGCCAAGAGGGCGACCAGGGAGGTTAGGTCGGGGAGGCGGTCGAGGGCCAGCACCTGCTCCAGGCAGGCCTGGATCCGGGCGGGCGGCAGGACCGTGCGGGCGCAGTCCCGGAACTTCTCCACCAACTCCTCCCGGCTCAACGGGTTCTCAGGGTTTCCACGGGCCAGGTCCACCCGACGGGCCAGCGCGGGACCGTCCCGGAGCCGGATCGTTACCGTAGTCGCCGACCGGCTGAGGTAGCCCGAGCGCTCGAGCTCCGGGTCCACGGTCAGCCGCACCCGTCGCATGACCTCAGCCAGATCGGGATCCCGGACCTTGTCCTCGGTGAAGTCCGCGAGCCCCAGCCGGCGGTCCCGGAGCGCCACCGCGACGCAGAAGGGCATGCTGAACTTCCCCTCCAGCCCGGTCCGGGGCTCGGGGTAGATCAGCATGTCCCGGGTCTGCAGGTCCGTAGCGCACTCGACCAGCTCCACGTCCGCGGCCCGCAGGTCGAACTCCACGGCCAGCGCCAGCACCGCATCGAGCGCAGGGTGCGTCCCGGCGCAGGACGGGAACCGCTTGAAGACCACGCCGGGGTGCACCAGTTCGAACGGCCGGCCCAGGACCGCGAGCACCTTCTCCGCGTCCACCCCCTCGCTGAAGACCTGGGTGAAGCCGAACGGGCCGTCCAGGGCCTGGGCCGACGCGGTCAGACCCGCGCGGGCCAGCAGCGCCGCGGCCACGCCGCTTTCCCCGGCACGCCCCGCATGCAGCGGCTTGGTCATCGTCCCGAAGTTCTCCCGGAGCCCGGCGGCCAGCGAAGCCGCGATCCCAAGGGCATGGGTCGTCGCGCCGACGTCCAGCGCGAGCAGTCGCGCGGAGGCCAGGGCCGCCCCCAGCGTCCCGAGGACTGCCGTCGCATGCCATCCCCGCCGGTAGAGGTCGGGGTTCACCGCCGCCCCGAGCTTCCCCTCCAGCTCGAGGCCCACCACGAAGGCCGTCAGCAGTTCCCGGCCGGCCCGGCCGAAGCGCTCCCCGATGGCCAGCACCGGTGGCACCAGGGTGACGCTGGGGTGCCCGTTCATGGACCAGGAGACGTCGTCGTAGTCCAGGGCATGGGCGATGGCCCCGTTATAGAGGACGGTCTGGCGCATGGTCGCCCGGCCGCCTCGGCCGATCAGCGTGGCCTCCTGGTGTCCGCCCTCCTGCTCGATCATCTGGAGCAGGCCCTGCGCCAGGGCGGTCGAGGACCCGGCCAGCGCCGCACCCAGGCAGTCCAGGATGCACGCCGTGGCCCGCTCGATGACCTCGGGTGGAATGGCGTCAGGCTTGAGCGAGGCGGCGAACTCGGCCAGGCCGCGGGCCAGCACCGGTCAGCCCTTCCCTTCCGCGGTCTCGTAGCGGCGTGCACGGGGGGTGAGCAGCGAGGTGTCCACGGCCTCGTAGGAGAGCTTCGGGCCGTCGGGGTGGTAGGTGGCCCGGGTGGTCTTCAGCCACTCCTCGTCGCGCCGCTCGGGGAACTCCGGCTTGTAGTGCGCGCCCCGGCTCTCGTTCCGCTCCAGCGCGCCCTGGACCACGACCAGGGCCAGCTCGAGCATGTTGCGGAGCTGGCGGGCAAAGGGGAGCGCGGGGTTGGTCCACCGCCCCCGGTCGGCGAGCTGGAGGTCCCGGGCCCGCT
>JACPFL010000103.1 GCA_016183025.1 Deltaproteobacteria bacterium | reverse complement strand
TGCGGGGTGCAGGTAAACAGGCGTGGTCTCGCCGTGGTGCCGCCCGTCGAGTAGAGCATCCACCCGTCCCGGGCCCACTCCTCCTGGGGCACACAGTGGTAGTCCCCGAATGGCGGGTGCTCGATCTGGTTCTGCGACCACTCCTCCTTGGTCGTCAGGGGAAGCCGGGGGAGGTCGTCCAGCCCCTTCACGTCGCCAGGCTCGAGCCCGAGTGCCAGGAAACGGCGGCGGTAGAAGGGGCTGTGCGTCCACAGGTAGCAGACGAGCGCTTTGAGCTTGACCTCCTGGATCTCCCGGATGCGCTCCCGCGGGGCCGTCTCGATCCGGGGGTCCCAGAGGGGCTCCCCCGGGTCGGCCGGGCGCTCCCAGCGCCCCACCGTGCTCGCGGCCAGGCGCCTCCACTCCTCCCGCGTGATCTCATTCGGCGACGACATCGCCTTTTCCCCCCGGCCCCCGCGGTGTGCTGGCGCGCGGTATCCCGCCGCTACCCCCTGGCGATCTCGGCCACGAGCCTGATCGCTCGCATCATGTCCGCCGCGACCGACCCCTGCCTCGGGATGGGGTAGATGATGGGGTAGACGCCGGCCCTGGCGTACGCCTCGAGCTGGCGTCGCACCTTGGCCGACGTTCCCGAGAGCGTGAAGCGCGCGACCATCTCATCCGGCACCATCCGCGTGGCTCGCTCGTGCCCGCCCGCATCCCAGACCGCCTTGATCGCGACGGCCTCGGCCGGGAATCCGCCCGTGCTCACGATGTGGTGGTAGTGGGGCGAGGCGCAGTAGAAGGCGACCGTCTTCTTCACGGCGGCCAGCGCCCCAGGCGCGCCGGGCTCCACGCACGTGACCGCCAGGGTGTAGACGCTCGCAGCCCCAGGATCGCGGCCAGCGCGCGCGGCCCCGGCCTGGAGGCGCGGGCGCACCTCCTCGGCCAGGTGTTCAGGAGTCAGGAAGTTGAGGATCACCCCGTCGCCGGCCTCCCCGGCCACCTCGATCATGCGCGGATTGAGCGCCGCGACGTAGAGCGGGAGGTCCGCCCGGGGGGGCCGCTCCCGGAGGTGGAAGTCCCGCAGGCGGAAGAACCGCCCCTCGTAGCTCATCCGCTCGCCAGCCAGGAGCCGCCGAATGATCGCGAGGTACTCCCGCATCCGGGCGAGCGGCCGCTCGATGGCGATCCCGTGCCCGCGCTCCATGAACCCGATCCCGCCGGTCCCCAGGCCGAGGAAGGCGCGCCCCCCCGAGAGCCGGTCGAGGGTGGTCGCGCTCATGGCCAGCAGCGTGGGGCTGCGCGAGTAGACGTTGACGATCCCCGTTCCGAGGCGGATCCGCCGGGTCATCCCGGCCAGGACCGCGAGCACCTGGAAGGCGTCCTTCCCGGACTCCTCGGTCGGCCAGAAGCCGTCATACCCCAGCTCCTCGGCGAGCCGCGCGTACTCGACGATCTCGGCCATGCTCATGTCCCCCGTATGCAGGGTCACCCCCATCCTGAGCATGGCGTCCTCCGGGCTGCGCGTCCCCCGAGGTCACTCCGCGAGCTTCAGCCCGGTCCGGCCCTACTCCTTGACCGAGAGCTCGTTCACGTCCGGGACCGCCCGGAGCATCCCGATCCGGTGGGCGGCCGTCCAGACGTTGTGGATCTCCCGCTTGTGCGCCTCGGTGAGGCTTCCGTTGGCATAGTCATAGTGTCCCCACCACCATTGCAGGTAGGCCGGATCGATCCGGCGTTTCTTCGCCACCGCCTCACTGACCCGCTGCATGTGTTGCTTCGCGTAGGCGTTGGACTCCTGGAGGAGCTGCCTGACCTCCCTCAGGGCCCCTCCCTTCCGCGCCACCACCTCCGGATAGGTCACCACCACCGAGTTCATCGACAGGGATCCCAGGCGCTTGGTGAACTCCCTGGTGACTTCGAGCAGCGTCCGGAAGTCCCGGGACCGAGCGGTGAAGTAGGCGGGCAGGTGCAGGAGCACGCCGGCGTCGATCCGGCCGGCCCTCAGCAGTGCGGGGATGGCGTCAGGCCCCATCTCGACGAACCGCACGTCACCCCCCTGAGGGTCCGTATTCAGCCCGTAGGCGTCCTGCAGGACGAACCGGGTCTCCAGGGCGAATGTCCCCCCCAGCGACGCCAGGGCGATGGTCCGGCCCCTGAGCTCCCGCGGGTCGCGCACCGGGGAGTCGGCCGCGACGAAGAGCAGCGTCCCGTTCCGGTTCTCCAGGGCCGCCGAGAAGATCAGGATCCTGAACCCCCGGGCGGCCCCTCCCGCCACGGCCATGGGCGAGGCCTCGATCAGGTCGTAGCGTTTGAACTGGAACGCCTCAACCGCGGCCGCCAGGGGGAGGAAGCTGAACTTCACCTCCACCGACCTGGAGGTGATGATCCCCTCCGTGAGCGCGTAGAGCACCATGTCCCGGGTGGGGTCATCGAGGTAGGCCGCTGTCACGACCTCCCGGGCGGACGCCGGTCCGCCGGCTGAGCCGACTGCCACGAGCATCACCAGGGCTAAGACGAACGTCCGGTCCATCGGCGCCTCCTTTTCGCGCGAAGGCCCGCTCCAGGCCGGGACGAGCCACCAGGGGCCGGTGCCGGGCAGCCCGGAGGGGGGCCTGCGCGGTCACACGTGGGGCGGACCCGCCTGGGCCTCGGCCCGATACTTCATCATCCGCCGCTCCAGCGGCTCGAACCCCAGCCTGTCCATCAGGTACACGAGCACGATGATCACCAGGATGGTCCCGAAGAGCATGGGCGAGTTGAACTGGTTCCGGGAGTAGTTCAGCAGGTAGCCCAGGCCAACCGAGGAGCCGAACAGCTCGGCGATGAGGGCCACCTTCCAGGCCACGCCGTAGGAGATGCGGAGCACGGCGAAGATGTAGGGGAGGAGCAGGGGGAAGATGACCTTTCGGAGGATGATCCAACGATTCCGGGTAAAGCTCCAGGCCATCTCCAGCGTCTCCTCGTCCAGCGCCTTCATCCCCTCCCACATGGTGATCATGGAGAAGGGGAGCAGGATCGCCACCTCGACGAAGATGGCCGACGGGTCGCTCACCCCGAACCAGTAGACCGCCAGGATCGCCCAGCCTAACGTCGGGAAGGCGTTGAGGAATGGCAGGAGTCGCCTCACGATGAACCCTCGCGCGAGCGGGGCGTAGCGGGCCAGCAGGACGAGGCTGCTCCCGAGCAGCAGGGCGATCAGGACCGCGGCGATCACGCGGCCCAGGGAGATATAGGTGTGGTGGAACAGGGCCGGGTCGGCCAGAAGCTGGAGCGTCAGGAGGATCACCGAGAGGGGGTTCGGCAAGACGTACTCGGGCGCCCTGAAGGAGGCGAGGTACCAGGCGAGCAGGATCAGGGCCGGAATGACGTCCGTGGCGATCCGTTCCTGGGCGGTCCGGCGCAGACGCCCCGCCCCCGACGACCCTGCCGGCCCCGAGGCTCCCCAGCGCTCCTCGGGGGAGCTCAGCTCCTTGAGGCGCGCCATCACCCCCCCAGCCGGGGCGCCGGCCCGCTCCAGCTTCCCCGGCCCCGGGGACCCGCAGGCTCTGGCGGTTGGCCGTCCCCCGCCGAAGGGAACCCATGGGGAGGCTCCCGCTGGGTCGCAAACAGGGCGCGGACCTCCCGGCGGAGCTCCGCGAGGGCCGGGTCCCGCTCGAGGTCACGGGGGCGGGGGCGCCCCACGTCCAGGATGCGGAGGATCTGCGTCGGCTTTCGCGAGAACACGAAGATGCGGTCGGCCAGGTAGACCGCCTCGTCCACGTCATGCGTCACGAAGACGATGGTCTTGCCCGTGGCCTGCCAGATGGTGATAACCTGGTCCCGGAGCCGTTCCCGCGTGTTGACGTCCAGGTCGGAGAACGGCTCGTCCATCAAGATGAGCGCCGGGTCCACGGCGAGGGCGCGGGCGAAGGCCACGCGCTGGCGTTCCCCGCCGGAGAGATGGGCGGGGTACTTGCCGGCATCCAGCGCGAGCCCCATCATCACCAGGTACTGCAGGGCAGCCCGCCGGCGCTCCTCCGCCCGCATGCCAGGCTCGCGCAGCTCCAGGCCGAAGGCCACGTTGTCGAGGGCCGTGCGCCAGTGGACGAGCCGGGGCGACTGGAAGACGAACGCCAGGGAGCGCCACCGGTCCTCCGGCCTCGTCCCCTCGACCAGCACGCTCCCCTCGAACTCCCGGAGCAGGCCCCCGATCATCCGGAGGGTGGTCGACTTGCCGCACCCGGAGGGGCCCAGCAGGCAGGCGAATTCCCCCCGGCGGATGGTGAACGAAATCCCGTCCAGCACTGGCCGGCCGGCGAACTGCTTGCGGACGTGCCCGAACTGCACAATCGGAGCAGCGGCCTGCACGGGTCCCCCAACGGGAAATCGGACTGGCATGATAAACCCTGCCGGCACGGCAGGTCAATCTGGTCTACTCGCGCGCTGGCCTCCGGAGGCCGCGAGGACGCCGGCCGGGACACGCTCTGGTGACAAGAGGGCTAGTTGGGTATAATTCATGCTGATCGAGCCTCGATGGCTCTCGCAGAAAGGAGAGGACTCATGAGGAAGCTCGGGTTGATCCTCCTTGCGGCTGTCGCGCTGGTGCTCGCGCATGGGGCCGCCCTGGCGCAGCGCCCCGACGCGATCAAGATCGGCGCAACCCTGGCGGTCACCGGCCCGTTCGCCCCGGAGTGGGGCCCGAAGTTCCAGGAGTTCATGCAGACCTGGGAGAAGGTGGTCAACGAGGAGGGGGGCGTCCTGGTCAGGGAGTTCAACGCCAGGCTGCCCATCCGCCTGATCATCTACGACGACGAGAGCCGGCCTGATAAGTCGGTGGAGCTGTACGAGAAGCTCGCCGCCGTTGACCGGGTCCACGTCTTCCTGGGGCCCAGCACCAGCCCCATCACCATGCGCGCCACTACCGTGGCCGAGAAGCTCCGGATCCCGATGGTGGCCGCCGAGGCGAACGACACCGCCCTGTTCGCTCGGGGCTTCCGCTGGTTCGCCGGTGTGCTGGAGCTGGGGTACTGGTGGAGCGAACACTACTTCGACATGGTCAAGGCCTCCAACGCGCGCGGCCCCACGCGCTACCGGACGGTGGCCATCGTTTCCTCCGACACCCCCCATACGAAGGATGTGGGGACAGGCGCCGTGGAGTATGCCAGGAAGGCCGGCCTCAACGTGGTGGCCTCGGAGCTCGTGCCGTTCCGGACCGCGGACTTCTCCGCGGTCATCGCCAAGCTCCGGCCTCTGGACCCCGATATCGTCTTCCTCTCCCTGTGGCCCGCCGAGGTCACCGCCTTCGTCAAGCAGGCCCGAGAGCTGGGGCTCAAGCCCCGCGACCTCCACTCCCGCTTCATCGGGAAGCCGCTGTTGACGGCGGTCGGGGCTGAACTCGCGGAAGGGATCACGGGGGAAACCTACACGGCCAGGAAGTACCTGGACGCCCGGGCCCGCAAGATCTTCGAGCGGATCAAGGTTGACCCGTATGACCTGCCGTGGAGCGGGATCAAGTACACGGCGATGGAGGCGCTGCTCGCCGTCATCGAGCGGGCCGGCACGCTGGACCGGACCAAGATCATGGAGACGATGCATGACCCGGAGCTCCGCATCAAGGCCATCTTCGGGACGCTCCGGTGGCACTGGAACTTCCGGCGGGACGGGACGGTCCTGAATGGCTTCGGGACCCAGAAGCCCATCGTGGCGCAGTTCCAGGGCGGGCGTCTGCAGGTGATCTGGCCAGAGGCCATCGCAGATGCCTCGTACCGGCCCACCCCGCGGCCCTACTAGTCCCGCGCTGGCTCATCTCCTCTCCGTCCGGGGGCGGCTGTCATAGGGAAGGCGCCGCCGCGCACCAGCCGCCCCCGTAGATGGGCAGCAACGGCCGGACCTCCCCGGGCCCCCCTCGCGGCCCGGCGCCCCCTGCGAGGATGACGAGTGCCACTGCTTGAGGTGACGGACGTCTCCAAGCGCTTCGGAGGCGTGCAGGCGCTGAACGGGGTCACCCTCGGCATCGAGGCCGGCGAGATCTTCGGGCTGATCGGGCCCAATGGAGCCGGCAAGACCACGCTCTTCAACGTGATCTCGGGCGTCTACTACCCTGATGGCGGCCGGGTTGTCCTCCAGGGAACCGACATCACCGGCCTGAAGCCTCACGAGATCTGTGGCCGCGGCATCGCGCGGACATTTCAGCTGGTCCAGCCGTTTGCCGAGATGACCGTCCTTGACAATGTCGGGGCTGGACGGCTCTTCGGCCGCGAGGGGCGGGAAGGACGCATCTCACTGCGACGGGCCCGGGACGAGGCCCGGGACCTGCTGCGGTTCGGCAAGCTGGAAGGCCGCGAGGTGCGGCGGGCGGCCACCCTGACCCTCTCGGAGCGCAAGCGCCTCGAGATGGTCCGGGCCCTGGCCACTGGCCCCACGCTCCTGCTCCTGGACGAGGTCATGGCCGGCCTGAACCAGGCGGAGGCCGAGGAGATGGGCGAGATCGTGCGGGCGCTCCCGCAGGCCATGCGCCTTACCGTGCTGTTCATCGAGCACAACGTGCGGCTGGTGACGGGCCTGTGCACGCGCCTGGCGGTCCTGGACTACGGGCAGATCATCGCCCAGGGAGAACCGGAGGCCGTCGTCCGGGATGAGGCCGTGATCCGGGCCTACCTCGGGGACCGTTGGGCGAGGAGGATGGCCTCCCGTGCTTGACGTCCGGGGCGTTTCGGTCCGATACGGAGACCTGCAGGCCCTCTGGGACGTCACCTTCGCGGTCCGGGCGGGCGAGCTCGTGGCCATCATCGGACCCAACGGGGCCGGCAAGACCACGATCCTCAAGACCATCCTGGGCCTGGTCCGCCCCGCCGCCGGGTCGATCGACTTCCGGGGAGCGCCGCTCACACGGTATCCGCCGTATGACCGGGTGGCGCGCGGGATCGCCCTGGTGCCGGAGGGACGCCGGATCTTTCCCAACATGAGCGTGCGGGACACGCTCGAGCTCGGCGCGTATACGGCCGGGCGCCGGGCGGACCTGCGGCCTCGGGTCGAGCGCGTCTACGATCTCTTCCCGGTGCTGGCCAGCCGGCAGCGACAGGCGGCCGGGACCCTCAGCGGGGGAGAACAGCAGATGCTGGCTATCGGCCGCGCGCTCATGGCCGACCCCGCCCTGCTCATGCTCGACGAGCCGTCGCTCGGGCTCGCGCCGGTCGTCATCGATCACCTGTACGACCGCCTGGGCGAGCTGAAGGGCCGGGGGCTCACCATCCTGCTCGTGGAGCAGTACGTCGCCGGGGCCCTGGAGCTGGCCGACCGGGCCTACGTGCTCGAGACCGGGCGGATCGTGCGCGAGGGCGCGGGGCACGAGCTGCTCGCCGACGACTACATCCAGAAGACCTACCTGGCCCTCTGATCCATGGCCCCGCCCGCCGTGCAGACCGTGGTGGAGCTGCTGCTGGGGGGCGTGTCCCTGGGCGGCCTCTACGGCATGATGGCCTTTGCCTTCTCGCTGGCCCTGGCCACGACGCGCATCCTCAACGTCGCACACGGGGGCTTCCTGGTCCTGGGCGCCGCGCTCGCCATGCTCTTCTTCCGGTTCCTGCACCTGCACTTCCTGCTGGGCACCCTGCTCTTGCTCGCGATCTTCCTCCTGGTCGGCCTGCTCTTCGAGGGCGCGTTTGTCCGCCCGCTCATGGGACGGCCGCCCCACGCGGTGCTGGTGGGCTCGATCCTCGTGACCTTCGGCTTCGCCCTGGCCCTGGAGGCGTTCCTCGGCTTCTACTGGGCGGATCTGGTGGACCCGCAGCCCTCGTTTACCATTCCGTTCCCCGCGCCCACCCTCCAGGTGTTCGGCCTGACCCTCTCGGGCACCCGCCTGACCATCCTGGCCATCGCCATGCTCACCGCCGGGCTTTTCCACCTGCTCCTCACCCGCACGAAGATGGGCAAGGCGGCCCGAGCCATGTCCGAGGACCACGAGGGCGCCCTGATCATCGGGATCAACCCACGTCGCCTCTCGATCCGGATCTACCTCGTGGGGGTCGTCGTCACCGCCTTCTCCGGGATCCTGTACTCAACGACGGCCCCGCTGGAGCCGTACAGCGGTCTCCCCCTGACCATGATCGCCCTCACCATCATCGTCATCGGGGGCGTCGGCAGCCTGCCTGGGGCGCTGCTGGGGGGCGTGCTCGTCGGGACCGCGGAGGTGTTGACCACCTTCCTCGCTGGCGGGGCCTGGGCCCCCGTGGTCTACCTCCTCGTCTTCTTCCTGGTGCTCGTCGTGCGTCCGGAAGGGCTTTTCGGGGTTCGGGAGGCATGAGGCGCTGGGCCGCAGGGGGGCTGCAGGGGCTGGCCGTGGCCGCCGGGGCCGGGCTGCTGCTGGCCCTTCCCCAGGTGGCGACCCGCGATATTGTGACCGCGGTCTTTTTCGCCCTCATCTTCATCACGCTCGCGGTGAGCTATGACATCCTGGGGGGATTCCTGGGCTACCTCAACCTGGGGCAGGGAGCCTTCTTCGGCCTGGCCGGCTATGTCCTGTTCATCCTCATCGTGAAGGTCGCGTTCCTCCAGCACCTCGGGCCGGCCGGCCCGGCTCTCGCGGTCCTGGCCGCGGTCGCCTTCACGGCCCTGTTTGCGCGCCTGGCGGCCTACCCCCTGTTCCAGCTCCGCGGCGCCTACTTCGCCATGGCCACCTTCGGGCTGATGCTCCTGCTCGGCCATCTCATCACCAACCTGGGCGGGCTCACCGGGGGCGCCTACGGCCTCTACATCCCCACCGAGCTGTACCTCCCCCTGCGCCCGGCCTACACCCTGGCGCTCCTGCTGACGGGGCTGTCGGTGGCTCTGAACGCGCTGCTCGCCCGGAGCCGTCTCGGCATGGGCCTGCAGGCCATCCGCCAGAGCGAGCTGGCCGCGGCCGCCATCGGGATTGACCTGTTCCGCTACAAGTCCCGGGCACTGGTCCTCAGCAGTCTCCCGTCCGCGCTGGCGGGCTGCCTGTTTGCCCTCTACTCCGGATACATTGACGTCCAGAACATGCTCGGGGCTGAGAAGACCCTCTTCCCGGTCATCATGGCGATGCTAGGTGGGAGCGGCACGGTCTTTGGCCCAGTCCTCGGCGGGGTCATCGTGCGGGCCATCGATGTCAGCCTGAAGAACTACCTCGTCCTGCCCGTCCCTGCCCTCGGGATCTACGGCCTCATCCTCATGTGCATCGGGCTGTTCATGCCCCAGGGGATCCTCCCCTTCTTCCTCCGGAGGCGCCTCTGATCCCCCCTCCGGCCGGGTCTCGATGCCCGCGTCATCCCTGAGAGCGACCCGCCGGCCTTCGATCCATGGCCGGCAGGCCATGGTCGCCGCCGGGCACCCGCTGGCGACCCTGGAGGCCGTGCAGGTGCTCCGCGGCGGCGGCAACGCCGTGGACGCCGCGGTGTGCGCGGCCGCGGTGCTGGCCGTGGTCAAGCCCCAGGCGTGCGGGATCGGGGGAGATGTCTTCGCGCTCCTCGCCCCGCCGGGATCCGCCATGGTCTACGCGCTCAACGGGAGCGGGCGGGCGCCGGCCGGGGCCACCCGGGAGCGGTTCCTGCCCGCCATCCCTGAGGAGGGGATCCGGAGTGCCACCGTGCCCGGGGCCGTGGACGCCTGGGCGCAGGCCCTGGCCCGGTTCGGGACCCGACCTCTGGGGGCGCTCCTCGAGCCGGCCATCGGCTATGCGGAGCACGGGTGCCCGGTCTCCGCCCATCTGGCCCGGAGCATCCAGCTCCACGCGGAGAGCCTCCGGCGGGACCCGCGCGCCGCCGCCCTGTTTTTCCGAGACGGACAACCGCTGGCAGAAGGGGAACTGCTGGTCCAGCAGGACCTCGCCAGGAGCCTCCGGGCCATTGCCGCCGACGGCCCGGGGGCCTTCTACCGGGGCGAGGTGGGCCAGGCCCTCGTCCGTTACGCCGAGGGGCAGGGTGGGCATCTCACCATGGAGGACCTGGCCGGGCACACCTCCACGTGGGGGGAGAGCCTCTCCACCACCTATCGAGGCTACATCGTGCATCAGCCCCCGCCCAACTCCTGGGGGCTCTTGCTGCTCCTGCAGCTCAACCTCCTGGAGGGCCTGGGGCTCGGGCGACTGGCCTGGAGCGCCCCGCAACGCCTCCACCTCATGGTCGAGGCGAAGAAGCTCGCCTTCGCTGACGGCGCGCGGTGGCTCGGCGATCCCGAGTTCACCCCCATCCCCATTGAGACCCTCCTGTCCAAGGCCTATGCCCGTGAGCGGCGGCGCCTGATTGACCGGCAGCGGGCGAGCCTTGGTCCCGAGCCCGGGCTCCCTCCGGCCGGCACCGACACCACGTACCTCGCGGTCGTGGACGAGCGCGGCATGGCCGTCTCCTGGATCCAGAGCCTCTTCGAGACCTTCGGGGCACAGGTCGTGGCGGGGGAGACCGGGATGTGGCTGAACAATCGGCTGACCGGGTTCACCCTGGAGCCCGGCCATCCGAACTGCCTGGCGCCGGGCCGCCGGCCGGCCCACACGCTCAGCCCCGCCATGGCGTTCAGGGACGGCCATCTGTGCCTGGTCTTCGGCACGCCGAGCGCGCCGGGGCAGACGCAGGGGTTGACCCAGATCTTCACCAACCTCGTGGAGTTCGGGATGGAGCTCCAGGAGGCCATCGAGGCGCCGCGCTGGCTCCACCTGCGCGGGTCCGAGCTGCTGCTCGAAGACCGCTTTCCGGCCCGCCTCCGGGCCGGGCTCGCGCGGCGGGGGCACCAG
>JACPFL010000110.1 GCA_016183025.1 Deltaproteobacteria bacterium | reverse complement strand
GAGGATGCCCAGGGTGCGGCCGTCGTGGACCATGACGCGGTAGAGGCCCCAGTTGACCCAGCCGGTGTCGGGGTCCTTGGTGACGCAGATGTTCCAGGTGCCCAGGTAGCGGCCGCCGTCGCAGGCGTGGACCCAGGGGACGGGCAGGCGCAGGACGTCCACGTCGGGGCCCAGGAAGACCTCCTCCTGGCAGGGCGCCTCCGCGGCCCGCACCGGGGGCAGGGGGCGCTCGGTGCGCTGGCAGAAGGTCTCGACGAGGTCCTGCGGGGAGGTGTCGGGGGGGAGGCCCAGGCTCAGGGCCACGCGGGCGTGCAGGGAGGGGGAGGAGCCGCCGGTCAGGCCGGCGACGACGCGGTAGCCGGGGGGGTAGCCCTTGACGTTTTCGAAGAGGGGGGCGGGGGCGCGCAGGTCGAGGGCGCGGCGGCCGATGGCGCCCATCTCCAGGTGCCAGTCCACCTCATCCTTGATCCGGAGCAGCTCCCCCTGCTGATCGAGGCGATCGATGAACTCCCGGAGGTCCCTGAAGGCCATGAGTTCCCTCCTACGTTCCCAGCGTCTCCCCGTGCAGGCCCCGGTAGATGTCCACTGTCGGCTCGCCGAACATGTTCCCCAACGTGAAACGGAGGTTTTCCCCAGTCAACCAGGAGCCGTATCCTACCCAAACGGTTGCTGATGTCAAGTCTTAGCGGGACAGTCTCCTCGGGGCGGCGCCCCCCGCCGGGCCATCCCGGGCCACGGGAACGGGACGTGGTTCGTTGACACTCACGGCCGCGGGTGGTAGGGTCGCGTGGCGATAGCGCGATCACCGGACTGACCCGTAGCGGAGTGAGGAGGACGGGGCTCGGATCTTTCGCATCCTGAGCCGGGATCTCACCCAGGTCGAGGTCATGAGGTACGATCTGGAACGCCGCCGGGCCGTCAGAGTCCGTGGGGAGGGATGACCGGTTCAGCAGCGAGCCAGGACAGAGGTTGAGGGCACGGGCCCCACGGGACGGAGAGAGCCAATGATCGGCGAGACCGTGACCCGGGTGGACGGGGTCGAGAAGGTGACGGGCACGGCCCCCTACACGGGCAACCTGGAGCTGCCCGGGATGCTCTACGCGAAGCTGGTGCGCAGCACCCTTCCCCATGCCCGGCTGCTCACGCTCGATGCCTCGCGGGCCGAGGCCCTGCGCATGGAGGCGCTCATCGTCGAGACCTCGCACCGGGCGGGGCCGTACGGGTCCAAGGGGGTGGGCGAGACGGCGGTGGCGCCGGTGGCGCCGGCGATCGGCAACGCCGTGGCCGATGCCCTGGGGATTCGCCTGCGCGAGCTCCCGCTGACGCCGGACAAGGGGCTCCGGGCGCTGCGGGAGCGACAGACGATCCTGAGGACCTCGGGGCGCTGAGCCGGGGCAAACGAGCAGCGCCTGGCTGCGGACGGCGGCGCCGGGACGCGCGGAGACCCTGACCATGCGATTCGACGTCCTCGAACCCCGCTCGGTGCAGGAGGCCGTGGACCTGCTCGCCGCCCGTCCCGAGGAGCGCAGGGTGGTGGCGGGCGGCACCGCGCTGATCGTCTTCCTGAAGGAGCGGGCCTACACGCCTGAGGCGCTGGTCAGCCTGCACCGGGTCCCAGGGCTGTCGGGGGTGGAGCCGGAGGATGGGGGCCTCCGGATCGGCGCGATGACGCGGCTGGCCGATGTGCACCGGGACGCCCGGGTGCGGGCCGAGTGCCCCGTGCTCGCCGAGGCCACGCGCGTGGTGGCCAATGCCAGGATTCGAGCGGTAGCCACCCTGGGGGGCAATCTCTGCCATGCCGACTATCACAGCGATCCCCCGGGCGTGCTGCTCGCGCTGGGGGCCAGGGTTCAGGTCCGAGGCCCCGCGGGGGAGCGCGACATCCCCATCGCAGAGTTCTACCGGGACTTCTACGAGACCAGCCTGCGCCCGGGCGAGATCGCGGTCGCCATCCGGATACCGGGCTCTCCCCTCGCCCGGACGGGCGTGTATCAGCGACACATGTACTCGGCCCGCGACGATTGGCCGTGCCTGGGGGTGACGGCGCTGGCCGAGGTTGATGAGACCTGCCGGACGCTGCGGTTGGCGCTGGCCGGGGTCGCGAACCGGCCCCTGCGCCTGACCTGGGTGGAGGAGCAGGCGGTGGGGCGCCGGGCCGACGCGGCGCTGGCCGCCGCGCTGGCTGACCTGGCAGCCGAAGGGGTGGACCCGATCTCCGACTTGAAGGGGCCGGACTGGTACAAGAAGGAGATGGTCCGGGTCTGCGTCGCCGAGGCGATCGAGCGGGCCTTCGAGCGGGCGCGCCCGGCAGGGCGTCGGGAGTGAGAGGGCGATGACCAGGCGGGTGGTGACCCTGACCGTGAACGGGAGGACGCACGCGCTGGAGCTGGAGCCCTGGCGGCTGCTGCTCGACGTGCTGCGGCGGGAGCTCAAGCTATACGGGGCCCGCGAGGGGTGCGGGGCCGGGGTCTGCGGGGCCTGCACCGTGCTCTGCGACGGGCGCCCGGTGAGCTCCTGCATCATGCTCGCGATCCACGCTGACGGCTGCGCCATCACGACCATCGAGGGACTCGCCCGCGACGGCCAGCTCCATCCCCTGCAGCAGGCGTTCCTCGAGCACCCCGCCTTCCAGTGCGGGTTCTGCACGCCGGGGATGATCATGGCCGCCAAGGCGCTGCTGGACCAGAACCCGGCCCCCTCCGACGAGGAGATCGTCGAGCACATGCAGGGGAACCTCTGCCGGTGCACGGACTATACCGGGATCCTCGCGGCTGTGAGGGCCGTGCGGGACCATCCCGGTCTTGCATCACGGGGCGCGCGGTCCGCCTGAGCGGGAGGCCGGCACATCACGGAAGCGCCTCGGTCCCGGGAGGATCGAGGCGTCCGGCATGGTGGAGCAGCTCTATGGGACACGGTAGACGAGACGGCTGACCGGGCATACCTGCGTCTGGCCACCACACACTTCACGCCGAACGTGCCTGCCGGGATCCTCGCGGCCGTGAGACTCGATGGGGGAACGCCGTGATCACCGTCGACCTGCATTGCCACTTCATCGCGCCGGCGTTTGTCGAGGAGCTGGAGCGGCGGGGGAGCTCCTGGGGGGCCCGCCTGGAGCGTGCCGGCGATGACCGGTTCATCCGCATCCAGGACTGGCGGTTCGGTCCCATCACCCAGCGGTTCTTCGACCCGAAGGCCCGCGTGGAGGACATGGCCCGGCAGGGGATCGCCCTGCAGGTCGTGTCTGCGTCGCCGCAGCTCTTCTACTACTGGGCGGAGCCCGAGCTGGGCATCGAGGTGGCCCGCCTCACGAACGACGCGATCGCGGCGCTCGTGCAGACAGACCCCGGACGCTTCGCCGGCATGGCGACGGTCCCGCTCCAGGACTGCGCGGCGGCCATCCGGGAGCTCGACCGCGCCGCGGACGAGCTCGGGTTCAGGGCGGTCGAGATCGGCACGCACGTCAACTGCAAGAACCTGGATGACGAGGCCCTGGCCCCGTTCTTCCAGCGGGCGAGCGAGCGCGGGATGCTGGTCTTCGTGCACCCGCACCACCCGGCGGGTGAGGACCGGATGCGGCGGCACTTCCTGTCCAACCTGGTGGGGTTTCCGCTCGAGACGACGCTGGCAGCGGGGAGCCTGATCTTCGGGGGGGTCCTGGAGCGGTACCGGGACCTGCGGGTCTGCCTCTCGCACTGCGGGGGGTACCTGTTCTCGGCCATCGGGCGCCTGGACCGCGCCTTCGCCACCCGCCCGGATTGCCGGACGATCCCGCAGCCGCCCAGCGAGTACCTGCGACGGCTCTACTTCGACACGATCTGCTTCAGCCACCGGCTCCTGGAGATGGCCGCGAAGACGGCCGGGGCGGACCGGCTGGTGATCGGGACCGATTACCCGTTCGCCATGGCGGAGGAGGAGCCGGTGGCGTTCATCCAGGCCGCCCCGGGACTGGGGCCGGAGGAGAAGGCGGCGATCCTCGGGGGGAATGCCCTGAGGGCCCTGGGCCTCGCGTGAGGGTGGGCCGCGGGGCCTGACCATGGCGCGGCTCAATGCGAGGAGGCGAGATATGATTGGGCGGAGTGGGTGGCGGTGCGCGGGCGCGGTCCTCTCGGTCGTCGCTGGGCTCACCCTGGGTCCGGCGCTGGCAGGGGCCGGCGAGACGGTCACGTTCGCCTCGGTGGCGAGCGGCATGTCCGGGCTGATCACGACGGTGCTCAAGAAGCAGGCCTTCGATGCCAAGCACGGGATCACTGTGGACGTGAAGCTGTTCGATCCCGCGAAGATGGAGGAGGCGGTCTTCTTCAGGCGCGTGGACGCCGGGCTGTTCCCGCCCATCAGCGCGGCTCGGGCGCATCTCCGGGGGAGCCCGCTCCAGATGTTCCGGGGCGTGACGTTGAACCACACCGCCCTGGTGGTCCGGGCGGACCTGCCCGGGTCGATCGCGGAGCTGCGCGGCAAGAAGCTGGGGAGCCTCGGCCGGATCACCTCGCTGTATGGCCACATGGCGCTGGTGCTCAAGCGGCGGGGCGTGGACATCGAGCGGCACTTCGAGGTGATCATCGGGACCCCGCCCGTCCTCCTGGGCCTGTTCGAGCGGGGGGATCTGCCGGCGATGATCCACTTCGAACCCTACATCACGCGGCTGGTGCTGGAGAAGAAGGTGCGGGAGCTGCTGCGGCCCAACGAGGAGTGGAAGAGGCTGACCGGGCAGCCCTTGCTGCTGAGCGGGGCGACCGCCTATGAAGACTGGACCCGGAAGAACCGCGCCACGGCGCGTGCGCTGGCCAGGGCCTTCGCGGACACGGTCGCGTTCATCCGGGCCAATCCCCTGTCGGCCGTCGAGGAGAGCCGGAAGGACCTGGGGATCCGATCCCGAGAGGAGGCCGAGCTGTTCGCGAAGCAGCTCCCCGACCTCGTGCAGGAGCGCTGGGATCGGGAGGCCCTGGCCAGCGCCCGGCTCGTCATCGAGCGGAGCGTGGAGCTGGGGTTCCTGGAGCGGATGCCGGCCGGGGAGATCTTCGTCACCCTCGAGTGAGCGGACCTCGGGGCAGGAGGGAGGGCCATGGCGTTCAGCGATCTTCGGGAATGGATCGAGCAGCTCGAGGCGGCCGGAGAGCTGCGCCGGATCAAGGCCCGGGTGGACTGGAACGAGGAGATCGGGGCGATCGTCCGCCGGGTGTTCGACCTGAAGGAGCGGGGCCCGGCGCTGCTCTTCGAGCACATCAAGGACTACGAGCAGGGACGGTGCCGGAGACTGTTCACGGCCTCCATGGGGAACTACGCGCGGATCGCCATGATGCTCGGGCTGCCCAGGGAGACGCCGGTGCGGGAGATCATCCTGACCGTGCGGAGCCGGGTGCAGACCCCCGTGCCCCCCGTGGTGGTGCCCCGGGGCCCGATCAAGGAGAACGTCCTCCGGGGGTCCGATGTGCGGATCCTGGATTTCCCTGTCCCGAAGTGGCATCCCAAGGACGGTGGCCGGTACGTGAACACCTTCTGCGGGATCGTCACCAGGGACCCGGAAGAGGGCTGGCTCAACGTGGGCCTCTACCGGGGGATGGTCGTGGGCCAGCGGACCATCAGCAATGCGCTCCTGGCGGGCAAGCACTGGGGCATCATCTACCACAAGTACCGGGTCCGCGGAGAGCCGATGCCGGTGGCCGTCTTCTACGGCTGCGATCCGGTCCTGCCGTTTGCCGCCTGCGCCCCGCACCAGATCCGGGCGGGCGAATACGAGATCGCCGGTGGGCTCCGGGGGGCCCCCGTCGAGCTCGTGCGCTGCGAGACCTCGGACCTGCTCGTGCCGGCGGCCGCCGAGATCGTCTTCGAGGGCGTGGTCCCGCCCGACCCGGAGTCCTACCGGGAAGAGGGGCCATTCGGCGAGGTCACCGGCTACTATGCCGGGATCTCCACGCGGCGGCCGGTCATCGAGGTGCAGTGCATCACGCACCGGAACGACCCGATCTATCAGGGCACCCTGGAGGGAGGCCCGATCAACGAGGATCATCGGTGCAGCTCGATCAGCATGTCGGCGCTCGCCTGGGAGGCCCTGGAGCGGAACGGGATCCCCGGGGTCAGGGACGTCTTCTGTCCCCCGGTGGGCTTTGCCACGAGCATCCGGGTGCAGATCAACAAGCGGTACCAGGGGCACGCCCGACAGGTCGCGGCCTGCCTCTGGGGGCTGAACGCCCTGACCAACTACAAGCTGGTGACCGTGGTCGATGACGACGTGGACATCCATGACCCGGACGCCATGGAGTGGGCGCTGTGCTACCACGTGGACCCCCGGGAGGACATCGTCGTCTTCCCGGGCTGCCCGGGATCGCCGCTGGACCCGAGCACGGACCCGGAATACCAGGATCCGGTGAAGTACGGCGGGGGGCTCTGGAACCGGTGCCTGATCGATGCCACGCGGACCTGGCGGTGGGGCCCGCGGCCGGAGTGGGATGGCAAGCGCTTCCCCCCGCTGATCGAGCTCCGGCCGGAGGTGGCCCGGCTCGTCAGGGAGCGGTGGGCCGAGTACGGCCTGCCCGGCCCCGGGGCGTGACGGCCGAGCCGTTCGTGGACGCGACCGTGGTCAGGGAGGCCAGCGGGCGCGAGCCGCCCGAGGAAAGACGATGGGGAGCGCTCGGAAGAGGATCGGCGTCGCCGCCTGCGCGCTGGCCGTAGCCCTCCTGCTCAGAGTCCCTGCGGCTCACAGCCGTGCGACCCCGGTGAGGGTGTCCTACCCCTCGCTGAGCGGTACGCAGGGTCCCGTCTGGGTCGCGATCGAGGCAGGGATCTTTGCGAAACACGGGCTCGCCGTCGATTTCGTCCTGATCCGGTCCGGGACGACGGGCGTCCAGGCCCTCATTGGCGGTGACACCCAGTTCGCCGCGATCGCGGGTCCGGCGGTGGTCCAGGCCAGGCTGGGCGGGGCAGATCTCCTCTGGATCGCCACGATGACGAACAAGCTGGTCTTCTCCGTCATGGCGCGGCCGGACATCACCCGGCCGGGCGACCTCCGGGGCCGGAAGATGGGCATCACGCGGTTCGGCTCGGCGTCCGATTTCGCCGGCCAGGTCGTCCTGCGCGCGTGGGGCCTTCAGCCAGGCAAGGACGTCACCCTCGTGCAGATGGGGGGGATCAGCGAGATCCTGGGAGGGCTGAAATCGAGGACGGTGGACGCCGGAGTGGTCTCGGTGCCGACGAACCGCATGGCCGTCTCCCAGGGGTTCCACGAGCTGTTCAACATCGCCACGCTCCCCCAGGAGTTCGCGTTCTCGGGGGTGGCCACGCCGCGGCACCGGGCCACGGCCGAGCGCGCCCTCGTGACGGCCTTCCTGAAGGGGTTCGTCGAAGGGATCGCCCGCTTCAAGCAGGACCGGGAGCTGAGCGTGAAGGTTCTGGCCCGGCACCTCCGGACGAACGACCCGAAGCTGCTGGTCGACACCTGGCAGACCTATGCCTCAGCCGAGGTGACCGAGCGGGTGCCGATCCCCACCGAAGGCGGGATCGCCGCGGTGCTCGAAGGCATCGCCGCGAGCGACGAGCGCGCCCGGCGGGTCCGCGCCCGGGAGCTGATCGCTCCGGAGTTCATCCGGGAGCTGGCGCAGAGCGGGTTCATCAGCAGCCTCTACGCGCGCTCGCCGTGAAGCGGCGACTGGCGGCCAGCCCCGCCGTGAGGCCGATCTGGAATTCCAAACGGGTGCTCCAGAAGCCCTGACCTGCCCGTCAGCGGCCCTCGAAGTGGGCCTGCCACTTCTTCCGGACGGACTCCAGCACGGCCGGACTCGTACGGATGGCGCGGGGGAACTGGCCCTTCCAGTGGTAGGGCTTGCAGGCGAGGACGATCGCGGTCGAGTGGGTGTAGTCCCCCGCCGCCCGCTTCTCGGGGGTCAGGCGCGGGTCGATGGGGCTTCCCCAGAGCTGGTTCACGATGTGGATCGAGTCAGCCGGCTCGCAGCGGGTGTTCAGCGCCCACGAGACCTGATGCCAGTCGGTGGGGTCGATGTCCTCATCGACCACGATGATCCAGCGCAGCATGTAGGCGGTGGAGTAACTGCTGGCGACCTTCAGGGCGACCTGCATGGCCTGACCGGCATACTGCATTGCCTCTATAAGATATTCCAGTCCTTTAAAGTAGCATAAACGTCCAACGAACAATATCAGATTTGGATTCTTATACTTCTTCAGGGCGTAGTCCAGCGGCGTCAGCAGGGGCGGGGTCCCCTGCAGGACCGGCTGGCTGCGGTGCAGGAGGCTCGTCACGCGCACGGGCGGCTGAGGCTTGCTGGGGTGGTAGTAACCCGTCCACTCGCCGAAGGGCCCCTCGGGCCGGTCGGGCTCCACGCCGGGCGGCAGCATCAGCCCCTCTACCGCCAGCTCCGCGGTGGCCGGCAGCGGCAGCCCGGTCGTCGGACCCGGCACCACCTCCACCGGCGCGCCGCGCAACCCGCCCGCGTAGGCATACTCGGAGACGCCCCAGGGGACGGGAAAGTTCGAGGCCGCCCACAGCAGCGGCTCCTGGCCGCAGATCACCGCCGCCGGGCAGGGTTCGCCGCGCTGCCAGTACTTCTGGCGGATCATGTCGGTGTGGCGGCCGGGCGAGAGATAGATGTTCAGGGTCCGGCCATCCTGCAGCTGCACTCGCTCGGTCCCCAGATTGACCCAGCCATCCTCCGGGTCACGGGTCACGATCATGCAGCCGGTGCCCAGGTACCGCCCCCCGTCGTGCTCGTGCCAGCGCGGCACGGGGAGCGAGAGCAGGTCCAGCGCGTCGCCGGTGATGACGTGTTCCAGCAGCGGCCCGCGGGCCACCTCACGCGGCGGGACGAGCTGCAGGCTGCGTTCACGCTCCCGCCACAGCCGGAGCTGCTCCAGACGTGAGGCCTCGGTGGGCAGGCCAAGGGCCAGCGCCGCGCGCCGGTGCGTGGTGTACAGGTTCGTGGCGATCCGATAGCCCGCGGGATAGCCCTTGACGCGATCGAACAGGAGCACGGGCCCGTCGGGACGGCCTGCCTGCCACTCGGTCAGCACCCCGATCTCCAGGTCCCAGTCCACCCCCTCGAGCTCGACCAGCTCGCCGTCCGCCTTCGCGCGGTCGATGAACGTCCGCAGGTCCGGAAACATGGCTGTCAGTCCTGCCCTCATGATCCCCTCCAGCTCCCCGGCTCGGCCGCGAGCCGGCATCGAACTCTGCGAGCATATCGCACCGTTTCGCCTTTGAGAACACCTTGTTGTCCGGGCGAGGATCCCTTCGGCCGGGAATTCCCTCCGGACGTTGACAATGAGGTCGGCCCGATGTAGGAGAGTATGCCCGCGCGGCGGAGCGCAGGAGCCTAGGGAGTGGACGTGGAGGCCGACTCACGATGAACTTCAAGCTGGAGCCCGGAAAGACCGCCCTGATCGTCTTCGACATGATCAACGATTTCCTGGTGCCCGGCTCTCCGTTCGAGTCGGTCCGGGCGAGAGAGGAGCTGGTGCCGAGGCTGAAACCCCTGATCGCTGCCTGCCGCCGCAAGGGGGTCCTTGTGGTCTTTGTCGGCCAGAGCAGCCGTGCCGACGGCAGTGATCTCGGGCTGCTGCGGGAGATCTACCCGGCGCTGGGGGGAGGCAGGGTCTGTGTCGCCGGAACCCCGGGGGCCGAGGTCTACAAGGAGCTGGCCCCCCAGCCGGGGGACACCATCATCGCCAAGCGCCGCTTCGATGCCTTCTACGCCACCGATCTGGAGCTGATCCTGCGCCAGCGGGGGATTGACACCGTGATCATCACGGGCACCTCCACCAGCGTGGGGACCGAGACCACGGCCCGCGGGGCGGTGGTGAGGGACTTCCGGGTCGTCTTCCCCAGCGATGGCACCGTGAACAGGGACCTCCCCGATGTGGGGTGGGGGCCGGTCTCCCAGGAGGAGCTCCTGAAGGTCGTCCTGACCGAGCTGGCCCAATTCTGCCGGGTCAGCCCCATCGCCGGGATCATCCGGTAGCTCGACAGCTCGCGGGTCTGAGGCGGTCGCCCCCGACCTGGACGGCCATGCCCTTCAGCCCTCCGCGCCGGATGAGCGCGCCCAGTCCCAGGACGCCCACGGGAGGATCGCGGATGTCGTTCATCATCGGGGTCGACATAGGCGGGACGTGCACGGACTGCGTCGTCGTGGACGAGGCAGGCCGGATGACCGTGGCGAAGGCCTTTTCCACGCCCTCCGACTTCTCCCGGGGGATCCTGGACGCGATGCAGGTGGCGGCCGACGAGCTGGGGATCGGCCTCTCCGACCTCCTCGAGGGCACCCCGCTCTTCCTGCACAGCACGACCGTGGCCGAGAACGCGATCGTGGACGGCATGCTGTGCAAGGGAGGGTTG
Source organism: Deltaproteobacteria bacterium (assembly GCA_016183025.1). Taxonomy (GTDB): domain Bacteria; phylum Desulfobacterota; class JACPFL01; order JACPFL01; family JACPFL01; genus JACPFL01. The sequence goes on along the minus strand of JACPFL010000110.1, from coordinate 3,512 downwards.
CTGGTCACCCGGGGGTTCGAGGGGACGTTGTACATCACGCGGGGAGGGTACGGACGATGGTCCGGCCTCACCGAAGAGGACAAGAAGAACGTCATCGACACGGATAAGCCCCCGACCCTCATCCCGCTGTCCATGATCAAGGGGATCAAGGAGCGCACGGACTACAGGGGCCGGGTGCTCGACGCGCCGGATGAGGCCGAGATCGAGCGGGCCATCCGCGCGCTGGTGGGAGAGGGGGCCGAGGCCCTCGGCGTCTGTTTCCTCTGGTCCTTCCGGAATCCGCAGAACGAGACGATCGTGAAGACCGTCGCGAAGCGGCTCTATCCGGAGCTCTTCTTCACGATCTCGAGCGAGCTCGTCCCCGTCGAGGGGGAGTACGAGAGGACCTCGACGGTGGCGCTCAACATCGGCCTCGGGCCGATCGTCTCCCGGTACCTGGGCAGCCTGATGAAACGGCTCGAGGAGAAGGGCTTTCGCGGCACGGTCCTGGTCATGCAGGCCCACGGGGGGCTGCTCAGGGTCGAAGACGCCCCGGCCCGAGCGGTGGGGATGATCGAATCCGGCCCGGTGGGAGGGCTGGTCGGGAGCAAGGCCATCGGGGACCTGCTCGGCTTCCCCAACATCCTCGCCACCGACATGGGGGGGACCACCTTCAAGGCCGGGGTGATCCGGGAGGGAAGGATCGAATACGAGCGGGAGCCGATGGTCGTCCGCTACCACTACGCGCTCCACAAGATGGACGTGGTCTCCATCGGCCTCGCCGGCGGAAGCGTCATCCACCTGGATCCGCGGACGAACCTGCCCCGGATCGGCCCCAGGAGCGCCGGCGCGTATCCGGGCCCCATCTGCTACGGCTTCGGAGGGGAGGAGCCGACCATCACCGACGTGGACCTGCTCCTGGGGTATCTCGATCCCCGGTTCTTCCTCGGGGGCCGGGCCTCCCTGGACCGGGAGAGGGCCCTGCAGGCGTTCAGGGCCAAGGTCGCAGACCCCCTTCAGATGGGCGTCATCGATGCTGCCGGAGCGGTCTACAGGCTGGCCAACAGCATGATCTACGATCTGCTGCACAAGCAGACGGTGGAGAAGGGGCTGGATCCCCGGGAGTACGCGCTCTTCGTCTATGGCGGCACCGCCTCCATGCACATGGGCGCGATCGGGCCAGAGCTGGGCGTGAGCAAGCTCGTCATCCCCCATTCGGCCTCGGTTCACGGGGCCTTCGGGCTGGTCAGCGCGGATGTCGTGTACAGCGACGTCACCAGCCTGACCTTGCGCGTCCCCGTGGAGCCGGCCCGGGTCAACGACATCTTCGCGACGCTCACGAAGCGAGTGGTGGAACGGCTCACGCTGGCGGGGTTCAAGCGTGACGAGATCCAGACGGAGCGATCGGTGAACATGCGCTACCGGCGGCAGGTCCACGTCATCAATACGCCGGTGGAGGGCCCGGAGAGCCTCACAGAGGCCGACCTGGTGAAGATGGGTGCCCGGTTCGAGGAGATCTACGCGGAGCGATACGGGAAGGAGGCGGGGTATCGAGAGGCCGGGATGGAGATGGTGGCCTTTCTCCTGCGGGGCGTCGCGCGTCTCAGAAAACCCCAGCTCAAGGGACAGCCACTGGCGGGCGCCGACCCGAAAGCCGCCTACGTCGAGACGAGGACCGCCTACTTCGGCGGGCTGCGGGAGGCGCGCTGCTATGATTTCGAACAATTGCGCCCGGGCAACGAGGTCGCGGGCCCCGCGATCATCTGGACCCCGATCACCACCATCGTGGTGCATCCCCGGCAGACGGCGACGTGCGACGGCTACAAGAACACCGTGATCACCTGGTGAGAGGAGACTGGCTCGATGGCCGGTGACGTCGACCCCTTCACCTTCGAGATCATCAGACACAAGCTGTTCCGGGTGACCGAGGAGGCCGCGATCGCCCTGGAGAGCGTCTCGGGGACCCCCATCACGGCAGAAGGGCACGACCTCATGGTCTCCGTCTATCGGGCCGATGGCGGTCTGATGGTCGGCGGAACCGGGTTCCTGCAGCACATGACGAGCGCGTCCCAGGCCGTCAAGCATATCCTGGCCGACTTCTCGGCGGACCCGGGGATTTTCGAGGACGACATCTACCTGCTGAACGACCCCTACACGGGCGCCCTGCATGCCCCGGATGTCTACCTGATTTCGCCCATCCACTGGAAGGGGAAGCTGGCCGGGTTCGTGGGGGATTTCGTCCACGTGACGGACATCGGGGGGATCGACCCGGGCGGCTTCTGTCCCAGGGCCACGTCATCCTACCACGAGGGGTTCGCCTCCAAGGGGCTGAAGCTGGTCGAGCGGGGGAAGCTCCGGAAGGACGTCTTCGAGACCATCCTGAACGTCGTCAGAGACCCGGGGATGGTCGGGCTCGACCTGAAGTCCCTGATGGCCGCGAGCCACGTGGCGAAGCAGCGCATGCTCAAGCTCTACCACGACTACGGCTACGAGGCCGTGGATCCGTGGGTGAGGAGCTGATCGCCCAGTCGGGGCGGCTCATCCGGCAGCGGCTGCTGGAGATCCCCGACGGGACCTGGCGGGCCCGGCAGTACTACGAGCAGCCCGAAACGATCTTTCGGGTGGAGCTCGTCGCCACGAAGGAGGGCGACACCCTGACGTTCGACTTCACGGACACCTCCGAGCAGGTCTCGTACGGCATCAACTGCTCGTACTGGGCGACCTGGGGGGCAGTGTTCGCGTCGCTCTTCCCGGTGCTGGCCCACGACATGGTCTGGAATGACGGGATCTTCAAGTGCGTCAAGATGATCGCCCCCGAGGGGACCCTGGTGAATGCCCGGCGGCCGGCCCCCGTCTCCATGGCGACGATCGGGACGGTGCAGCTCGTGCGCAACCTGGCGTTGATCGTCCTCTCCAAGATGCTGGGCGCGTGCGAGAAGCACAGGGACCGGGCCAGCGGGGTCTGGGCGCCGACGAACATGCACTACCACCTGGCCGGCGTGTCCGCCGAGGGAGAATACCTCGCGCATCACGGCACCGACACGTTTGCCGGATGCGGGGGCGCCCGGGCATTCAAGGACGGCGTGGACGTGGGCGGGTTCCTGCATGCGCCGGCCTCCCGGTCGGCCAATGCCGAACGCCATGAGATGAGCTTCCCGCACCGGTACCTGTACCGGCGTCTGGTCCCGGACTCCGGTGGGCCGGGCAGGTACCGGGGCGGGGTGTGCCACGAATTCGCCGTGATCCCTCACGACAGCGCGGCCAACAAGTTCACGGCGGTCTTGATGCCCGGGAGGGGGACCGAGGCGCCGATGTCCCAGGGGATCTTCGGAGGGTATCCCGGCTGCAACACCGCGAGCATCCAGTTCAGAAATGGCAACGCGGCGGAGTCTCCCTACGACCTGGCCTCGACGCGGGGCGAGCGGGAGGAGCGCCTCGGCATGGGGGTCACGGAGATCGGGGAGACGGACATCCAGTACATCCGCTATGACGGCGGGGGTGGATACGGGGACCCGCTGGATCGGGACCCCGAG
>JACPFL010000097.1:33429-34276 GCA_016183025.1 Deltaproteobacteria bacterium | reverse complement strand
TCGGAGCCCTTGGATGTCAACTCCGCCGGACTCAACGAGTAATCCTGGGCGATGGACGGATTGAAGAGTGGACGGTGTCCGAGATCGAAGTAGAATGCGAAGGGCGAAGAACGACGACCCCAATCCTGATGGGCCCGCCTACTGGCCCTGTCCTGCTCGGCTCGATCACCCTTGAAGCGCTTGGGCTTGGCATTGACCCTGTGAACGGCCGCCTTGTTGCCGTGGACCTCTATCTCGCGATCTGCGGCTGCACTACCGAGTAACCAACCTTCCCACGGGGGCGCTGCAAGGTCCTCCGTCAACCAGGGCTTCTGTGTTTTCTCTCCCCGACCCCCAGCTGCTCCCCGAAGGTGGTCGGCGAATGACGGAGCGTGCTCCTCAGTCCCGGCGTCAGCACGGACGCGCCGCAGAAGGCGAGGGTCGTGGGCAAAGGAGACGCCGGGCCCTTGACGGCGGAAAAGGGGCGGCCATAATATCAAGGTGATTGCGTCCTCGGCCGTTCCAGAGCCGTTTGCTGAGGTCACGGAGGCGCGCCCGGGGGCTTCCGGCGGGCTTCCTGGCGCGATCTGGGCGGGCGTCCTCGTTCTGGGGACCTGGACCGTCCTGACGTTTCTCTTCCCGCCGTATCTCTTCCCATCGATCCCCGCGGTCTTCCGGGAGCTCTGGGGGCTCTTCCGCGCGGGGCGGCTGTTCGCGATCACCCTGCCGACCGTGAGGACCGTCCTCCTCGGGAGTGTGCTGGCCGCCCTCCTCGGGCTCCTGGGCGCCTTCGTCCTTCTCCGGGCGGAGGAGGGGGCCAAGCCCCTGATCAACTTTCTGCAGACCATCCCGAACATCGTCTGGGCCC
>JACPFL010000097.1:0-33400 GCA_016183025.1 Deltaproteobacteria bacterium | reverse complement strand
GGTCTGGTTCGGGCTGTCCTCGTTCTCGGTCGTGTTCGTGATCCTCATGGTCGGCACGCCCATCGTGGCCCTGAACACCTGGGAAGGGCTCAAGGGGGTAGACCGGCTGCTTGTCGAGATGACCCGAACGGTCAATGCTTCGCGGTCGATGACCTTCCGTCACCTCACCCTCCCCTCGATCCTCCCCTACCTGCTCGCGGCGGTTCGGGTCATGGTGGGGTTCTCGTGGAAGGTGAGCGTCCTCGCGGAACTGATCACCGGGAACCGCGGCATCGGCCAGGCCCTCTTCGATGCCTGGGAGAAGGCCCGCATCGCCCAGGTGTTCGGGTGGACCGTGTGGCTCGTCGGCCTCATGTTCGCCACCGAGTACCTCCTGATCCGTCCGCTCGAGCTTCGGATGACCCGCTGGAGGCGGGCGTGAGCCGCGACAGGCTGATCGCCGGGCCGCAGGACGCCATGACGGTGTCGCCGTCGCAGATTGGCCATCTGCCACCACGGTGGGCCCGGGGGTCGGGGAGATCCCGGACGGGGGGTTCAGGGGCGCCGCTGCGACGGCTGGCGGCCCTGGCGGTCGCCGGCGGGGTGATCGTGGCGGTCTGGAGCTTCCTGGCCCATCTGAGCCCGCCTTCGCTGTTCCCCTCCCTCCCCATGGTCCTCCGGGCCCTCCGGGGGACTTTCCTGACCGGGGAGGTCCTGTCGGCCACGCTCTCGACGGTGAGGACCGTGGCCATCGGGAGCCTTTTCGCCCTGTTCACCGGCCTCCTCTTCGGGTTTCTCCTGAGATGGCGCGAGTCGACCTTCCTCGCCATCGTCCACTTCTTCCAGACCATCCCTCCGGTCATCTGGTCGCTCTTCGCCGTGATCTGGTTCGGGGTCACCCTGGTGGCCGCCCTGTTCGTCATCCAGGTGGTCTGTTTCCCGATCATCGCCATGAACACCTGGGAGGGGCTGAAGAACCTTGACCCGGAGTACCTCCAGGTGGCCAGGACGGTGAATGCGAAGCGCGGGATGGTCCTCCGCCACGTAGTGGTCCCGAGCCTGACCCCGTACCTCCTCGGCGGCGTGCGGATCATGGTGGGGTTTGCCTGGAAGATCAGTGTCCTGGCCGAGCTGATCACGGGGCTGGAGGGGGTCGGGCTGAGCCTCTACCGGGCCTGGCAGAATGTCGAGACTCCTGAGCTCCTGGCCTGGACCCTCTGGCTGGTCTGCCTCATGTGGGCCACGGAGTACGGGTTGATCCGCCCCCTGGACCGCGCGCTGATGCGGTGGAGGAGGGCCTGATCGGTGAGCACGATCGCCCTTCAGGAGGTGAGCCGGACCTTTCGCCGCGCCGATGGCGGGCCCCTCCTGGTCCTCGACCGGGTGAGCTTCACCGTGAGAGAGGGAGAGTTCCTCTGCCTTCTCGGCCCCTCCGGCTCCGGAAAGTCCATCACCCTGAACCTGATCGCCGGCCTGCTCCCGCCGAGCGGAGGGGAGATCCTCCTGGACGGCCGGCCTCTCCGGCAGACACCATTGCGCTACGGGTACGTCTTCCAGCAGCCGAGACTGTTCCCGTGGCGGACGGTCGAGGAGAACCTCCGATTCGCCCTGCGGGCCGAGACCGGGCGATGGGTCCAGGGGGAGGAGGATCGGATCCAGGCGGTCCGCGACCTGGTCAACCTCGCTGAGTACCGCCACTACTCCCCGCATCAGATCTCGGGGGGGATGCAACACCGGGTGGCGGTGGCCCGGGCCTACTGCCGCGAGCCGGCCCTCCTGCTCATGGACGAGCCGTTCAGCAGCCTCGACGAGATCACGGCCAGGCATCTCCGGGCGGAGCTGGTTCAGACGTGGATGAAGAACCGGGTCACGGTTCTCTTTGTGACCCACGACATCACGGAGGCGGCCTACCTGGCGGATCGCGTGCTCCTGTACACGCCAAAGCCCACCAGGGTGGCCCGGGAGATCCCCGTGGGCCTGCCGCGGCCCAGGCGGTATGGCTCCGCCGAGCTGTTCGAGGTGGAACGGGTGATCCTCGAGGCCTTTGAGGAGACGAGGGTCCAGCACAGAGGGGAGAAGGAGGAATGGCCTTCAGGACCGTAGGGATCTTCAGCATCGGCCAGATGGGCGCGGCCTGGGCCAGGCTCTTGCGGGCGCATGGCATTCGGGTGGTCACCCATAGCGGGGGAAGGGGGGAGCGGACCCGCCGGCTTCGGGATGAGGCGGGGGTGGAGGAGCTGCCGGGGATCGCCCAGGTGGTCGAGGAGGCGGACCTCATCGTCTCCCTGGTCCCGCCCACGGCGGCCCCCCTGGTCGCCTCCAGTGTGGCCCGGGCGATGAGGGGTTCCGGGGCCTCGCCCGTCTTCCTCGAGGCCAATGCCATCTCCCCGCGCGTCGCCAGGGAGATCGGGGAGGCCATCGGAGAGGCCGGGGGGAGCTGCGTGGATGGCGCGATCATCGGCGCTGCTGCTACTCTTCCAGGGGGGTGTGTCGTCTACCTGTCGGGTCCCGAGGCGCATCGGATCAAGCCGCTTGAGGGCTGCGGGCTCCGCCTCGGCTTCCTCGGGGAGAGGATCGGTCAGGCCTCGGCGCTCAAGATGGTCTACGCCGGTCTGAACAAGGGGCTGGCCGCCCAGCTCACGGAGGCCCTGGTGACGGCCCAGGCGGTCGGCGTCTTCGAGGCGGCTTTGGAGAAGTTCCGGGAGGATTTCGCGGGGCTCATGGGAACCATGGAGCCGTTCCTGCCGAGTCTCGGGTATCACGCAGCCCGCCGGGCCGAGGAGATGGACCAGTACGAGGCCATGGCCGAGGAGGCCGGCCTCAGGGCGATCATGGCGCCGGCGACCGGGGCCCTGCTCCGGGGGATCGCCGCCCTCCGGCTTGGCGAGCTCCCACCCGGGGGAGGGGAGGGCCGTCTCACGGCTTTCGTCGAGCGCCTGGCCCATGCAGGGTTCATGCGCGTCGGCCCTTCGCGATGAGGGCAGGAGAGCGGAGGGCGTCAGGTTGGCAAGCCGGGAGCAGGAAAAGGAGGGAGTGACCATGGCACCTCGAGCAGGGATTCTTCTCGCCGCAGTCCTCGTCCTCGTGCTCATCGGGGGTGCGCCATCGGTGAGCCACGGCCAGGTCAAACTCAACGTCGTGTACATCGTCGCCACGAACGCTGAGATCCAGGCCCTGGAGCTGCTCACCTCTCCGGAGTATCAGGCGCGGTATGGGGACTACCGGAAGAAGTACGGGATCGAGATCACCGTGAAGGCGTTCATGGCAGCCGGAGACAAGTACAACGCCATCAAGGCCGGCGCAGTTGACATCGACGTGAACTTCGGGGTCCTCCCCCTGGCGGTCATGGTGGCCGAGGGGATCCCGGTCAGAGGGGTCGCCCTGGCCAGCAAAGCGGACTACATGATCGTGGTGCGGAAGGAGTCCCCCATTACGAGGATCGAGGAGTTCCGGGGGAAACCGTTCGGGGTGACGACCCTCAGCGGGACCGGGTACTACATCACCGACTTCGCGTTCCGGGCCGTCCGCATCGATGTGAAAAAGGACCTCCAGCTCAAGTCCCTCCCGCCGCCGACCCTCGTGGCCGCCCTCGAGCGGGGAGACCTGGCGGGAGGGACGCTCTTCGAGCCTCATACCTTCAGGGCCCTGAAGAGCGGCAGGTTCCGGGCCCTGGGGGCGCCGCAGGAGATCTACGAGAAGGCCTTCGGCACCCCATGGTTCCACACGGCCCTCGTGGCCAAAGCCGAGACCCTGCGGCGTCAGCCCCAGGCGATCTGGAGCCTGGTCCGGGCGATCTTCGAGACCGCGGGGCTCCTGGAGGAAAACGCGGAGGCGGTGGCGAAGCGGTTTGCCTCGAACAAGCAATTCCGCCTGGACGAGGCGATGGCCCGGGAGGTCCTCCAGGCGCAGCGGCGGAACTGGATCAATCAGCCGCTGACGTCCGAGATGCTCGGCAAGGTCCAAACGTTCTATGACCGGATGTACGAGGTCAGGGCCATGGACAAGCCCGCGAAGGCCGTCGAGCTCTTCGCCGTGCCGGAGGGCGGTCGATGACCGGGGCGGAGCTGACCGTCCGGTTCCTGGCCGCTGCCGGGGTGCGGTACGCGTTCGGCGTGTCCAGCACGACCACCCTCGACATCCTCGACGCCCTGCACGCCCAGGGGGAGGTGACCTACCTCTCGGCCCGCCACGAGCATGGGGCGGCGGCCATGGCGGACGGGTACGCCAGGGCCACCGGCTCCCTCGCCGCGTGTCTGGTGCAGGGCGGGCCGGGGGCCTGCAACGTCGTCTGTGGAGTCGCCTCTGCCTTCAAAGATTCGGTCCCCCTGCTGGTCATCGCCGGCGAAGAGGAGAGCTGGAGGCTCCCGCGAGACGGTCGCCATATCGTGGACCTGCTCTCTCTGTTCCGGCCCATCACAAAGTGGGCGGTCCGTGCGCCCACGGCAGGGGAGCTTCCGAGGAGCCTGCGTCAGGCCCTCACCGCCACCGTCTCCGGGCGGCCAGGACCGGTCTTCGTCGGGATCCCCAAGGATGTTCAGCAGGCCGCGGTCGAGGGGAATGACCCCGGGCCTGGCCCGCTCACCCTCCCCCTCCATCGCCCTTCCCCGTCCCGGAAAGAAGTCGAGGCCGCCGTCGCCCTCCTCCTCGAAGCCCGGGCGCCCGTTGTCCTTGCCGGAGGAGGCGCGGTCAGCTCCGGGGCCGGCGAGGCCCTCCGGGGCCTTGTCGAGCGGCTGCGGCTCCCTGTCCTGACGACGGGGATGGGGAGGGGAATCCTCCCGGAGGATCACCCCTGCGCTCTCGGGCCGGTCGGACAGATGGGGAGCGAAACGGCGTCCGGGGCCCTGGCCAGCGCGGACCTGATCCTGGCCCTCGGGGCCCGCTTCTCCGATACGGCGACCTTGAACTGGACGCTCATTCCCCAGGTAGCCCGGATCATCCAGGTGGAGATCGATCCGGCACGCCTCGGTGTCCCGTATCCCGCGGCTCTCGCCATGTCCGGCGACATCCTGGCGTTTCTCGAAGCCCTGCAGACGGAGATGGACCACCGGGGGGCCCGGCCTGGCCTGGGCTGGGAGAACCGGACGGGGGAGCTGAAGCGGGCGTGGGAGAAGGAGCAGGCAGCCCTCTTTGCGGACGTCCCCCGGGGTGGGCGAGTGCGGCCGGACCAGCTCGTGAAGGCCCTCATGGAGGGCCTGGATCCTGACGCGCTCCTCTGTGTGGGGGCCGGGCAACACACGTCCTTCTTCAGCAAGCTTCCGGTGAAGGGGCCTCGCCGCTACCTCCACTCCACGGGGCTCGCCTCCATGGGGTTTGCGTTCCCGGCGGCGCTCGGCGCCAAGCTGGCCTTCCCCCGGCGTCAGGTGGTCGCCCTGGTCGGGGACGGCGATTTCGCCATGACCCTGGGGGAGCTCGAGACGGCCTGCCGCTGCGGCCTCGGGGTGGGGGTGGTGGTGTTCAACAACATGGGGTTCCTCGGGATCAAGGACCACCAGCGGCAGCGCTATGGCGGGCGCTACATCGGCGTGGATCTCACCAATCCGGACTTCGCTGCCCTGGCGGCGTCCTTCGGCGCCGAGGGCCGGCGGGTTAGCCGGGAGGCGGAGCTGGAGGGCGCCCTCAAGGAGGTGGGGCTCGGCCAGAAGCCGACGGTGGTGGAGATCCTCCTGGACGGGGAGGAGTGCAGCGCCCTCATGGAGCGCTTCGCCCGCTCCCACCTGGCCTTCCACCGCGCGGCCCAGGCCCGTCGGGCATAGCGTCGGCTGACCCTCTCTGAGTCGAGAAGCGTGGGGGGGAAGGCCTTGAAGCGCCCGCCTCTTCGCCCTATAATCCTACCTTAATCGCAGGTCCGAGGGCGGATCTGCCTGAGGGAGGGGGAAGGCTATGCAAGGGCTGACGGTCATTGATGCCGACGGGCACATCCTGGAACGCGACGAAGATCTCGACCGCTACCTCGGTGAACCCTACAACCGGCGCCGCAAGCCGTACTACCCCCAGGAAAACTGGGACCGCCACATCTACGGCACCATGGGGAGGCGGACGTTCGACATCGAGACCCGGCTGAAGGACATGGATTTGCAGGGGGTGGACATCTCGGTCCTGTTCCCGACCAACGGGCTCTTCATCGGCCGGGTGCGGGAGCCGGAGTGGGCGGTGCGCTTGTGCCGGGCGTACAACGAACTCCTGGCGGACGTGGGGCGGCAGGCGCCGCGCCTGAAGGGCGTGGCGCTGCTGCAGACGCAGGACGTCCCCGAGGCGGCGAAGGAGCTGAACCGGGCTGTGACGAAGCTGGGGTTGCTGGGAGGGATGCTGGCCGCGCACGGGCACGGGAAGAACCTGGGGCACAAGGAGTTCTGGCCGATCTACGCGGAGGCGCAGCGGCTGGACGTGCCGATCTGCATCCACGCCAGCGGGGGTGAGGAGCCGGGGCTGGAGATCTTCGAGCAGTTCTTGGCGCTGCACACCTGCGCGCACCCGTTTCCGATCATGCGGCAGTGCGCGGGGATGATCTTCGGGGGGATCCCGGAGCTGTTCCCGCGGCTGAAGATCGGCTTCCTGGAGGCGGGGGTGGGGTGGGTGCCGTTCTGGTTCGAGCGGATGGATGAGGAGTACGAGATGCGGGGGCGGGTGGAGGCGCCGGTGCTGAAGCGGAAGCCGAGCGAGTACCTGAAGACGGGGCAGCTCTACTTTGGGTGTGAGCCGGATGAGGAGATGATCGCTTACGTCGCGGAGCGGGTCGGCGAGACGCAGATCCTCTACGCCTCGGACTACCCGCACTGGGACATGACCTTCGACTCTGCGCACATGATCGAGAAGCGGTCCGACCTGTCGGACGGGCTGAAGCGGAGGATCCTGAGCGAGAACGCGAAGCGGTTCTTCAAGCTCTCGTGATAGATCGCCCGCCACCGGGCGAGCCAATGAGGAGTGCCTCGAAGGCCGCGCCGGCAGGACGCCGGGGCGGCCTTCGCGTTTTGCGGGAAGGGCGCGTGGCCGGTCGGTCCCTCCTGATCCTGAGGGCCCTCGGGCTGGGGGTCGTGATCCTGGGTCTGCCCGGGGTCGTCAGCGGCCTGGCCCAGCTCTCCACGGAGCCCGGAAGGCCAGAGGCCGTCCGGCCAGGGGATCCGGATCGCGCCTCCCCGCCGGGGGCTCCCGAGCCCGCCTGCGTCACGCTGGGTGAGGTGCAGGAAGCCATCGTCGAGATCATCAACCGGATGGCGCCGCTCTACAACATCGGCTATCACCGGGAGACCTTCGAGATCTACGATGCCCTGGCGAAACTCCTCATTGAGGAGATCAGCCACTGCAAGCACCCCTCCGCGATTATGACCCGCGCCCGGACCCGGCTCCTGGGAGGGAGGACCGAGGCGGATCGGGTTCCGGGGATGGCAGCCAGGGCCTGGGCGCTCCGCTATGCGTTCGACGAGATCCTGGCCCTGGACGAGCCGCTCTGATGGACGCGCCCCACACCTCGAGCCTGACGATTCCAAAGGCCGACGGGCAGCTGGAGGGGATCCTCCAGCTCCCCGAGGGGGGACCACCGGACCGGCTCGCGGTGCTCTGCCATCCGCACCCCGAGTACGGCGGGACCATGCACAACAAGGTCGTCTACTACGCGGCCCGCACGCTGAGGGAGGCGGGCTTCGGGGTCCTGCGCTTCAATTTCCGTGGCGTGGGGCGGAGCACCGGGAGCTTTGCCCACGGCGAAGGTGAGCAGGAGGACGTCCGGGCGGCGCTGGACTACCTGGCAGGCCGATTCCCGATGCGGGACGTGTGGGTCGCAGGGTACTCGTTCGGGGCCTGGGTCGGGCTGCGCGTGGGGTGCGCGGACCCGCGGGTCTCCACCCTTGTCGGGATCGGCATTCCCACGAAGACCGCGGAGTTCAGCTTCCTCCGGGACTGCCGGAAACCCGTGCTGCTGGTTCAGGGGAGCCAGGATGAGTTCGGGGACCCAGCAGCGCTACAGAGTCTCTACGAGGCTGCGCCGGGGCCAAAGGCGCTGGCCTGGATCGAGGGGGCTGACCACTTCTTCGAAGGACGCCTGGACGAGGTGACCGCCGCGCTGGCCTCCTTCGTCCGCGCACGGATCGAAGGTGACCCATGACAGGCGAGCAGCCGTCACTCGCCCTCCTGCAGGGCTTCCAGCGAGGGGAGGAAGGCCGAGTTCACCGGATAGACGCGGCCGCCCCGGATGGCCATGACCGGGACAAGCCGCTGCCGCCCCTCCAGGGTCCCACCCACGCAGTCCCGGTAGGTCCATCGCCCCTCCTGCAGGGCGATCACCGAGATGTCCGCAGGCATCCCGGGCTTCAGGCCGCCGGCCCGGTCCGCGAGCCCGCGGGCCGTCGCGGGCTTGACCGTGGCCATGGCCAGGACCTGGGGGAACGCCAGTCCCAAGGTCAGGAGCTTTGACATCGCCAGGGTGAGGCTGGTGTCGCTGCGGGTGGACATGCCGGGGATGTCCAGATCGCCGTGCTGGTCCGAGCCGATCGTGAAGGGGATGAGCCCCTGGTCCAGGACCTTGCGCGCCACCTCGAAGCTGAAGTGGAGCCCGTGCCCCACGTCCACCCGGACCCCCTGTTCCATGGCATCCAAAACCGCCGGCAGGACCCGACCGTCGGGGGTCGTCATCCCGCCGGGAGCGAAGCTGAAGGGATGGGCCAGGATGTCGCCCGGGCCCAGCATGGGCAGGAGCTTGGGGAGCACGTCCTCGGGGCTGAGGGCGAAGGGCTCGCGGACCGGGAGCAGGCTGCCGGTGTGGACGTAGAGGGGGACCCCGGCCATGGCCGCGATCCGCTTTCCGAGGGCCACGACCTCACCGCCCCAGCGGGAGAAGCTGCCGGTCTCTCCGAAGACCTTGACGCCCCGGATGATGTCGCGGTGGGCCTGGATGAGCTGGACGGTGGCTTCCACGTCGATCAGCTCCGGCCCCAACAGGGCGGGGGTCCGGAAGATCTGCGTGGGGGCGCCCATGCAGGTGGCGGAGAGGAAGCAGTAGACCGCCGTGGAGGCGGGCTCGACGATGAACTTCCTGAAGCCCTGGAAGGTGTAGACCCCGACGCTCCCCTGGTCGACGACGCTCGTGACCCCCGCGTGCACCCCCACCGAGTCCGGCTGGAGTCCCGAGGAGAGCACATGCTGGTAGCAGTGCACGTGCAGATCGATCAGGCCGGGGAGGACCAGCAGGCCGGTGACATCCAGGGTGCGCCGTGCCTGGCCCGCCCCGATGTCGGGGCTGATCCCGGCGATCCGGCCGCCCGAGATCCCCAGGTGTGCGATGCAGTCCAGCTCCTGGGCAGGGTCCACGATCCGCCCGCCCTTGAGCAGGAGATCATAGGTCATCGCCAGATCACCTCCCGGGGACTTGCCCCCTATGTGGGTTCGGGACCCCACCCGCACCACCGGGTTAGGGCAAACCGATTCGGTGTGGATCTAGCAGGAACCGTGCCACGCTGCCCACCCTGCGCCCCCCTCATTCAATTATTAGAGATTTTGGGGTAACCGTGCAGGTCCGAGGAGATCCCCTGCTCCGGCCGTGGTGCGGATCTGGCATCCGTGCATTGAACGTGTGCAGGAAAAGAACGCGACGCCCGCGACGCCGCGACGCCCGCTTCGTTGACCCGCCGAGCAGCGGTCCGCTAGAATGACCGGACGGCGCGGAAGCTGGAAGGGAACCGGGTCCGGATGGCGCGATTCGATCTGAGCTTTCCTGAGACGGTGGAGGAGGCCTGCCAGGCCCTGGCGCAGGACGGCAGCGACGGCCGGATCGTGGCCGGGGGCGTGGCGCTCATGATCCTGGTCAAGCACGGCCTGTACCGGCCTCGCCGCCTGATCAGCCTGAAGCGGATCCGGGGACTGGCAGGGGTGCAGGAGACGGAGGGAGGCGGGGTCCGCCTCGGGGCCATGGCGACCCACCACGAGGTCGAGCTCTCCCCTGTCGTGCATCGGCGCGCCCCTGTGCTCGCCGAGGCGACCGCGCACGTCGCCAACCTGCGCATCCGGAACATGGGGACGCTCGTCGGGGACCTGTGCCATGCCGACAACCACTCGGACCCCGCGCCGGTCCTGCTGGTCCTGGACGCTCGGGCCCGGGCAGTGAGTGCGCGGGGGTCGCGAGAGGTGCCGTTCGCGCAGTTCTTCGTGGACACCTATCAGACCGTGCTGGCCGAGGACGAGCTGCTGACCGAGGTGTTCATCCCCCCGGCCCCGCCGCGCCTGGCAGGGTGCTACGTCCGGTTCTCGGGGCACTCCTCGATCGATTGGCCCACCCTCGGGGCCGCGTGCATGCTCCGGCTGGGGGAGGACGCCCGGGTCCAGGAGGCACGGCTGGCCCTCGGGTCGGTGACGGCCGTGCCGCAGCGGCTCCCGGAGATCGAGGCGATGCTCGTCGGACAGGCTCTGACGGCAGACCTGATGACGGAGGCCGGGCGCCGTGCCGCGCGGCTGGTGGACCCCCCGGCGGATGCCCGGGGCTCGACCTGGTACAAGAAGCGCATGGTGGAGGTCTTTGTGCGACGGGCCCTGGAGGAGACCCTCCGCCGGGCCCGTGCCAATGGAGTGCAGATCCCGTGACGCTGCGAACCGTGGGCCAGCCAGTCGGCCGGATCGACGGCGAGGAGAAGGTCCGGGGAGAGGCCCGATATGCCATTGACCTCAAGGTCCCCGGGATGCTCCACGGGCGAATCCTGCGGAGTCCCTACCCCCATGCCCGGCTCCTGCATGTGGACGCCGCCAAGGCGGCGCAGCTCCCCGGCGTCCGGGCCGTGCTGACCCGGGACGACATCCTGCGTGGGGACCGGGTCGAGCGGAGGTACGGCAGGGTTTACAAGGACCAGTCAGTGGTGGCCCTGGACCGGGTCCGGTACGTAGGTGACCCGGTCGCGGCGGTGGCGGCTGTGGACCGGGAGACCGCGGAGGAGGCGCTGCAGCTCGTCGAGGTGGAGTACGAGGAGCTGCCGGGGGTCTTCGATCCGGTGGCGGCCATGGCCCCCGATGCGCCGCTGCTGCACGAGGCCCTGGGGAAGCAGCGCAACGTCTGCTCCCTCAGCACCACTGTCCGTGGCGACGTCGAGCAGGGGTGGCGCGAGTCCGACCTCATCGTCGAAGAGACCTACACCTCGGCCACGACGCAGCACTGCCACCTGGAGCCCCACGGCTGCATCGTCGCCTTCGACCCCAGCGGCCGGGTCACGGTCTGGAGCGGCACGCAGACGCCCTATGGCGTGAAGATGAACCTGGCGGAGCTCTTCCGTCTGGAGCCTGAGCGGGTCCGGGTGATCGTCCCCTACGTGGGTGGTGGGTACGGGGCGAAGAGCCACCTCAAGATCGAGCCCATCGCCGCGTTCCTGGCCTGGAAGAGCGGGGCGCCGGTCCGGATCGTGCTGAAGCGTCAGGAGGTCTTCTTCACCATCACCAAGCACGGGGCCGTGACCCGGATGAAGACCGGGGTGAAGCGCGACGGGACGCTGGTGGCCCGCCAGGTGGAGATCCTCTACGACACCGGCGCCTATGCCGAGGGGGGCCCGCTCGTGGCGAAGAAGGCCGCCACGCTCGCGGCCGGGCCGTACAAGCTGGCGCACGTCAAGACCGAGTCCTACTGCATCTACACAAACAAGCCCTCCGCCGGCGCGTTCCGGGGCTACGGGGTGCCGCAGGTGGCGCTCGCCTACGAGTCCCAGATGGACCGCATCGCCGAGGTCCTCGGCATGGACCCGCTGGAGCTGCGCCTGAAGAACGTGGTGGAGGAGGGGAGCCGGTTTGCCACCGGCGAGGCGCTGCACAGCGTGGGGTTCAAGCCGCTGCTCGTGCAGGTGGCCCAGGCCATCGGCTGGGGCAAGGCGGAGGGGGGAACGGCGGGCGAGAAGAAGGCGGAACGGGGAGGGGCAGGCGACCCAAAGGCGGGGGGGACGAGGCGCCGGGGCAAGGGGCTGGCCATCATGATCAAGAGCTCCAACATGGAGTCCACCTCGCGCTGCGGCCTTCAGGTCAACGACGATGGGACGGTCACGGTGCTGACCTCCACCGTGGAGATGGGCCAGGGGCCCAGGACCATGCTGGCGCAGATCGTGGCGGAGGAGCTAGCCCTGCCGCTCCAGGCGGTCCGCGTGCACCAGCCCGACACGGATGTGACCCCGTTCGACACGATGACCACGGCGAGCCGCTCGACGTTCTTCATGGGAAATGCGATGGTCCGGGCAGCGGCCGAGGCGCGCCGGCAACTGGTGGCGCTGGCGTCCCAGCTCCTCGAGGTGCGGCCGGACGATCTGGTGGTGGAGGGGGGCCGAGTGTCGGTGCGCGGGAGCCCGGACAAGGGCTTCGGATTCGGGGACCTCGCCCGGCGAGCCCGGGAGCAGGGGAGCCCGCTCCAGGCCGAGGGGGTCTTTGAGGCCAAGGAGCCCCATGGGGAGGAACCGGTGTCCATCCCGTCCTTCTACCTCGTGGGTGCCGGGGCGGCCGAGGTGGAGGTGGACACCGAGACCGGGCAGGTGCGGCTGCTCCGGTACGTCGCGGGGGCCGACGCGGGCAAGGCCTTGAACCCCCTGCTGGCCGGCGGGCAGCTCCGCGGAGACGCGACGATCGGGATCGGTCAGACGTTCTTCGAGGAGATGGTGTTCGAGGGCGGCCAGCCGGTGAACGCGACCTTCCTTCAGTACGTGCTTCCCTCGTTCAAGGATATCCCCGAGCTATTCGACACGGTCATCGTGGAGACCCCCCACCGGAACGGCCCGTACGGGGCGAAGGGGATCGCCGAGTCCACGATCGCCTGTGTGGCCCCGGCTGTCGGCAATGCCATCCGCCGCGCGGTCGGCGTCCGCCTCCGGGACCTCCCCTTCACGACCGAACGCGTGCTCCGGGCCCTCGCCGGCCTCCAGGATGGTGGCAGATGACGCTCGCGCTCCGCGTCAACGGGCAGACCCATCCCGTGGAGGTGGAGCCCTACGAGCTGCTCCTCGACGTGCTCCGGGATCGCCTGAACCTGACCGGCCCGAAGGATGGCTGTGGGGAAGGAGTCTGCGGGGCCTGCACGGTCCTGCTCGACGGACGCCCCATCAGCTCGTGCCTCCTCCTGGCGGCCTACGCCGAGGGGAGCGAGATCGCCACGGTGGAAGGGCTCGCCAGGGACGGAGGGCTCCACCCGCTTCAGCGGGCCTTCATCGAGCACGGGGCCTTCCAGTGCGGCTACTGCACGCCGGGGATGCTCATGATGGCCAAGGCCCTGCTGGACCGGACCCCGCGCCCCAGCGAGGCGCAGGTGCGGGAGTTCATGTCGGGGAACATCTGCCGCTGCACGAGCTACGTGGAGATCATCCAGGCGGTGCTCCGGGCCGGCGATGGATAAGTGGGAGATCCTCCTCACCGTGCCGCCCAGCGGAGAGCGCACGCGCCCGCGCTCGAAGGAGGAGTGCGAGTTCATCAGCTCGATCATCCGGCGACTGATCGCGCGCCGAATCTTCCTGCTGGACACCAACCGCTTCTGGCTCCATCAGCGCCTGTACGGCCTGCCCGAGGAGTGCCCGGAGCACTACTGCAAGAACCGGGTCATCCTGACGAACACGAAGCTCGGCAAGGGGTATGAGGCGAAGTGCTCCAACAACCACTTCTTCGGCGCCGTGGAGTTCAAGGACAAGGGCGTCCTGGCCAAGCTGGACCTGTACATCGGCCGCCCGACCGACAGCCAGGCCAAGTGGCAGCGGATCATCAGTTTCCCTGACCCTCGTCTCAAGAAGGAGGACAAGGTCCTCCTCTACGACCTCTGGTGGAAGACCTATGCGCGCTTCCTGGGCAGCCCCGAGGGGACGCCCCTGCCCACGCGGGAGATGGAGCACCTCCCTCTGGTCCACTGCCCCGACCTGCGCTGTGACGAGTCGATCGCCGTGGCCAACCGCTGCAAGCAGGGCTACGAGATCGTCTGCGGGGCCGGCCACCCCGCCCTCCTGGCCTAGCAGCCCGGGCAGGGCTGGCTGGCCAGCCGGATCGAGCTCTCCGTCTCACCGGCCAGCCTCCGATACTTCTGATCGGTCCTGCGGCGCCCGTTTCTTCCGACGGCAGGGGCTCGGTCCCTGCGTGCCCCGGCGAGAGGGGGGGAGGATGCCTTGAGTCCCACGGGGAAGATGGTCATCGTTACGCTGGACCCGGATTGAGAGGGGATGACAGGCACCATGAGGTGTGATATCTGCGGCAAGGGGGGAGCGCGGATCCAACGGGTCACGCGGGCGTACGGTCGAGGTGGCCGCGAGCGGTTGCTATCTGGCACGTTTAGAGGTACACTTAAAAATACTTCTGGAGGGTCTAAAGATGCCCAAGGTGCCAGACATCATGCCCGTGACCGATTTGCGCCAGGACGCGGCAGCGGCCCTCAAGCGGGTACGGGCCTCCAAGCAGCCACTTGTCATCACCCAGCGAGGCAGAGCGGCAGCCGTCATGCTGAGCGTCGAGGCCTACGAAAGGGCGGAGCATGAACGTCAGCTGCTGCGACTGCTGGCCAGGGGGGAAAAGGAGATAGCTGCAGGCCAGGGCTATGACTTGGACAAGGTCTTGGACGAGGCCGACGCGCTTCTCGCGCGCGCGTCGAAGTGAGGGTTCGGTTCACGCCTTCGGGCCGTCTTCAGTTCCTGGCGGCGCTGGCCTACGTTCACGGCGACAACCCCGAGGCGGCGCGCAAGCTCCGGCTTCGGGCCGAGCGCATGCTTCGACGGCTGAGTCGGTATCCGAAGTCGGGTCGGCTGATTCGGGAATTCCCGGAGCTTCCGTATCGAGAGGTCGTGATTCCTCCGTATCGGTTCTTCTATCGGGTTGAAGGGAAGACCGTCTGGGTCGTCGCGGTATGGCATGGCGCGCAGCTTCCTGCCGAGCCAAGTGTCGAATGAGGCGTCTATTGTAACTTCCGTGTGAACCTGACGGCGGTCGGCCCGCTCGCGCTGGTCTCACGCCCCCTCGCGCTCGCCGAAGGTTGCACGGAGCGTCAGCGGGCTCAACCTGATGACCAAGGTGACCTTGGAGGACATCATCTCTGCTCTGGCGATCATGCAACCGACCGAGGGACGGACGCCCTCTAACACCGTGGTGAAACGGCCGGCGTCTTCGCCCTGCTCGGACGCCGCCGCTGACAGCGAGCGTTGATATGACTCCCGCTGTCAAGTCGACGATGACGTCAAGATCGGCGGCCATGTTCTCCCTTCATGGGGGGTGCTCGAACCCTCGGACGAGACGGAGCCTGTCACGGCGACGGTTGATCATGCTGATATCCGTGGGGTGGGTACCACCTGACTGGTGTCCGTCGCGGCGCCTGCTTCGCTCGAGGGTCGGGGGTCGTGGCCTCGTCACGTCGCCGAAGGTTGCGCCGATACCGGGGCCGCGTCTCGTCCGATGGCTCGAGATCGCAATCAATCTGTTTGAACTCCGCTGTTCCCGGCGCTCCGCTCCGTTAGTTCGCGAGCGGTACCGCGCGGGCCATCGCCCAGGCGAAGGCCGCCATCTCCCGTGCGATGGCTACCACGACCTGGTTCGCATGCGTGCCCCGGGCCGTCAGCCGCCGATACCGCTTGCACAGCCGCACCTGCGCCTTCCAGCCGATCCGTTGCACCTCGACCGGCAGCTTCTCCAGCCGGAGCTGGAGATGCCGACTGATCTTCGCCGGATACCGATAGGCCCACGCCCCTTCGACCAGCGCCCGCCGGGCGTGCGTGTTGCCGGCCTTGGTGATGCCCCCTTGCCGCCGGCGCTCCCCGGAGGAGTACTCCGACGGGGTGAGCCCGAGGTCACGCATGAGCTGCCGCGGGGGGTCGAACCGCGTGAGGTCCCCAAGTTCGGCGATCACGATGACGGCGCCCGTGAGCTCGACGCCGCGCAGGGCCTGGATCGCCTCCACGACCGGGGACAGGCGCCAGCGCTTGACCTCCTCGCGCAGCTCCCCCTCCAGTCGTTCCAGGCGCTCGGTCCGCTCGGTCACGGTGCGGACGTACTCCTGAAACACGATCTGCTGGGCGGCGGTCGGACACACCACCTCCGCCAGCCAGCGGAGATGAGCGGCGTGCCAATTGGCCCGGCCCTCGTCCCGAAGGTCCTGCCGCAGCAAGAACGCCTTCAGCCGGTACTTCGCCGCCTTGAGATCCCGCATGGCATCCTCCCGGGCGCGGCTCAAGTCCCGAATGGCCTCGTCGGGAATCTCGGGAACATAGAGGGAGGTGAGATCCCCGCTGCGCATGAGCCGGGCCAGCGTGATCGCATCGCGGCGGTCGGTCTTGACCCGGTCGCCGGCCCGCTTCGGGATCAGGGACGGGGCAACGACCTGGCAGCTCAAGCCCAGCCGGGTGAGGTACCGATACAGCCAGTACCCGCACGGGCCGGCCTCGTAGCCGAACACGAGCGCCGCGCCCGTGGACTGGAGCTTGCGGATCAGTTTGTCGAGGTCGCACTGGCGCGTGCCGATCGTCCCCAGGGAGACGACCTCGGCCCCGCGGTCCTCAGGCGCGTAGGCGACGGCGATGGAGTCTTTGTGGACGTCGAGACCGACGTAAACGGTTCTGCTAGACTTGTCCATGGCTGACCTCCGTGCTTGTGTGTGGAATGTGCCGAGAGCACATGGCGGCTCTGGCCTCCCTAGGCTAACCCGCGTGATGAGCCGGGGGTCAGCCTTTCCACGCGGAAGTCATAATGTCTAGATGCCGCTTGATGGATCAGGCTTCATGGCGTAACCTACTTCTCATGAATCAGCCAATTATCACGTGCTCGCCCGACATCCTAGGGGGTACCCCCGTGTTCACCGGCACCCGGGTGCCGGTGCAGACGCTGCTCGACTACCTTGAGGGGGGGGAGACAATCGACGATTTCCTCGAAGGCTTTCCCACCGTGAAACGGGAACAGGTGATCGCCTTCCTTGAGGAAGCGAAAGCTCGCATGGTCGCCTCTGCGTCGTGAGGGTTCTCCTGGACGATTGCGTTGACCGGCGGCTCGCGAGAGACATCGTTGGCCACGAGGTTAGGACTGTACCCCAGATGGGGTGGGCCACGATCAGGAATAGCGACCTCCTCGTGAACAGACCATCAGGTACTTCAAGGCCCTCTCGCAGGAGTGTGGGATTCCCTATCAGACCCTGATCAACCTGTATCTTCGTGACTGTGCCGCAGCCGGGAAGCGCCTGGCGCTAACGTGGAAAATCCGTCGCATAGGTGGTGGGGCGCATAACTACTGGCTGAAGCCGGCGGCGGGGAGCACAGGAGGGAGCGGATGAGCATCGGGTGGGACCGGAACAGACGGTACTGTGAGAACCTGTTCGAGGCGATCGGGCGGACCCCGCTCGTCCGGCTCAACCGAGTGACCGGGGGCGTGAGGCCCGAGGTCATGGGGAAGGTCGAGTGGTTCAGCCCGTCCGGCAGTCTGAAGGATCGGATCTACCTGCACATGATCGGTGAGGCCGAGCGCCGGGGAGAGCTGAGGCCCGGGATGACCGTCCTGGAGTGCTCCACCGGCAATGCCGGCACGGCCTGTGCCTTCGTGGCCGCGATCAAGGGATACCGCTGCGTCGTGGTCATGCCCGAGGGGATGAGCGAGGAGCGGAAGAAGCTCATGCGCGCCTATGGGGCGGAGCTCGTCTTCACGAAGGGCGGGGAGAGCGACGTGGACCTCTCCCTGCAGCGCCTCGAAGAGATCCGGGCCAGGGACCCCCAGGCCTACTGGGTCCCGAGCCAGTTCACGAACCCGGACAACATCGCCGCCCACTACCGGACGACCGGGCCGGAGATCTGGGAGCAGTCCGAGGGGCGGGTGGACGCCTTTGTGGCCTCGCAGGGGACGGGCGGCTGCATCACGGGGGTCGGCCGGTACCTGCGCGAGCAGAACCCGAAGGTCCGCCTGTACGCGGTCGAGCCGGCGGAGTGCCCCATCCTGGCCCACCGCCGCTGGGGCCCCCACGGGATCGAGGGGATCGGCGACGGCTTCGTCCCGCGGGACCTGGACCTCTCCCAGCTCACGGGGATCATCACCACGACCACCGAGGAGTCTGTGACGATGGCCCGCCGCCTGGCCCGGGAGGAGGGGGTCTTCTGCGGGATCTCCTCCGGCTGCAATGTGGCGGCCGCGCTGAAGCTGGCCGGCCGGCACCCGGAGCTGCGGCGGATCGTGGTGATGATCAACGACACCGGCCAGCGCTACTTCACCACCGCCCTGTGCGGCGAGGAGAAGCAGGTGGAGGTCCCGGAGCGGGAGCACCCCCTGGACGCGTATACGGTCGCGCAGCTCGACCGGTACCAGAAGGACTGGGAGGTCATCGAGTGACGGCACGCGCCCGTTGGCTTCTTGGCGACTGACCCCTCGGCTGATCTCTGGCCCAGATAATCTGAGAACCCTGTCTCAAAAATCTTCCCCCGCTGGCTGTCGCCTGACAGGCGCAGGCCTGAACGGTTTGACAGCCCCAGGGGCCTGTGTTATGCAACTGGCGCCATGCCGGTGATCTCGCTGCAGGAGATCTCCAAGCGTTATGGCGGGGTGCAGGCCCTGGATCGGGTGGACTTTGACCTGGATCAAGGGGAGGTGCACGCGCTGGTCGGCGAAAACGGGGCGGGCAAGAGCACCCTCGTGCGCGTCCTGGGCGGGGCCGCGCGCCCGGATGCAGGTCGGATTTCCGTGGGCGGGCGTCCGGTCGAGCTCCGGACGCCCGCCGATGCCTACACCCGGGGCATCGCGACCATCTATCAGGACCCCCAGCTCATTTCTGCTCAGTCGGTGGCGGCCAATATCCTCCTCGGCCGCCCGCCCCTCCGCCGGGTCTTCGGGCTCAGCATCGTGGACCGGCTGGCTCGCCGGCGCCGAGCGGGCGAGATCCTGGCCCGCCTGCAGGTCGAGCTGGATCCGGACCGGCCGATCCGCTCCCTCACCGTGGCCGAGAAGCAGATCGTGGAGATCGCCAAGGCGCTGGCCACCGAGGCCCGGGTCCTGGTCATGGACGAGCCGACCGCCTCGCTGGTCCCCCGGGAGATCGAGGCCCTGTTTGGCCTGATCCGCAAGCTCCGGGATGAGGGCGTGGCCGTGGTCTTCGTCTCGCACAAGGTGGACGAGGTCCTCGCCCTGGCCGACCGGGTCACGGTGCTCCGGGACGGCCGGGTCGTGGGGGCGGAGCCGGTGCGGGCGCTCACGGCGGGGCGGCTGATCCGGCTGATCGTCGGGCGAGAGCTGCAGGAGGTCTATCCTCGGGTGGAGTGCGCGCCGGGGGGCGAGCGGCTCGCGGTGGACGCGCTCCGGCTCCGTGAGGGGCAGCCGGCGCTCCGATTCTCGCTGCGTCAAGGGGAGGTCGTCGCCCTCACCGGGCTCCTGGGGGCCGGGTGCTCGGAGGTGCTCAAGGCCCTCTACGGCGCACGCCAGGTGCCCGAGCGCCGCCTCCGGCTGGGGGGCGAACCCGTCGAGATCCGGGCGCCCCATGAGGCGCTCGAACGCGGCATGGGGTACGTCCCCGAGGACCGGAAGGAGGAGGGGATCATCCCCACCCTGTCGGTACAGGAGAACATCGCGCTGGCCTGCCTGGGGAAGGTGACCCGGTTCGGGTTCCTCTCCCGGCAGCGGATGGCCCGGCTTGCTGCCGGCTTCGTCCGCGTGCTGGGGGTGAAGACACCCAGCCTCACGACCCCGGTGGGGCACCTCAGCGGCGGGAATCAGCAGAAGGTGCTCATGGCGCGGATGCTGGCCACCGACGCCTCCCTCCTGGCCCTCGATGAGCCGACCCATGGGATCGACGTCGGCACCAAGGCCGAGATCCACCGCCTCGTCGGGCGGTTCGTGCAGCAGGGAGGGTCGGTCCTGGTGGCCTCCTCGGAGCTCCCCGAGGTCCTGGGCGCTGCCGACCGGGTGCTGGTGATGCGCCAGGGGATCCTCGCCGGGGAACTGCAATCCCGGGCGACCTCCCAGGAGGCCATCCTGCGCTGCGCAGCCGGTCTGGGGACGGACAGGCCGGCATGAAGGGGATCCGGCAGTGGCACCGATACTACCTCCCCGCCACCCTGCTGCTCCTCCTGGTCGTCCTCTCGGTGCTCAACGAGCACTTTCTCACCGTGGCCAACTTCCGGAACGTCCTGTACCAGGCCTCGGTCCTGGCCATCGTCTCCATCGGCATGACCTTTGTCATCATCGGGGGCGGGTTCGACCTCTCGGTGGGATCCCTGCTGGCCCTCGCCGGCTCTCTGGCAGCGCTCGTCATGTCCGAAGTGAGCTTCGCCGTGGGCCTGCTGGGGGGCCTCCTGACAGGCATTCTCTTCGGGCTGGCCAATGGGCTGCTGGTGAGCAAGCTCCTGGTCTCCCCGTTCATCGCCACCCTGGGGACCCTCGTGGTGGCCCGGGGCCTTGCCCTGGCGATCACGGGGGGTGCCACGGTGGCCACGGTCCCGGAGGAGTTCGCCTACCTGGGCACGGGCACGGTGGCCGGGGTGCCGATCGCGGTGCTGGTCACCGCCGCGGCCTTCCTGGTGATGTTGGTCCTGCTCCGGTTTACGCCGTTCGGGCTCAAGGTCTATGCCGTGGGCGGCAACCGCGAGGCGGCCCGGCTGGCGGGCATCAAGGTGGACCGGGTCGTGACGGCCACCTATGTCATCTCGGGACTCCTGGCCGCGATGGGAGGGTTGATCGTGGCGGCACGGGTGCGCTCGGGCCAGCCCACAGTCGGCGTGTTCATGGAGCTGTTCGCGATCGCGGCGGTCGTGCTGGGCGGGGCGTCCTTGCGAGGAGGTGAGGGGGGGTTGGGCGGGACGATCCTCGGCGTGCTGCTCATCGGCTTCCTGCAGAACGGGCTCAACCTCTTGGACGTACACTCGTACTGGCAGCAGGTGGTGGTGGGCGTGGTGTTCATCGGGGCCGCCTCGCTGGAGGTGCTCCGGCAGCGGACGTGACGGCGAACATCAGGGGAGCAAAGGGCCAGGCCCCGGCCAGGGGGGCGAGGCGGGGACGTGACGGGACAGAGACGTGAAGAGACAGGGACGAGAGATGGACCGGAGAAGGGAGGGGCGACGATGAAGCGACCGACTATGCTGACACTCGGGGCGGTGCTCGGTCTGGGGCTCGTCATGGGGACATTGGTGGCTGGACGGGGCGGGGCCCAGCGGAAGTTCACGGTGGGGGTCTCCCTGGCCTCCTCCACGAACCCCTTCTACATCGCGATGGAGCAGGGGATGCGGGAGCGGGCGCGGGAGCTGCAGGTGGAGCTGCGGGTGGTGCGGGCGGAGGAGGACCAGGTGCGGCAGCTGGACGGGGCGCAGGACCTGATCCAGCGGAAGGTGGACCTGATCCTGATCTCGCCGATCACGGCAACGGGGGCGGTGCCGGCGTACGAGGCGTCGCGGGCGGCGCGGATCCCGATCTTGAGCGTGGCGCGGTCGGTGGACCCGAAGCATCAGGTGGCGTTTGTGGGGTCGGACTGGGTGGAGCAGGGGCGGCGGATCGGCCGGTGGACCGTGGAACGGCTCAAGGGACGGGGGAAGGTCGGGATGCTGCTGGGGCCGGCCGGGGCGTCGTTCGCGCAGGAGATGGAGCGCGGGTACAAGGAGGTGCTGGGGCGGCAGCCGGGGATGCAGGTCGTGGCGGGGCATCACTCGCCGCTGACGCGGGCAGACGGGCTGCGGCTGGCCGAGGACATCCTGACAGCGCACCCGGACGTGGCGATGCTTTACGGGACCAACGACGAGCTGGCGCTGGGGGCGGTGCAGGCGGTGAAGGCCCAGAAGAAGACCGGGGTGCTCGTGACGGGGTTCAACGGTGTGCCGCCCGCGATCGAGGCGGTGCGCAAGGGCGAGCTGGCCATGACCATCGCGCTCAAGCCCAAGAGCTGGGGGCGCAAGGCGGTCGAGGCCGCGGTGGACCACCTGAACGGGAAGACCCTGCCGAAGATCGTGGAGATCGACACGGTGGTGGTGGACGAGTCCAACGTGGCCCGCCTGAAGCGGGAGGACCTCCTCTAGGCAGCCGAGGGCAGCGGCACGGATGGAGGGCCTGAGGGCTCGGAGTGCGGGCGGCGGCCCCGACGCGGAGGGA
Source organism: Deltaproteobacteria bacterium (assembly GCA_016183025.1). Taxonomy (GTDB): domain Bacteria; phylum Desulfobacterota; class JACPFL01; order JACPFL01; family JACPFL01; genus JACPFL01. Next base: position 11,419 of record JACPFL010000097.1, on the reverse strand, counting down.
ATCATGGGAACAGGGAGCTGGCGCATCTGGGTGGTGGCGGTGGTGCTGGCCGGGGTGGCGATGGCAGCCCCGTTCCTGGCCACGGCGGCGCCCGTGGAGATCCGGATCGGCCATGGGTTCGCCGCGGAGGAGCAGCTCTGGCTGATGAAGGCCCGGCCCGACCTGACGCCGAACCAGGGGAAGGCCTACACGCTGCGCTACACCCCCTTTCGGGGGAACACGGACCGCTTCAACGCCTTCCTGGCGGGGCAGATCGATGGCGGCACGGTGACCGGCTTCACGGCCATCTTCGCCCGGTCCGAGGGGGTGCCGCTGAAGATCGTGGCCAGCATCTGCCGGGAGAGCCTCCAGGGCTTCCGGACGACCTTTCTGGCCGCGGGGGACTCCGGCATCCAGCGGGTGAGTGACCTGCGCGGGAGGACCATCGGGATCGTGGACTTCAAGTCCGCGACGGATCTCTGGGCCAGGGAGGCGCTCCGCAAGGAGGGGATCGACCCGGACCGGGACGCCAAGCTCGTGGTGGTCGCTTTCCCGGCCCAGGGCAACGCCCTGCGCACGAGGAAGATCGACGCGGGGGTCTTCCCGCAGCCCTTCTACGCCGCCGAGATGGGGAAGGGCGGGGTCCGGGCCATCTTCGACTCGAAGTACGCCTTCACCTTCGACGAGGAGCTGATGCAGATCTTCTTCAGCGAGAAGTTCCTCCGGGAGCAGCGCAGGGTCGTGGAGGCGTTCCTGAGCGACTACCTCCTCGTCAACAAGTTCTACATCGAGCGGAACCAGGAGGCGCGCCGGGCGCTCCTCGACGCCAAGATGGTCCGGACCCCCGAGAAGATCTACCTGGAGATGGCGGACTGGTACCGGACCCCGGACGCCCGGGTGGACGTGGAGTCCCTGACCAAGCTCCAGGAGATGATCATCGCCAACGGCTGGCTGGAGAAGGGGAAGCGGATCAACGTCCGGGACCTGGTGGACCTGAGCTACCTGCCGCGATAGCGCCATGGCGCTCTTGGAGATCCGGGGGCTGCGCAAGGCCTTCGAGCGAGGGGGGACGCCGATCGTCGCCCTGGAGAACCTCAACCTCTCCGTGGGCGAGGGCGAGTTCGTCACCATCGTCGGGCCCAGCGGCTGCGGGAAGTCCACCCTGCTCCACATCCTGGGAGGGTTCGAGGAGCTGAGCGGAGGGGAGGTGCTGGTCAATGGCCGGGCGATCGGGGGCCCGGGCCGGGACCGCGGGATGGTCTTCCAGGAGTTCGCCCTCTTCCCCTGGCGCACCGCCCTGGGCAACGTCCTGTGGGGGGTCGAGCTCGAGGGGCGCCCACGGGGGGAGGCGCTGGAGGTGGCCGAGCGGTACCTCGAGATGGTGGGACTCCTCCCGTTCAAGGACCTTTACCCGCACGAGCTCTCCGGCGGGATGAAGCAGCGGGTGGCCCTGGCCCGGGTCCTGGCCTTCGACCCCCGGGTCCTGCTCATGGACGAGCCCTTCGGATCCCTGGACGCGCAGACGCGGGAGCTGATGCAGGAGGAGCTCAACCGGATCTGGGAGCAGACGGGCAAGACGGTCCTCTTCGTGACGCACGACATCGAGGAGGCGATCTACCTGGGGGACCGGGTCCTGGTCCTCACGGCGCGGCCAGGGACGATCAAGGAGGTCGTGGAGATCAAGCTGCCGCGGCCGCGGGACATCCAGGTGAAGAAGCAGGAGCCGTACATCGCGTACCGCAATGCCATCTGGGACCTCCTCCGGGAGGAGGTGCTCAAGTCCCGCCTGGACGTGCCTGGCGTGGCGGCGGAGACGCCATGAGCGTCCTCGATAGATGCTGGCGCGGCCGCGGAGGAGGCGAGATGAGGAAGAGGGGATGGCGGTTCACGGCGCTGGGACTGTTGCTGCTGGCCTGGGGCCTGCCCGCCCTGGCGGGCGAGGTGCCGGTCGAGATGCGGCTGGGCCACGGGTTTGCGGCCGAGGAACAGCTCTGGCTGATGAAGGCCCGGCCCGACCTGACCCCGAACCAGGGGAAATCCTACACGCTGAAGTTCGTGCCGTTCCGCGGCAACACCGACCGCTTCAATGCCTTCATCGCCGGGCAGATCGACGGCGGGACGGTGGCGGCCTTCACCGCCATCTTCGCCCGGGCCCAGGGGATCTCGCTCAAGCTCGTGGCGAGCCTCTCCAAGGAGAGCCCGAAGGGCTTCTCGTCGGCCCTGCTCACCTTGGAGGAGTCCGGGATCCGGCAGCCCGCCGACCTCCGGGGCAAGACCATCGGGATTGTGGACTACAAGTCCTCCACGGACCTGTACGTCCGCCAGGCCCTCCGCGGGGCCGGGCTGGATCCGGACCGCGACGTGAAGCTCGTGGTCATCCCATTTCCGGCGATGGGGAATGCCCTGCGGACCCGGAAGATCGACGCCGGGGTCTTTCCCCAGCCGTTCTACGCGGCGGAGCTCCAGAAGGGCGGGGTGCGCCAGCTCTTCCGGAGCACGGAGGCCATCCCCTTCGAGCGCGACCTCATGCTCGTCTTCTTCAGCGAACGTTTCCTCCGCCAGCATCCGGGCCCGGTCCGGGACTTCCTGAGCGACCTCGTCCGCGTGACGAGCCACTACCTGGAGCAGCCCAGGGAGGGGCGGCGGGCCCTGCTCCAGGCGAAGCTCGTGCGGACGCCTGAGGCCATCTACCTCAACCTGCAGGACTACCACCGCGAGGCCCATGCGCGGATCGAGGTGGAGCCGCTCAACCGCCTGGTGGAGCTGATCATCGCCAACGGGTGGCTGGAGCGGGAGAAGAAGTTCGACGCCGCCGAGATGGTGGACCTGAGTTATCTGCCGCGCTCCTAGCGCGGGGGAGGGGGGGCATGCCCTACGCCGATCTGCGGGAGTACCTGGCCGCGCTGGAGCGCCAGGGGGAGCTCTGCCGCGTCACGCGCCAGGTCAGCCCGGAGTACGAGCTGGCCGGGGTCTGCATCAAGACCATCGCCCGCCGGGGCCCGGTCCTGCTGTTCGAGTCCGTGAAGGGGAGCAGCACCCCGGTGCTCAACAACCCGTTCGGTACGCGCCGCCGGGTGGCCGTGGCCCTGGAGTGCGAGGAGCGCGACCTCCTGCGGGTGTGGCTCGACCGGATGGAGCGCAGGATCGAGCCGGTGCTGGTCGCGGACGGGCCGTGCAAGGAGGTGAGGGTCCGGGACGTGGACCTGACCACCTTCCCGGTCCCCATCCTCTGGCACGAGGGGGACGGGGGTCCCTACATCACCTTCGCCCAGTTCATCTGCAAGGACCCCGATACCGGGGTGCGCAACGTCGGGATCTACCGGATGGAGGTCAAGGGGCCGCGCCGCACCGGGCTCCTGGTCAAGCCGCCGCAGCACGCGGGGGTCTGCATCGAGAAGGCCGAGGCGCGCGGGGAGCCCCTGGAGTTCGCCCTCGCCATCGGCACCGAGCCCTGTGCCTACCTCTGCACCCAGGCGCCCATGGGGTTCGACGAGGACGAGTACGTGCTGGCCAGCTCGCTGCGCCGGGCCCCTCTCGAGCTGGTCCGCTGCGAGAGCGTGGACCTCGAGGTCCCGGCCCATGCGGAGATCGTGATCGAGGGGCGGGTGCTGCCCGGGGCCCGGGAAGACGAGGGGCCCTTCGGGGAGTGGACGGGGTACATGTCCGGGCGGGCCCCGCGACCGGTGGTGGAGATCACGGCCATGACCCACCGGCGCGACCCGATCTACGCCGTCACCTACGAGGGCTACCCGGTCTGGGGGCCCACCAACATCATGCAGGCGGTGGCGCGGGAGCCCGAGTGGTTCAAGAAGATCCGCTCCCTGACCTGCCCCAGCGTGGTGGATGTCCACTTCACCCCGGGGGGATGCGCGGGGCTGCACGCCATCGCGTCCATCCGGAAGCAGGTGGAGGGGCAGGGGAAGAACGTGCTCATGGACCTGCTCCGCACCAACCAGACGAAGCTCGCCATCGTCGTGGACGACGACATCGACATCCGGGACCCGCACATGGTGGAGTGGGCCATCGCCACCCGGTTCCAGGCCGACCGGGACCTGATCGTGGTCACCGACGCGGCCGGGATGAAGCTGGACCCCTCGCAGCCGAGTTTCCCGAGCGGGATCGGAACGAAGATGGGGATCGACGCGACCCTGCCGCTGGGCCGCAAGGGGTTCCCCGAGCAGAACCGGATCCCGGACGCCGTCATGCGTCAGGTCGAGGCCGACTGGGCGTCCTACGGGGTGCGCCTGGACGAGCGGTGAGCGTGGAGCCGGGCCGAGGATGGAGCTGAAGTCGCTCTCGCGCGGGCTGGACATCCTGCTCGCCTTCTCTGACGGGGCCCCGGCCCTTGGCCTGGAGGAGATCGCCAGGGCTGTGCGCATCCCCCGCAGCTCGCTCTACCGGTTCCTCGACAACCTGGAGCGGCGGGGGTTCGTGCGCCAGGATCTCCTGTCCCGCAAGTACAGCCCCGGGGTCGCCCTGTTCCGGCTCGGGATGGTGGCGGCCGAGAGCATCAATCTCGTCGGGGCCGCGTACCCCTGGATGCAGCGCCTGGCCGATGAGGCCCGGGAGTCCGTCTACCTGGCGATCCGGGAGGGGATGGACCGGATCTGCATCGCCTACATCGAGAGCCCCCACGGCCATATCCGGTACTGGATCAAGCCCGGAAACGCCAGCCCCCTGTACGCTGGGGCCTCGGGCAAGGTGCTCCTCGCCTACCTGCCCGAGGCCGAGCAGCGCAGCGTGGTGGCGTCCCTGCGGCCGGCCCGGCTGGCCCCGCGCACGATCACCGGCAAGCGGGAGCTGGGGCGCCGCCTGCGGGAGATCCGCCGGCGCGGCTACGACTTCAGCCGTGAGGAGCTGGCCCGTGGGACCTGGGGGATCGCCGTGCCGGTCTTCGATCCGGTGGGTCGCCCAGTGGCCTCCCTCACCGTGGCGGGCCCGCTCTTCCGCCTGGCGGCCGTGAAGGTCCTGACGATGGTCCAGCTTCTGAAGGCGACGGCCGGGGAGATCGCCCGCGACCTGTGGGGCGGGGTCCGGGCGCGGGGGGCGCGAGGGGTCCGCCGGGCCAACGGGGGACGGGGATGAAACGGCGTCATGGCCGGGTCTGGCGGGCGGCCCAGTCGTACGCCTCGCTGCTCGGGCTCGTCGTCCTGTGGCAGGGGCTCTACGGGCTCGGGTGGCTCCCCGAGTACCTGCTCGGCCCCTCGGTCATTGTGGCGCAGTTCGGCGAGATGGTGACGTCGGGGGAGCTCTTCGGCCACCTCAGGTCCAGCCTCGTGCGCTCGTACGCGGGCTTCCTCGCGGGCTCCCTGCTCGGGATCGGGCTCGGGCTCCTGTCGGGGATCTCGCGCCGCGCCGAGGATCTGTTCAACCCGCTCATCTCCCTGACCTACCCCATCCCCAAGATCGCCATCCTCCCGGTCCTCATCGTGTGGTTCGGGATCGGGGACGCGTCCAAGATCCTGGTCATCCTGCTGGCCTGCTTCTACCCGGTCTTCATCAACGCCTACTACGGGGCCCGGGCCGTGGACCGGCTCCACGTCTGGTCGGCGCTCAACATGGGGGCGACCCCCGCGCAGATCTTCCGCCGGATCGTGCTGCCGACGGCGCTGCCCCAGATCTTCTCCGGCCTGCGGGTGGCCCTGGCCCTCTCCTTCATCCTGCTCTTCTCCGCCGAGATGATCGGGGCGAGTTCGGGGCTCGGCTTCCTGATCTCGTTCGCCGAGGCCAATCTGCGCTTCGACATCATGTTCGTGGCCATCGTGACCATCGCCATCCTCGGGTTCGCCAACGACCGGCTCCTGGTCTACGTCCGGCAGCGGGCCCTGACCTGGGAGGCCCGGCGGCGATGAGCAGCGGGCCGGCGCCGGGGAAGCGGGAGAAGGCGAGGGCGGCCGGGCGCGTGGGCGTGCAGGGGCGTGGCTGGAGCCGCGCCCGGAAGGCGACGTCGTGCCTCGCGATCCTGGGGACCTGGGAGGTGGTGGCCCACTCGGGGTGGGTGAGCCCCTTGCTGCTCCCCTCGATCGCGGGGGTGCTCCAGGAGGCGGCGAGGATGGCCGGGAACCTGAGCCTGTTCATGCACGTGGGCCACTCGGTCTACCGGGCCCTGGTCGGGTTCCTGCTGGCCACCGTGGTGGGCGTCATCATCGGCTTCCTCATGGGCCGGTTCCGGGCGGCGGAGCTGGCGCTGGAGCGCTTCTTCGCGGTGACCTACCCGGTCCCCAAGATCTCCATCTACCCGATCCTGGTCTTCATCTTCGGCCTGGGGAACGTCTCGAAGATCGCCCTGATCTTCCTCGAGTGCGTCTACCCGATGGTCATCAACACGTACTACGGCACGCGCGCGGTCAACCCGCTCCTGTTCTGGGCCGCGCGCAACATGGGGGCCGGGCCGGCGGTCATCTTCCGGCGGGTGGTGATCCCGGCGGCGGCCCCCCACATCTTCTCCGGGATCCGCATCGCCATGCCCATCGCCCTCGTCCTGGTGGTCATCACCGAGATGATCGGCTCGAACAACGGCCTGGGCTACCTCATCATCTACTCCTCGGCCTCGTTCCGAAGCCGGGACATGTTCGTCGGGATCCTGGGCATCGGGGTGGTGGGCTTCATCTTCGACAACCTGCTCGTGTGGGCCCGACGGCGGCTGATCTTCTGGGAACGGGAGACCCGCTTCGTGGCCTGAGGCCCCTGGCCGGGGCGAAGGGAGGATGACGGTGAAGTCGAACAAGAAGGTCGCACTGACGGCATCGCCGCCACCGATGCCCGGCGCCCTGTCGCCGATGTCCGGGCCTTCGGGCAGGACGGCGACGAAGGTGCGCAAGCAGGTCGCGCCGCGACATGACTTCCCGGACTTCCGGAGCTTCCTGGGCTTCCTGGAGGCCCAGGGAGAGCTGGTGCGGGTGCAGCGCCCGGTGGACCGCTACCTGGAGACCACCCTGGTCGCGAAGAAGGCGATCGAGGAGCACGGCCCGGCGCTGCTGTTCGAGAACGTGAAGGGGTACGACATCCCTCTCGCCGTGGCGGTCTACGGGACCCAGGAGCGCGTCTGCCTGGGGCTGGACACGACCCCCCCGGAGTTCACCCGGGAGTACGTGCGCCGGGCCGAGCAGATCAAGGAGTTCCAGCCCAAGCTCGTCAAGGACGGCCCGTGCAAGGAGCACGTCCTCCTGGGCAAGAAGGTCGACCTCAACATGTTCCCCATCACCTGGCACGCGGAGAAGGACCGGGGCTGGTACATCGACGCGACGGTCTGCATCGTCAAGCACCCGGAGACGAGGGTCCGCAACGCCTCGGTCCACCGGCTCTACATCCACAAGAAGAACCAGACCGGGCTGTGGATGAGCCCGTTCAACCTCTGGCACATCATCATGATGTACTGGGAGAAGGGGCTGGCCTGCCCCATGGCCGTCGCGATCGGGGTGGACCCGTACTCGATGATGGCCGCGTCCACCATCATGCCCCTGGAGGAGGACGAGTTCTGCTTCGCCGGGGCACAGCGCGGCCGGCCCATCGATATGGTGCGGTGCGAGACGGTGGATCTGGAGGTCCCGGCCACCGCCGAGATCGTGCTCGAGGGGGAGATCCCGCCGCACGTCCGCAAGCCCGAGGCCCCGTTCGTGGAGTTCACCGGGTACTACGGCGATGAGCGGCTGGCCCCGGTCTTCGACCTCAAGGCCATCACCTACCGATCGACCCCGATCTACCACGACATCGTGACCGGGCCGCCGCCGGACGAGAACCAGCCCATGATCATCGCCTTCCAGTGCGAGATCCTGAAGATCCTCCGGCAGGTGATCCCCGACGAGTGCATCCTGGACATCTACCTGACGCCGGGCGGGTGCACCTGCTTCGACTGCGTGGTCCGGATCAAGAAGATCTACCCGGGATGGGGCAAGCAGGTGGCCGCGGCGGTGCTCTCCTATCACCCGGTGAAGAACGTCTGGGTGGTGGACGAGGACATCGACGCCCGGAACCCGGTGCAGACGGAGTGGGCCTTCGCCACCCGCTGCCGGGGGAAGGAGGACGTCATCTTCATCCAGGATGCGCTCGGCATCCCGCTCGACCCCTCGAGCCGGGACGGGGTGGTGACCAAGATGGGGTTCGACTGCACGAAGCCGATCGGCCGGGACAAAGAGTGCTCGCAGATGATCCACATGGCCTGCTACTTCCCGACCCACACGGTGGACCTGGAGGAGTACATCGGCGACTGGCGGCAGGCGCAGGCGCGGCTCCAGGCGCAGATCCAGTCGCGGTCACGGCCGCCACTGCAGCGGCAGGCCCGGCCGCAAGATCAACCGGTGGCCCGGCCGCAATCCAGCGCGGCACGCCGCGCGGCGTCGGCCCGCTGAGCGCGGAGGGAGCGATGGCGAAGCGGACCCAGACCCGGAAGGAGGCGGCTGCGGCCGGCGCGTCGGGCAAGACGCGGTACCGCTGCGTGCGGTGCGGCTACATCCTCTACGTCGACAAGGGGGGGAAGGCGCCCGGGTACTGCCCGAACTGCGCGGTCGTCCACCTGAAGGGGGAGATGGTCCGGATGACGTAGGACCCCTGGAGTCGGGCGAGGAGTGCGCGATGGAGAACTTCCGCTATGTGCGTCCGGGCAGCATCGAGGAGGCCTGCCGCCTGCTGCGGGAGCACGGGGAGCGGGCCCGCCCGCTGGCAGGCGGCCAGTCCCTGCTGATCCTGATGAAGAGCGGCGTGGTCCGGCCGGAGGTCGTGATCAGCCTCCGCGGGCTGGCCGGGCTCCGCGCGATCCGCGAGGCGGACGGCGGACTGGCCCTGGGCGCCACCGCCATCCACGCCAGCGTCGCCGCCTCCTCGCTGGTCCGGGCGCGGGCCCCGCTCCTGGCCGAGGCGGCCGCGCAGATCGGCTCCCCGGCCATCCGCCAGATGGGGACGATCGGGGGGTCCCTCTCGCAGGCGGACCCGGCCGCGGACCTGCCGCCAGCCTTGCTCTGCCTCGACGCGCGGCTGGCCGTGGCCAAGGCCGGTGCCATCCGGGAGCTGCCGGTGGCGGAGTTCCTGCGGGGCTACTACGAGACCGCGATGGACCCGGACGAGCTCCTGACCGAGATCCGCCTCCCGGCGCTCGCAGGCGGCAGCGGGAGCGCCTTCCTGAAACTCCGCCGCCAGGCGACAGACATGGCCACGGTCTGCGTGGCGGCCCTGGTCGTGTTGGATGCGCAGGGGGTCTGCCGGGAGGCCCGGATCGGAGTGGGTGCGGCGAGCGCGGCGGCCTACCGGGCGACGGAGGCCGAGGTGGTCTTGCGGGGGACGCGCCTCGGCGCGGCGGAGCTGGAGGAGGCCGGGCGCCTGGCCCAGCAGCGGGCTGAGCCGGCCACCGACCACCGGGGTGGGGCGGAGTACAAGCGAGCCATGGTGCGGGTGCTGACAGCCCGCGCGCTCGCGCAGGCGACGGAGCGGGCGAGGGGGACGGGGCGGTGAAGGAGCGACTCGCGTGCACGGTCAACGGCCAGGAGCAGGAGCTGCTCGTCGAGCCCCGGCGGACGCTCCTGGAGCTGCTGCGCGGTGAGCTGGGGCTCACCGGGACCAAGCTCGGCTGCGACGTGGGGGAGTGCGGGGCGTGCACGGTCCTGCTCGACGGCGCGCCTGTGCGCGCCTGCCTCACGCTGGCCCTGGAGGTCGAGGGGCAGAAGATCACCACCATCGAGGGGCTGGCTGACGGGAGCCGCCTGCACCCGCTGCAGCAGGCGTTCCTCGAGCACGGGGGCGTGCAGTGCGGGTTCTGCACGCCGGGGATGATCCTGGCGGCCAAGGCCCTGCTCGACCAGCGCCCGGCCCCCTCTGAAGCGGAGATCCGGGAGGGGCTCTCGGGGAACCTCTGCCGCTGTACCGGCTATGTGAAGATCGTGGAGGCCGTGCAGGCAGCCGCCTCCACGGTGCGCGGCGAGGCGCTTCCGTCAAGCCCTTCCACCGGCCAGCCGGGCGACGGGGCACGCGTGGTGGGGACGAGCGCGGTGCGGGTGGACGGCCCGGACAAGGCGACCGGCCGCGCGCTCTACGTGGATGACATCGTGCTCCCCAAGATGCTGCATGGCAAGATCCTCCGGAGCCCGTACCCGCACGCCCGCATCCGGGCGATTGACGTCTCCAAGGCGCGGCGGGTCAAGGGGGTCCGGGTGGTGCTCACGGCCGAGGACCTCCCCGACGGCCGGATGGGCCCGTTCATCCTCGATGAGCCGGTGCTGGCCCGGGGCAAGGTCCGCTGCATCGGGGAGCCGGTGGCCGCGGTGGCGGCGGTGGACCCGGATGTGGCCCAGGAGGCGCTGGACCTGATCGAGGTGGAGTACGAGGAGCTTCCCGCGCTCCTCGACCCGATCGAGGCGATGCAGGAGGGGGCCCCGCTCATCCATGAGGAATACGCCAGCTACGCCAAGGTCTTCCAGCCGGTCTGGTCCGGGAACGTCTGCTCCCACACCACCTTCGAGGAAGGGGACCTCGAACAGGGGCTGCGCGAGGCCGACGTGGTCCTGGAGGACACCTTCCGGACCCAGATGGTGCACCAGGGGTACCTGGAGCCCTGCGGGGCCGTGGCGGCCGTGGATGCCGCCGGGAAGGTCACCATCTGGACCACCACGCAGTCCGTCTTCATCACCCAGGCCCGGATCGCCGAGGCCCTGCACCTGCCCATGACGAAGATCCGGGTGATCGGCACCAAGGTGGGCGGCGGGTTCGGGGGGAAGGTCGAGCCCACGGTCCAGCCCATCGCCCTGGCCCTGTGCCGGGAGGCTGGCGCCCCGGTGAAGATCGTCATGACCCGGGATGAGGACTTCATCGCGATGCGCCCCCGCCACCCGGCCATCGCCTCCATGAAGATCGGGGCGACGAAAGACGGACGCATCGTGGCCAAGCAGGCCCGGATCGTCTACGACACCGGGGCCTACGCCGACGACGGCCCGGGGATCGCCGGGTTCGGCGCCATGATGGCCCGGGGGCCCTACCGGATCCCCCACGTGAAGATCGAGGGGATCTGCGTGTACACGAACAAGGTGAAGTGCGGGGCCTTCCGGGGGTTCGGCAACCCCCAGTCCACCTTCGCGTCCGAGTCGCTCATGGACGAGGTGGCCCGGCGCCTCGGGATCGACCCGGTGGAGTTCCGCCTGAAAAACGGCGTGGAGCACGGCGACCGGGCCCTGGGCGGGCAGCCCTACGGGAGCGTGGGGTACAAGGAGTGCCTGAAGCGGGCCGCCGCGGCCATTGGCTGGGACAGGCCCAAGGCCGGGAAGCTTCGCGGCCGGGGGGTGGCCTCCATCAACCACATCAGCGGGCTGCTCCCCTCGAGCGCCTTCGTGAAGCTGAACGAGGACGGCACCGCGGTGCTCATGACCGGGGTGTCGGACATCGGGCAGGGATCGGACACGGTCCTCTCCCAGATCGCGGCCGAGACGCTGGGACTGCCGCTGGAGGACGTGGCCACCGC
>JACPFL010000102.1:14049-18802 GCA_016183025.1 Deltaproteobacteria bacterium | reverse complement strand
TTCCTGATCACCTGGGGGATCACGCAGGGGCGCCGGGCCCAGGGGCTCGCCGCGGCGGCCTGCGGGGTGATCTTCGTGGCCCTGAGTTACGTCGGCGTGGACATCCTCTTCGCGTTCGTCTAGGGGACGGGGGTGGCTCAGCGGGATGGGCGTGCGGAGCGGTGCTGGAGGCCGGGGCGTGGCGCGTGAGCTGATCGACCTGAGGATCCGGCGCCAGGACACTCCCGAGGGCCGGCCCCGCTGGGAGGAGTTCGCCATCCCCCACCGGCCCATGATGAACGTGATCTCCTGCCTGATGGAGCTCCAGCGGCACCCGGTCACGCTGGAGGGGCGCCCCACGACCCCGGTGGTCTGGGAGTCGAGCTGCCTGGAGGAGGTCTGCGGGGCCTGCTCCATGCTGATCAACGGCCGCGTGCGCCAGGCCTGCTCGGCCCTGGTGGACCAGCCCCCGCGGCCCATCGTGCTCGAGCCCATGGGCAAGTTCACGGTGATCCGGGACCTGATCGTGGACCGCTCACGGATGTTCGAGGCCCTGAAGCGGGTGAAGGCCTGGATCCCCATCGACGGCACCTACGATCTCGGGCCCGGCCCGCGCCTGCCCGAGCGAGAGCGGGCCTTCGCCTACGAGCTCTCCCGGTGCATGACCTGTGGGTGCTGCCTGGAGGCCTGCCCCCAGGTGAACCCGCGCTCCGATTTCATGGGGCCCTTCGTCATCGCGATGGTCCGACAGTTCAATACCCATCCGACCGGGGCCATGCACAAGGAGGCCCGGCTCGACGCCCTGATGGGGGAGGGGGGGATTGCCTGCTGCAGCAACGCCCAGAACTGCCAGGAGGTCTGTCCCAAGGGAGTCCCCCTGCTGCAGGCCATCGGTGAGATGAACCGGGCCGTGACCCTCCATGCCCTCAAGCAGTGGCGGGGCGCCTGAGGCCCCAAGCAGCTCCTGCAGCGCTATGGGGTCCCGGTCCCCCCGGGACGCCTCGCCGCGACCCCTGAGGAGGCCGCGGCCGCGGTCCGTGAGCTCGGGCCCCCCTGCGCGCTGAAGGCGCAGATCCATGCCGGGGGCCGGGGGAAGGCGGGGGGGATCAAGGTCGCCCGGGACCCGGAGGAGGGGCGGAAGCTGGCCGCGGATCTGCTTGGCCGGCGTCTGATCACCCATCAGACCGGTCCGGCGGGCAAGGTCGTCCGCAAGCTCTGGGTGGAGCGCGCCTGCCAGATCGCGCGGGAGCTCTACGTCGGGCTGGTGATCGACCGGGGAGCGGCCAGGGTCGTGTGCATCGCGAGCCGGGAGGGGGGAGTGGAGATCGAGGAGGTGGCCCGGCGGGCGCCCGAGCAGATCCTGCGGGAGCCCGTGGACCCGGCCCTGGGGCTGCAGCCCTTTCAGGCCCGCAAGCTCGCCTTTGCCCTCGCCCTGCCGGGGCCGAGCGTGCCGGCGGCCGTGCGGGCGCTGCAGGGGCTGTACCGGGCGTTCGTCGAGTCGGACGCCTCCCTGGCCGAGATCAACCCGCTCATCCTCACGGCCGAGGGGGAGCTGCTCGCCCTGGATGCGAAGATGACCTTTGATGACAGCGCCCTGTTCCGCCACCCCGAGATCCAGGCGCTCCAGGATGTCGAGGAGGAGGACCCCCTGGAGCTCCAGGCGGGCCGGGCCGGGATCAGCTATATCAGCCTGGATGGGACGATCGGCTGCATGGTGAACGGGGCAGGCCTGGCCATGGCCACCATGGACATCATCAAACTGCACGGCGGGGAGCCGGCCAACTTCCTCGACGTGGGGGGCGGGGCGAGCCGGGAGCAGGTGGCGACCGCCTTCAAGATCCTGCTCGCCGACCGGAAGGTCGAAGGGGTCCTGGTCAACATCTTCGGCGGGATCATGAAGTGCGACGTGATCGCCCAGGGGATCATCGAGGCGGTCAGGGAGGTCGCCGTCCAGGTCCCGCTGGTCGTCCGGCTGGCCGGGACCAACGTGGAGATGGGCAAGGAGATCCTGGCGCGCTCGGGGCTGCCCCTCCTCGCTGCCGACACGATGGAGGAGGCGGCCCAGCAGGTGATCGCGGCCACCCGCGGAGGCCGTCCGTGAGCGTCCTCGTCAATCACGAGACGCGGGTCCTCTGCCAGGGGATCACGGGAAGCGCAGGGGCCTTCCACACCCGGCAGATGGTGGCCTACGGGACGAAGATGGTCGCGGGGGTCACCCCGGGCAAGGGCGGGACCGACCTGGATGGCATCCCGATCTTCGACACCGTGCACCAGGCGGTCCGCGCCACCGGGGCGAACGCGTCCGTCATCTACGTCCCGCCCGCGGGGGCCGCGGACGCGATCCTGGAAGCCGCGGACGCCGGGCTCCCGCTCATCGTCTGCATCACCGAGGGGATCCCGGTGCTGGACATGGTCCGGGTCACCGGTTTCCTGCGGGAGCGGGGGAGCCGCCTGATCGGGCCGAACTGCCCGGGGATCATCACGCCGGGGGCCTGCAAGATCGGGATCATGCCGGGCTACATCCACCGCCCCGGCCGGGTCGGGCTCGTCTCCCGCAGCGGGACCCTGACCTACGAGGCCGTCGCGCAGTTGAGCGCCCGTGGGATCGGCCAGTCCACCTGCATCGGGATCGGTGGAGACCCGATCATCGGGACCTCCTTCACCGACGCCCTGGCCCTGTTCGAGCAGGACCCCGAGACCGAGGCCGTGATGGTGATCGGGGAGATCGGCGGGACCGCCGAGGAGGCGGCCGCGGCCTTCGTCCGGGACCGGATGACCAAGCCGGTCGTCGGGTTCGTGGCTGGCCAGACCGCCCCGCCCGGCAAGCGGATGGGCCATGCCGGGGCGATCATCGCCGGAGGCCTCGGGACGGCGGCGGCGAAGATCGAGGCGTTCCGCCGGGCCGGGATCCGGGTCGCTCCGAGCCCCGCCGCCCTCGGGGCCACCATGGCGCAGGTCCTGAACGGGCGGTAGGGGTCGCGGGTGCGGGAGCGGACGCTGGCCATCGTGAAGCCGGACGGGGTGGGAAAGGGTCTGATCGGCGAGGTGCTCCGCCGGTACGAGCAGCAGGGCCTCCGGATCATCGGCCTGAAGATGGTCTGCCTCTCGAAGGTCGCGGCGGAGGGGTTCTACCAGGTCCACCGGGAGCGCCCCTTCTTCCAGAGCCTGACGACCTTCATGGCCTCGGGCCCGGCGGTGGTCCTCGTCCTGGAAGGCGAGGACGCGATCAACCGCCACCGGGCGCTCATGGGCGCGACGGACCCGAAGCAGGCGGATCCGGGGACCCTCCGCCGGGAGTTTGCCGACGATATCGAGCACAACATCGTCCATGGCTCGGACAGCGCCGAGAGCGCGGCCTTCGAGATCCCGTACTTCTTCAATGCCCTGGAGCTCTACCCGGCCGGGGGGTCGTGAGGGCGGCGTGACGGACCTGAAACAGTTCACCCTGGACGAGCTGCGGGCCTGGTGTGCTGAGCGGGGGGAGCCCCGGTACCGGGCCTCCCAGCTCTTCCGGTGGCTCTACCAGCGACGGGCCCGGAGCTTCGAGGGGATGACGGACCTGTCGAAATCGGCGCGGGCGAGCCTGGCGAGGACGGCCGTGATCAGCTGGCTGCCGACCGCGCGGGTCGAGCCCTCGGCCGACGGCAGTCGGAAGTTCCTCTTCACCCTGGCGGATGGGCGCGTCGTGGAAAGCGTGCTGATCCCGGACGCCGGGCGCCTGACCCTCTGCCTCTCCTCGCAGGTCGGGTGCGCCCTCGCCTGCCGCTTCTGCCTGACGGGCGTGCTCGGCCTGATCCGCCACCTCGATCCGGGCGAGATGGTGAACCAGGTCCTCGCGGCCCAGGAACAGCTCTCCCCCGGGCAGCGCCTGACCAACCTCGTGTTCATGGGGATGGGGGAGCCGCTGCACAACTACGCCAACCTCGTGCGGGCCGTGCGCATCCTCACCGAGTCCGTCGGCCTCGGGTTCGCGGCCTCCCGGATCACCGCCTCCACGGCGGGGTTGGTCCCCGAGCTGCGGCGGTTCGCCGCGGAGCTCCCGCGGGTGAAGCTGGCGATCTCCTTGAGCGGGACCACGGAGGAGCAGCGCACCGCCCTGATGCCCATCAACCGCCGGTACTCCCTCCGGGAGCTGCTCCAGGCCTGCCGGGAGCTCCCCCTGCCGCGGGGTCGCCGGCTCACCTTCGAGTACGTCCTGCTGCGCGAGGTCAACGACACGCCCGAGGATGCCGAGCGGCTGGTCCGCCTGCTCAGGGGGATCCGCGCCAAGGTGAACCTGATCCCCATGAACGAGCATGCCTACGCCCCCTATGCCTGCCCCGAAGAGGCCCGGGTCCTCAGCTTCCAGGCGATCCTGCGGGCCGGTCGGGTGAGCACCTTCATCCGCGCCAACCGGGGCCGTGATGTCTCGGGGGCCTGCGGGCAGCTCGGGCTCTCCCATCTTCAGGCCCACCCCCACGGGGCGCCCCGGGCTGCGGCGAGGATCGCCTGATGGCCGGGCGGATCGGGGTGATCGGAGGGAGCGGGCTCTACGACATGCCCGGCCTGGCCGACGTCCGCGAGGAGCGGGTCTCCACACCGTTCGGGGAGCCCTCGGACGCCTTCGTCCTCGGGACGCTGGAGGGGCAGGCGCTCGCCTTCCTGCCGCGCCATGGCCGCGGCCATCGGATCCTGCCGAGCGAGCTGAACTTCCGCGCCAACCTGTACGCCATGAAGGCCCTCGGGGTGGAGCGGGTCATCTCGGTGAGCGCGGTGGGGAGCATGCGGGAGGGGG
>JACPFL010000102.1:0-14035 GCA_016183025.1 Deltaproteobacteria bacterium | reverse complement strand
CCGCCACCGGATCGACACCTTCTTCGGCAGGGGAATCGTGGCCCACGTCTCGTTCGCGGATCCGGTCTGCGCCCTGCTCAGCGCTGGCCTGGTGGAGGCCGGCCGGCGGGTGGGCGCGCGCATGCATGCCGGCGGGACCTACCTCTGCATCGAGGGGCCCCAGTTCTCCACGCGGGCCGAGTCCCGGCTCTACCGGCAGTGGGGGGTGGAGGTGATCGGGATGACCAACCTCCAGGAGGCGAAGCTGGCGCGCGAGGCCGAGCTCTGCTACGCCACGCTGGCGCTGGTCACGGACTACGACTGCTGGCATGACGGCGAGGAGGAGGTCACGGTCGGGGGCGTGCTGGAGATCCTGAACCGGAACGTCGCCACGGCCCAGGCGATCATCCGGGAGGCGGTCCGGGCCATGCCGCCGCGGACCTGTCCCTGCGGCAGCGCCCTGAAGGACGCCCTGATCACGGACCGCCGGGCGATCACCCCGGAGGCCAGGCGGGACGTGGAGCTGCTCATCGGGAAATACCTCTGAAGCGAGGCGCGCGGACATGTCCATCCTGATGGTCGGGTCGGTCGCCATGGACTCCGTGGAGACCCCGTTCGGGAAGGCCGAGGCGGTCCTGGGCGGCTCCGCCATCTACTCCTCGGTGTCGGCCAGCTACTTCACCGAGGTCCAGCTCGTGGCGGTGGTGGGGACCGACTTTCCGGAGGAGCACCTGGCCCTGCTGGCGGACCGGCAGATCGACCTGGGAGGCCTGGAGCGGGCGCCGGGGCAGACCTTCCGGTGGGCCGGGCGCTACGGGTTCGACCTCAGCGAGCCCGAGACCCTCGAGACGCGCCTGAACGTCTTCGAGCAGTTCCGCCCCAAGGTCCCGGAGCCCTCCCGGGATGCGGAGTTCGTCTTCCTGGCCAACATCGACCCCGAGCTCCAGCTCACGGTGCTGCGCCAGATGCGCCACCCGCGCCTGGTAGCCTGTGACACGATGAACTTCTGGATCGAGCGGAAGCGGGAGGGACTCGAGCGGGTCCTGGAGAAGGTGGACGTGGTCATCATCAACGAGGCCGAGGCGCGCCAGCTCTCGGGCGAGCCCAACCTGGTCCGGGCGGCCCGACGCATCCTGGGCGCGGGCCCCGACACGCTGGTCATCAAGCGGGGAGAGTACGGCGCCCTCATGTTCTCGAACGACTCGATCTTCTCCGCGCCCGGCTACCCGCTGGAGTCGATCTTCGACCCCACGGGGGCCGGGGACGCCTTCGCGGGCGGCTTCCTCGGCTACCTGGCCAACACCCGGGACCTCACCGACGAGGGGCTGCGCCGGGCTGTCATCTTCGGCAGCGTGATGGCCTCCTTCACCGTCGAGGACTTCAGCCTGAACCGGCTCCGCCAGCTCACCTACCCCGAGATCGAGGCGCGCTACAAGGAGTTCAAGCGCCTCGCTCACTTCGAGGACATCTAAGATGAAACACCTCCTCTGCCTGGCGCTTCTGCTCGCGACGGCCGGCTGCGCCACTGGGCCCGACCCCCAGCGCGAGCGGGCGACCGTCCACCTCCGCCTCGGCGAATCCTACCTGAACGAGGGTGATTCCGTCTCAGCCCTGCGGGAGCTGCTCACCGCCGTAGAGCTCGTGCCGAATGATCCTGACATCCATCATGCCCTCGGGTTGGCCTACTGGGGCCGGCAGCGTCCTGTCGAGGCCGAGACCCACCTGAAGAAGGCGGTCGAGCTGGACCCGAAGCTCGCCAAGGCGCACAACAACCTGGGCGCCCTCTATCTCGACCAGCGGCGGTGGCAGGAGGCGATCCCACAGTTCCAGCGGGCCTTGTCCAACGTCCTCTACCCGACTCCGGAGATCGCGCAGACCAACCTGGGCTGGGCGTACTTCAACCTCGGCCAGGTGGACCTCGCCACCCAGGCCTACCAGCGGGCCATCCAGGCCAACCCGCAGTGGGCCCAGGCCCACAACAACCTCGGGATCGCCTACAGCGCCCGAGGCCAGTGGCCCGAGGCGGTGCGGTCGTTCCGGACGGCGGTGCGCTACTTCTCTGGCTACGTCGAGGCGCACTTCCGCCTGGGCCAGACGATCCTCTGCACGGGCGAGCCGGTCGCGCCCGCCGCGGTCGAGCGGCTCCGGGCGCGCCAGTCGCCCTGCCAGGCGATCAACTCCACCCGGGCCCGGGAGGCCGCTGCGGCCTTCCGGGAGGTGGTCCGGCTCGCCCCGGAAAGCGACATGGGCCGGTCGGCCCAGGAGCAGCTCAGCCGTCTCCGCTGAGCCGGGGCATTCCCCGAGAGGTCCGCGCATGGAGTCGCTCGGCGCATACCTCAAGCAGGAGCGCGAACGGCGCGGGATCTCCCTGAGCGAGATCGCCCGGGTCACCAAGGTCAACGAGCGGCAGCTCGGAGCCCTGGAGGCCGACCAGTTCGACCAGCTCCCTCCCCCGCCCTTCGTGAAGGGGTTCATCCAGGCCTATGCCCAGGTCGTCGGGCTCGACTCCCAGGAGGTCGTCCGCCGCTACCAGGAGTATCGCCAGGCCCAGCAGGCCGCGGTGGTCCAGGACGCTCCGCCCCCCCCCAAGCCTCCGCTCTGGGAGCGCAAGCCCCTGGTCTGGAGCGCCCTGGTCGTCGCCCTGCTGCTCTACCTGGTCGCGGTGTACACGCTGGACCTCTTCCCCCAACGGGCCCGCCAGCCGGGCCCTCCGCCCCCGGTCGCGCCCAAGTCGGCTTCCCCTTCTGCGCCCCAGGCCCCGGCGGGTGTGGCCGGGGAGGCCACTCCCCCGGCGAGCCCGGGAGGGCCATCTGAGGCGACCACGCGTGAGCCCGCGTCCCCGGCCCCCGGGAGCCCACCGGGCGCAGCCGCCGAAGCTCCCGGGGAATCGAATGCGGCGGGAGGCCTTGCTGGGACGGCGGGCTCGACGCCGCCTGCGCCCTCGGCCAAGGTGTCGCTGCAGGCCCGGGCTGTGGACCGCACCTGGATCTGGATCCAGCTCGATGATCGAGAGCCCCGGGAGGTCCTGCTCCGACCCGGAGAGACCGCGCGCTGGCAGGCGGAGCAGCGGTTGGTGGCGATCATCGGCAACGCGGGAGGAGTGGAGATCCAGGCCGACGGCCGGGACCTGGGCAAGCTCGGGCCCCCAGGCAAGGTGGTCAAGCTGACCCTCCCCGAAGGGCTGCCGCCCGCCCCGGGTTCTCCCGCCCGGTAGTCCGGTCGCCCGGCCCCGATCCCGCATCCGGTCCCTCGGCTCGCGCCCCACACCTGGCTCTCCGACCCGACAGGCGCAGAGTGATGCGCCCGCGGGCAGTTTTACCTTTTCCGGGCTCCGGCAAATCGCTTATACTGACCACGGAGTTGCGCGATGGATGCCGAGACGACCCGTTCGCCCGACCTGGAGACGCTGGTCATCCTCCTGGGCTTCGGCAAGGAGGCGGAGGTCCGGGACCGCCTCAAGGGGATGCATCCGGCGGACATCGCCCGCCTCATCGAGAACCTCGATGAGGACGTCAAGCCCCGTCTGTTCGCCCTGCTCAGCCCCGAGCAGGCCTCCGAAGTCATCCTCGAGCTGGACGATCCCTCGAAGCGGCTGATCCTGCGGGCCCTGCCCTCGGAGCGTCTCTCCGAGATCGTCGGGGAGATGGACTCCGACGACGCCACGGACGTCATCGGCGACCTGCCGGCGGACCGCGCCGTCACGGTCCTGGACCGGATGGAGCAGGAGGATGTCAAGGAGGTCCAGAAGCTCCTGCGCTACGAGGAGGATACCGCCGGTGGCCTCATGCAGATCGAGCTGGTCGCCGTCCGCGAGGACGAGACCGCCCGCGAGGCCGTCGAGGACATCCGGGCCAAGGGGGAGGAGGTCGGAGACCTCCACAACGTCTTTGTCGTGGACCGCCACCAGCACCTGGTCGGGATCATGCCGCTGCGCAAGCTCATCCTCGTTCCCCCGGAGACCCCGGTCTCGGCCATCATGGAGCGCGATGTCGTCCGGATCGGGGTCGAGGTGGACCAGGAGGAGGTGGCGCAGATCTTCAAGAAGCACGACCTGGTCAGCCTCCCCGTGGTGGACGCCGCTGGCCGTCTGGTGGGGCGGATCACGGTGGACGACGTGGTGGACGTCATGGAGGAGGAGGCCTCCGAGGACATCTACCACCTCGGGGGGGTGCACGCCGAAGAGTCGGTGCTCTCCCCACCCTCCTGGTCCGTGCGGATGCGGCTCCCCTGGCTCCTGGTCAACCTGGCCACGGCCATGCTCGCCGCCAACGTCGTCAACCTGTTCGAGGGGACGATCCAGGCCCTGGTCGTGCTGGCCGTGTTCATGCCCGTGGTGGCGGGCATGGGCGGGAATGCGGCGATCCAGACCATCACGGTCATCGTCCGGGGGATCGCCCTGGGGGACCTGACCTTCCAGAACAGCCGGCGCGTCCTGGGCAAGGAGATCCTGGTGGCGGTGGGCAACGGCGTCGCTACGGGCGTCATCACCGCGGTGATCGCGTACTTCTGGAAGGGGCTCCCGGTGCTCGGGCTCGTGGTCGGGATCGCCATGATCATCAACATCTTCGTGGCCGGCCTGATGGGGACGCTCATCCCGCTGGCCCTGCGCCGGCTCCGATTCGATCCGGCGGTGGCCTCCGGCGTGATCGTCACCACCTTCACGGACGTCACGGGCTTCGCCTCCTTCCTCGGGATCGCCACGCTGCTCCTGGCGTACATGCGGTAGGGGAGGGGATGCCGCCGCGCCGCAGCCTGGCCGTGGTCCTCCGGGCCACGGACTTCGGGGAGCTGGACAAGCTCGTCACCTTCTTCACCCTCGGCTTCGGCCGGCTGAGCGGGATCGCCAAGGGCGCGAAGAAGAGCCGGCGACGGTTCGGCACGAACCTGGAGCCCTTCTCCCTGGTCCGCCTGCACTTTTTCGACAAGGAGCACGTGGGGCTGGTGCGGGTGGACCAGTGTGACCTGCTGGCCTCCTTCCAGGCGCTTCGCCAGGACCTCCCCCGGCTGGCCTGCGGGCTGTACGCGCTGGAGCTGGTGCGGGAGCTCACCGCGGAGCGCGAGCGCCACCGGGAGCTCTTCACGTGCCTGGTCCGCTTCCTGGAGCTGCTGGCCCAGGTCGGCCCGCGGGGCCCCCTGGTCGTGGCGTTCGAGCTGAAGCTCCTGGCCCTGCTGGGGTTCGAGCCCCAGCTCCGGGCATGCGTGGGCTGCCGGCAGGAGCTCCCGTCCGGGACGCCTGCCGCGCTGTCGGTGGAGAAGGGCGGCCTGCTCTGCGCGCGCTGCGTGCCGGGGGTGGCCGAGACGATCCCGGTGGCCGGCCCGACGCTGGACACCTGGCGCGAGATCCTGCACGCGGAGCTAGCCCATGCCGCGGGCCGGCCGTTCTCCCAGGCCGCGTTGGCGGAGAGCCAGACGCTGCTGCCACGGTTCGTGGAGGTTCACCTCGGGCGGGCCATCCGCTCCCGCGGGTTCATGGAGGAGGTCCTGTGCGTCCGCTGATCGGGCTCACCTGCGGGTACGTGACCGAGGGGGAGGTGGGGCTCCACCGGGTCCGGGGGACCTACGTGGAGGCGGTGGCGGCCGCGGGCGGGGTGCCGGTGCTCCTGCCCGCTGTCGATTCCCCCGAGGAGGCGGGCGAGCTGCTGGCACGGCTCGACGGGCTGCTCTTGCCGGGGGGGAAGGACCTGGCCCCGACGCACTATGGCGAGCCTCCGCACCCGGGACTGGAGGCGGTGGAGCCGCGCGATGACCGGACGGAGCTGACCCTGACGCGCCAGGCGGTCAAGGCCAACGTGCCGTTGCTCGCGATCTGCCGGGGGATCCAGGTGTTGAACGTCGCGCTGGGAGGGAGCCTGTACCAGGACCTCCGGAGCCAGGTTCCGGACGCCCTGGACCATCGCCCGACCCGGCCCCGCGGGGAACCCCACCACCCCCTGACCATCGCCGCCGGCTCCCGCCTCGAGGAGATCACGGGCCGCCGCGAGGTCGGGGCGAACTCCTTCCACCACCAGGCCATCAAGGAGCTGGGCGCGGGGCTGGTCGCGACGGCCTGGGCTCCCGACGGCATCGTCGAGGCCGTGGAGCTGCACGGGCACCCGTTCGCGCTCGGCGTGCAGTGCCACCCTGAGGACCTCTGGCCGCACGAGCCGGCCTGGAAGGCCGTGTTCCAGGCCTTCGTCGAGGCCGCGCGGGCGTGTGGCGAGAGACGGGGATGACCCTGCAGGAGCTGATCCTCCGGCTGCAGCAGTACTGGAGCTCCCGGGGGTGCGTCCTGCAGCAGCCCTACGACGTCGAGGTGGGGGCCGGGACCTTCCACCCGGCGACCTTCCTCCGCGTGCTGGGGCCCGAGCCCTGGAATGTCGCCTACGTCCAGCCCTCGCGGCGGCCCACGGAGGGCCGCTACTGCGTGAACCCGATCCGGCTACAGCACTACGCCCAGTACCGGGTGCTCCTGAAGCCCGCGCCCCTGGAGATCCAGGAACTCTACCTGGAGAGCTTGCGGGAGCTGGGCGTGGACCCGCTCGCCCACGACATCCGGTTCGTCGAGGACGACTGGGAATCACCCACCCTCGGGGCCTGGGGCCTGGGCTGGGAGGTCTGGCTGGACGGGATGGAGATCACCCAGTTCACCTACTTCCAGCAGGCCGGCGGGATCGACCTGAAGCCGATCTCCGGGGAGCTCACCTACGGGGTCGAGCGGATCGCCATGTACCTGCAGGGGGTGGACAACGTCTACGACCTGGTCTGGACGCCGGGGATCACCTATGGCGACGTCCATCACCGGGGCGAGGTGGAGTTCTCCGCCTACAACTTCGAGCACGCGGACGTGGCCATGCTCCACCAGCTCTTCGACCTGTTCGAGCGGGAGTGCCAGCGGCTGGCCGAGCGTGAGCTGTTCCTGCCCGCCTACGACTATTGCCTGAAATGCTCCCACACCTTCAACCTCCTGGATGCCCGGGGCGCCATCAGCGTCACGGAGCGCCAGCGGTACATCGGCCGAGTGCGCGCCCTCGCGCGGCTGTGCGCCGAGGGGTACCTGCGCCAGCGGGAGAAGATGGGCTTCCCGCTCCTCAAGCGGCCGTGATCCGCCAGGCGGGCTTTCACCGCCGTGGCTGACCTCCTGCTCGAGATCGGGACCGAGGAGATCCCGGCCCGGTTCATCCCGGGCGCGCTCGGCGAGCTCCAGGCCCTCTTCAGCCGGGAGTGCGAGACCCAGCGGCTGCGCGCGGGGCAGGTCGCCACGCTCGGCACCCCCCGACGGCTGGCCCTCCTGGCCGTGGACGTGGCGGCGCAGCAGGAACCCCTGCACCAGGAGGTCGTGGGCCCGCCCCGGGCCGTGGCGTTTGATGCCGAGGGGCGTCCGACCCGAGCGGCTGCGGGGTTTGCCCGGGCGCAGGGGGTGGCGGTCGAGGCCCTCGAGGTCCGCCAGCTCGACCGCGGAGAGTTCGTGGTGGCGAGCCGGACCGAACCGGGCCGCCCGACGGCCGCCCTGCTCCCGGAGATGCTCCCGCGCCTCATCCTCGCGCTCCCCTTCCCGAAGGCCATGCGCTGGGGCACGGGCGATCTCCGGTTCGTCCGTCCGATCCACTGGGTCGTGGCCCTGTATGGCGAGGAGGTCATCGCCTTCGCCCTGGACGGCGT
Organism: Deltaproteobacteria bacterium; assembly: GCA_016183025.1. Classification (GTDB taxonomy): domain Bacteria; phylum Desulfobacterota; class JACPFL01; order JACPFL01; family JACPFL01; genus JACPFL01. The sequence goes on along the minus strand of JACPFL010000102.1, from coordinate 6,418 downwards.
GCAGAGTGGCCGGGCCTCGCAGGGGCACCGCTTCATGGCTCCAGGCCCCGTCGAGATCGCGAGGCCGGGGGTCTACGAGGCGTGCCTCGAGCAGGCCCGCGTGTACGCGGACCCCGCCCGGCGCCGGACGCTCATCGCAGCGGCATTGGCGCAGGAGACGGCCGGGGTGGGAGGACTGCTCCTGGAGGACGCCCCGCTCCTCGAAGAAGTGACCTTCATGGTGGAGTACCCGTCGGTGGTTCGGGGGACCTTCGAGGCGGAGTTTCTCTCGCTCCCGCGCGAGGTGCTGATCACGGCCATGCGGGAGCACCAGCGGTACTTCGCCGTGACGGACGCGAAGGGGGCGCTCCTGCCGTATTTCCTGGCGGTGAACAACACCCTCGCCCGGGATCCCGCGGTGGTCCGGGCAGGGCAGACCGGCGCGCGCCGCTCCACGCCCGCGTCGATGCGCTGAAGGGCGTGCTCTTCCAGGCCAAGCTCGGCAGCTACCACGACAAGGTCCTCCGGGTCCAGCGCCTGGCCGAGCAGCTGGCCGAGGCCGTGGCCCCGGCAGCCCGGGCCGCCGTCAGCCGGGCCGCGCTCCTGTGCAAGGCAGACCTGACCACCAGCATGGTCGGCGAGTTTCCGAACCTCCAGGGGATCATGGGCCGGGAGTACGCCCGCCGGAGCGGGGAGCCGGAGCCGGTCGCCCTGGCCATCGGCGAGCACTACCGTCCGGCCTTCTCCGGGGACCGGCTGCCGGAGAGCGAAGCGGGAGCCCTGCTGAGCGTGGCCGACAAGCTGGACACCATCGCCGGGTGCTTCGGCGTGGGCCTCATTCCCACCGGGACGAGCGATCCGTGGGCCCTGCGCCGCCAGGCCCTCGGGGTGCTCGCCATCATCCTGGAGCGGCGGCTCGTGCTCTCGCTGCCAGCGGCGCTGGAGGCCGCCCTTGCGGGACTGCACGGCCGTCTGGAGCGGCCGGCCGACACGGTCCGAGAGGAGGTGCTGACCTTCTTCCGGGTCCGCCTCGAGAACCTGCTCGAGGGCGAGGGCCATCCGGGAGACATCATCCGGGCCGTGCTGGCCGCCGGGGCAGACCCGGTTGTGGAGGCAGTGGCCCGGGTCCGGGCCCTGGCGTCCTTCCGCGCCCGTCCCGAGTTCACCCCCCTGGCGACCACGGTCAAACGCGTGACCAATATCCTGAGGGGAGCCGGAGCGCTCACGCTTCGGGACCCTGACCCCCACCTGCTCCGGGAGCCGGCCGAGCACGACCTGCTCCAGGCGTGCGCGACCGTCAAGATTCAGGTCGACGGGTTGGTGGCCGCCGGGGAGTTCACGGGCGCCTTGGAGGTCCTGGCCGGGCTCCAGGCCACGGTGGATCGCTTCTTCACGCAGGTCCTCGTCATGGCAGATGATCCACAGGTCCGGGCCACGCGGCTCGCCCTGCTGGGTAAGGTGGCGGAGCTGTTCTCCCGGATTGCCGATTTCGCCCAGCTCGCTGGCTGACCCCTCCTCCTTAATCCGTGTCGCGCGTCAATATGTTGTGGTAGTCGCGTAATGATGGCTACATGCTGTATATTTTTTGCTTTACATTTCCCAAACAGCGTGATAAAAGTCCCCCCTAATAGGGTGGCGAAGGCCCAAGGAGGGGAGAGCGCCGCGTGAGAATCAAAGCCCTGGATATCTATGGCTTTAAGTCATTTGTGGAGCGGATCCGCGTCGAGTTCCCTCCGGGGATCACGGCCATTGTGGGACCGAACGGCTGTGGAAAGAGCAATATTGTCGACGCGATCCGTTGGGTCCTCGGGGAGCAGAACCCGAAGCAGTTGCGCGGGAAGGGGATGGAGGACGTCATCTTCGCCGGAAGCCAGGGGCGGCTCCCCCTGGGGATGGCGGAGGTCGCGCTGATCCTCTCCACCGAGGACGGGCTGGCGCCTCCCGGATTTGCCGCGTATCCCGAGATCATGGTGGCCCGTCGCCTCTTCCGTTCGGGGGAGAGCGAATACCTCCTGAACAAAACCCCGTGTCGGCTCAAGGACCTCGTGGAACTCTTCCTGGATACGGGGGTGGGCAACCGGTCGTTCTCGATCGTAGAGCAGGGGAAGGTCGGCGCGATCCTGACCGCCAAGCCGGAGGAGCGCCGGAGCCTCATCGAGGAGGCGGCCGGGATCGCCAAGTTCAAATATCGCAAGAAGGCGGCCCTGCAGAAGATGGAGGCGACGAAGGGGAACCTCGTCCGCGTCAATGACATCATAGGCGAGGTCCGTCGGCAGATGAACTCGCTCCAGCGCCAGGCCCAGAAGGCGGAGGCCTACAAGGCCCTGCGGGCGAAGATGCGACAGGCCGAGCTGCGCGTGGCCTTCTACCGCTACCAGGCTTTGCGCCGGGCCCTGCGCGAAGGGGAGGCGGCGCTGCAGGGGGCCCGGGACCGCGAGGCGGCTCTGGCCGCCCGACACGCCGAGGCCGTGCAGGCCCTGGAGGGGCTGCGGGCCCAGCACCTGGATCAGGAGGCAGCGATCCGGCGGGCGCGGGAAGAGCTGTGGCGGATCACGAGCGCCATCCAGGCTGGGGAGACGCAGGTGGCCATCCTGGCTCAGGAGCGGTCCCATCTGCACGACCGCGAGACTGGCCTGGCCCGCGAGGCCGAGGAGGCCGAGGCCCAGCGCCGCGTCGCCGCGGCTGAACTGGCGGGCCTCGAGGCGCAACAGGCCGCCCGGATCGCAGAGCAGGAAGCGGCTCGCCAGCAGGCGGCCGCGGCCGAACAGGCCCTGGAGGCGATCCGGGGGGAGATGGCGAAGGCCAGTGCAGCCCGGGAGACCCTCAGGTCGTCCGCAGTGGACCTGCTCCAGCGGCTGGCGCAGGTGAACAACGCCCAGGCCGGCGGGGAACAGCGGGTCGCGGAGCTTGGGCAGGCGCTGGACCGGCTGCGCGCGCAGGAGCAGGCGTTGCGCGAGCGCGCGGCGGCGCTGGAACAGGAAGGCGAGGCGCTGGCGGCCCAGCGTGAAGCGCTCGCACGGGAGGAGGGCCGGCTGCGCGAGGCCCTGGATGAGAGCGTCCGCCACCGGACCGCGCTCACCGACGCGCTCCGGATGAGGACCGAGGAGCTGGAGCGCCACCGGGCCCTGCTGGCCGAGAAGCGGTCCCGGCTGGAGTCGCTGGAGGAGTTGCTGACCCGCTACGAGGGTTACGGCGAGGGCGTGCGGTTCCTGATGGCGGGGGCCGACGAGGGGACCGGCGGCCTGTGCGCGACGGTCTCCGAGATCTTCGAGGTCCCCTCTGCCTGTGAACAGGCCGTGGAGGCCGTGCTCGGGGAGCGCCTGCAATGGATCGTCGCTCGGGACCTGGGGGCGGCCGTGGACGGGATCGAGCGCCTCAGCCGGGCCGGATCGGGGCGCGCCACCATCGTCCCGCTCGATGGCCGGCTGGACGCGCTGCGCTGGGTCCGGCTGGACTGTCCCGGCGCGCGACCACTGCTCACCGTGGTCCAGGTCCGACCAGGATACGAGCGGATCGCGCGTTACCTCCTGGGCGGGGTCTGGCTGGTCGAGGAGTGGCGCGAGGCCATTCGGCTCTGGCAGCAGGGCTCGGACGGCCTGACCTTCGTGACCGCCAATGGGGAGGTGCTCTCGCCGGGCGGGGTGGTGGCAGGGGGTGGGGCCGGGGTCGCACAGACAGGGCTCCTGCGGCAACGCCGGGAGATTCGCGAACTGCAGGGTGCGCTGGCCGAGCTGAGCGGCCGACTCGCCGGGCTCGAGCAGGAGGAGGCCCGACTCCGCGCGGGAGTGCAGGAGGCCGAGGCCAGGCTGGACGGGCTCCGCACGGCCCTGCACCAGGCGGAGATCCAGCGGGTCGAGCAGGCGCAGGGCCTGGCCCGGATCGAGGAGGAGCGGGGCCGGCTGGCCCGGGAGGGCGACGTGCTGCGGCTCGAGGCCGCCGCGCTCGAGGCCGAACGGGAGAGCTGCGTGCGTGCGCTGTCCGCCTCAGGGGAGGCTCGGCAGGCGCTCGAGGCCGAGCAGGCGGCCCAGGCCCAGGAGGCCCACCGTCTGGAGCGCGCGCTGGCCGAGCTCACCGCGGCGGAGGAGGCGCGGGAGCAGACGCTGCTCGAGTGCCGGGTCGCCCTGGCCGAGTTCGCGCAGCAGGCAGAGAGCCAGAGCCGGGAGGGGGAGCGGCTCCGGCAGAGCCTGGCGGCCCTGGAGGCGCGGCTGGCCCGGATCGGCGCCGAACGGGAGGCAGCGGCCGCTCGGGCGGCCCAGGCCGGGGAGGAGACGGCCCAACTGGAGGCTGCGCTGGACGGGCAGCGTGAGCTCCACGGGCGGGTGAAGGCCGAGGAGACCGCGCTGGAGGCCGCCTTCGCGGAGGAGCGCGAACGGCTTGCCGAGGCCGAGCGGGCGGCCGCGGCGCTCCAGCACGAGCGTCAGGCGGTGACGGGTGAGATCGGGGAGCGCCAGCTCGCGCTGAGCGAGCAGGCCCTCCGCCTCCAGCACCTCGAGGCCGAGGTCCGGGACCGCCACCAGGTGAACCTTACGATGGCGGAGCGACCGGACGCCGCGGCGCTGGACCTCGAGGCGGAGGAAGCCCAGCTCGCCGCCTGGCAGGCGGAGCTCACGCGCCTGGGGGAGGTGAACCTCGTGGCGCTGCACGAATTCGAGGAGCTGAGCCAACGTCACGAGTTCCTGAGCAGCCAGGCCCGGGATCTGCAGGCCTCCCTGGATGGGCTGCACCAGGTCATCCGGAAGATCAACCGCACGACCCGCCAGAAATTCCAGGAGACCTTCGAGGCGGTCAATGTCCAGTTCCAGGAGATCTTCCCCGTCCTCTTCCGGGGCGGTCAGGCCGAGCTGCGCCTGACCGATGGCGATCTGCTCGAGGCGGGCCTCGAGATCGTCGCCCAGCCCCCGGGCAAGCGCCTGCAGAACATGAACCTGCTGTCGGGCGGGGAGAAGGCCCTGACCGCGGTGGCGCTCCTGTTCGCCCTGCTCTTCATCAAGCCTACGCCCTTCTGCCTCCTGGACGAGGTGGATGCCCCGCTGGACGACACCAACATCGACCGGTTCAACGAGTTCCTGATCCGCACGTCCAAGGACACGCAGTTCCTCCTCATCACCCACAACAAGCGGACCATGGAGGTCGCCGACACCCTCTACGGCGTGACGATGGAGGAGCCCGGCATCTCCAAGGCGGTCTCCGTCCGCCTGAACTGACCAGACCGGGATCGCCCGCGGGCCCCGAGCGAGCCACCTGGCGCCGAGCGGCCGCTGGAGGCCGCGTAAGCCCCTGTCCCTGGTCCTCGGGCCGGCCCCCCCTGGGCCGGCTGGCACCTGATCCCTCAACCTTCCGTTACTCGTAGCCCCCGGGCCCCACCCGGGGCCTTTCCTGGCGTCGGTCGGGCTGCTTCCGAGGTTCCCTTACCGCACTCCGGATAAAACCTATTCGTTAGCCAGCTGAGCCGGGGCGTGATACATCCCACCCGACAGTGGGCGATTGTATACTTTGGTATCATGCCCACGGTCCTGCGAGCCGGCCCGTACCGCGTGTTTTTCTTCTCGGCCGATCGTGGTGAACCGCCTCACGTGCACGTCGAGCGAGAGGCAAGGCGAGCAAAGTTCTGGCTCAGCCCAGTGCGGCTGCAAGAGAGCAGGGGCTTCAACCGTTCGGAGATCAACCGGTTGACAGAGCTGGTGCAGAAGCATGAGCAGCAGCTCTTGAGGGCGTGGAATGAGTTCTTCGGTCATTGAGGCGCGTACGGCCCAAGCAGAGAAAGTTCGGGTCACTGATGACGAGCTGATCGTCGACCTGGTCGACGGCCGGACCGTTACGGTCCCCGTGCAGTGGTACCCCCGGCTCGCCCACGGCACGGTTGCCGAACGTCGCAACTGGCGGCTCATCGGGCGCGGTGAAGGTATCCACTGGCCCGACCTGGACGAAGACATCAGCGTTGAAGACCTGCTCGGTGGTCATCCCTCGGGCGAGTCTCAGGCGTCACTACAGCGGTGGCTGAAGTCACGAGAGCTGCTGGCTAGCAAACGCATGCAGCCGTCGCGCGAGAAGCGCCGCGCTCAGCGCGCGCGCCGGGGCGCGCGCGGCTGATGCACATTTTAGACCGCATCGAAGACGGAAGAGGCACTTGCACCGGTGGGTGGGTCCAGCAAGCGTGCGGGCCGCAACGCGAGTGAATCCCGAGCAGGCCTCGAAAGGGCAGTCGTGGCTGGCCCACGCCTACCGGCTGGCCCGGGCCAATGGGGGAGCGCCGGGAGTGGACGGGAAGACCTTCGAGGACATTGAGGCGGAGGGGTTGGAGGAGTGGCTGGCGGGGCTGAGGGAGGGGCTGCACACGAAGACGCACGAGCCGGACCCGGTACGCCGGGTCATGATTCCCATGATGCCGCCTGCGTGGGCCTTGGCGTGAAACCAGTCGGAGAGACGGATGCGGGAGACC
>JACPFL010000101.1:12458-20067 GCA_016183025.1 Deltaproteobacteria bacterium | reverse complement strand
GCCACCTTGGCGATCAGCTCCGCGATCGCCTTCATCTTGGCGTTCCGCCCGATGATCATCTCCCCGTGGCGGTCCAGCTCCCGGAGCATCAGCTCCATCCGGTCGGCCATCGCTTCCTTGGTCTTGCGCTCCTCGATCAGGTCCCACATGAACTTGGCGCTGAGGCCGCCCATGACCTCGGCCTGGTCCGGCTTGAGGTCCCAGACGGCCTTGCTCACGTCGGGGTCGCCGGTGACGTTGATGACGACGTCCACCTCGGACGTCCTGCGGAGCAGCTCCGCGAAATCCGTCAGCACGGGGACCCCCATGGCGCGGGCCAACTCGATCCCGGGCGCCCGGGGGTCCATATCGGAGACGCCGAGGATCGTGACCTCCGGGTCGTCCCGGAAGAGCTCCAGCAGCGCCCGCCCGCCCCTCCCCGCCCCGATGATCACCACCTTTGTCATCGTCCGCGCCTCTCACGCCTCATGCTAACAGAGCGCCTGGAACGCGGCAAGCCGGCCCGGGACGCCAGCGCACGCTGCAGCGGGGCCAGCGTACGGAGCCGCTCCACCCCGCCAACGACCTCCGGCAAGCGTCTGGCCCCCTCCCGGCCGAGAACGGGGAGGACAAGCGCCTCGAATTTCGCGCTGATCTGCTCCGGCGTCAGGGGGAGCGCCGGGCTCCCGGGCGCGACCGGGCACGCGAGGCGCATCGACTGTCCCCCCACCCGAGCCACGAGCCTGGCGGGCCAGCCCTGCGGCTGGGCCGTGGCCAGCGCGGGGTCTGCCGTCACGCGGACCCGAACCATGAGGCTCCGCAACGCAGGCTGCTGCCACCGTGCCTCGACGAATTGGGCCAGCCCCACCTCCCCGTCCATGAGCGCCACGCTCAGGACATACTGGGCGCTGGCCAGGGCCGCCATCCCGTTCGGAAACGGGCCGGGCCGGTCCACAATCGCCCGGGCTGCGGGCGGCACATGGACCTCGAGGCGCTGGAGCTGCTCGGGCCTGAGCCCTTGATCACGGAGTTTCAGAATTCCGAACACCGCGGCATGCAACTGGCGGGCGCACGGGTAGGGCTTCAGGCTGACCTGACCCACCGCGTACTCCCGGCCCAGCCCGCCCGTGAGCGGCCCAGGGTTGGCGGGGACCCCCAGGGCGGCCCAGAGGCCGCGGGGATCCTCGAACACGCGCCAGGGCCCCGTGAAGCCCTGGGCCGCGGCAAGCGCACTCAGGAGCCCCACGTGCGCGGCGCGGCCGAAGAGCAGGTGTCGCCCCAGGGGCCCCTCTGCGCCGCCGGCCAGGAGGCCGCCGGCATGCAGTCCGGCAATCCCGAGCGCATGAGCCATCGGCTCCACCCCGAGCCCCAGGAGTTTCCCCGCCGCGGCCGCGGCGCCCAGTGGGCCGCAGAGGCTGCTCGGCCACCACCCGCGGGGGAGCAGGGAGGCCGCACGCAAGGCCAGCCCGGCCCGGATGCTGACCTCGTAACCGGCCACGATCGCCTCGAGCAGGCGGGCCCCGGGGACGCGCCCTCCTCCGGCTGCGGCGAGCGCCGCGGGGATGACCACCGCCCCCGGGCAGACGGCGGCGGCCTCGTGGATGTCATCGAACTCCAGGGCATGGGCCTGGGCGCTGGCGATCAGCACCTGCTGGAGCCGGAGCGCCTCGTCCACCACCGGGAGACCCCGCCCCGGCCGCGTCCCGAGTGTCGGCGAGAAGACCCGTCGCCGCCTGGCCTCGTCTGCCGGACTCAACCCCAGCAAGGCTCTGCCGACCTCGGTCGCCTCGGCGCCGATCAGGCAGCCCAAGGTATCGAGCAAATGAAGCCGGGCTGCCGCGACCACCTCCGGGGGGAGGTCTTCCAGGGTGAGCCCTGCGACGAACTCGGCCAGCCGGACGAGTCCCGGCCTGGTCGGTGAGGCCCGGGGGCGGAGGGGGGCGCGGGACATGGGGCGGAATCTGGACAGGGCGTCAGGCGGGATCCGGATGACGGCGCGTGGCTCGCAGCGCAGCGGTGGCCTCCTGGTCGATCTCCAGGGTGTCGGGAGCGAGCACCACGCCATACTCCTCGCGGGCGCAGTCCTGGGAGAGGTACCCCCGGATCGCGTCCAGCCGGACCTGCTCCGGGGCGCGCTCGATCGGCGGCCCATACCCGCCGCCTCCGGCCGTGAGGAAGCCGATGACGTCACCGGCCTTCAAGGGGAAGCGCGTCAGCTTCCCCATTGGCCGCGCTTCGGGCTGTCCCGATTCACGGAGCAGCACGGCGTTCACGGCCCCGGGCCTCCCACCCCAGAGCCCCCAGGGCGGGCACCGCGTGCGCTCGACGTTCACGTTGAGCAGCATCGGCTGCAGGCACCGGACCCACAGCTCCACGCCCAGCCCGCCCCGGAACCGTCCCGGCCCGCCGCTGTCCTGCCGGAGCCGGTGGGCCTCTACCAGGATCGGGTAGGTCATCTCCTGCAGCTCCACCGGGACGTTGCGCACGTCCCCCTGGCAGACCGAGACCGCCGCGCTCTCCCCGTCCTCGTGCGGCCGGCCTCCCCAGCCGCCGCCCATGATGTTCATGCAGACGAAGCGTTCGCCCGAACGCGCCTCCACCCCGTACAGCGCATACCCGCTCATGTCCCCCTTGTGCCCGGCCGGCACGCGGTCGGGCATGGCCGGGGCCAGCGCCCGCAGGATCGTGTCGATGACCGTCGGGAGCGGGATGCTCCACTGGCCCATGGCCGCGGGCGGGAGGGCGTTGAGGAATCTCCCGCGCGGGACGACGACGCGGAGCGGGCGGAACCCCCCCTCGTCCACGGGCGCATCCGGAAGCGTGACACACTTGAAGGCGACCCGCGCGGCCGCCACGGCCCCCGATTCCCCACAGTTGATCGAGCCCCGGACCTGGCCGTCCACCCCGGAGAAGTCCACGGTCATCTCGTCGCCGGCGATCTCGACCCGGACGTGGATGCGCACCGGGCGGCCGAGGTCCATGCCGTCGTTGTCCATGAAGGATTCGGCCTCGTACACCCCGTCCGGCAGGCGCGCCATCGCCTGCCGCGCCAGGGCCTCGGACTGGTCCCAGATGGTCCGGATGCACGCCCGCACGGTCTCCCGCCCGTACCGGCCGAAGAGCTCGGCCAGCCGGCGCTCGCCCAATCGGCATGCGGCGAGCTGGGCCCGGAGGTCGCCGAGGGAGGAGTCAGGGAAGCGGATGTTGTCGCGGATCATCTGGAGCAGGTCGGTATTGACCACCCCCTCGCGGTAGAGCTTCAGGGACCGGAACTGCAGCCCCTCCTGGTAGATCTCCGTGCTCTCATTGGAGCCGAAGCCGATGCGCGTGCCGCCGATGTCCAGCCAGTGGGCCCGGACCGCGGGGAAGGCCACGAGCTCCCCCTCGTGGAAGCACGGGGTATAGATGACCACGTTGTTCAGGTGCTGCCCGCAGACGTAGGGGTAGTTCATGATGAGCACGTCACCCGGACGGAAGCCGTCGCGGCTGTGCCTCCGCACCCCGTCCTGGATAGCGACCCCCAGGTCCGCCAGGAAGATGGGGAGCCCCCCGGTGTTCTGGGCGATGATCCCGCCCTCCGGGTCCACCAGCCCCACGCAGTAGTCCCGGACCTCGTAGATCATCAGGTTGTAGGCCGTCTTGCAGAGCACGGCCGCCATCTCGTCCGCGTAGGCCACCAAGGCGTTCCGGACCACCTCCAGCGTGACCGGGTCCACCGCGCCCGCCCCCTCCACGGGCTATCCCCCGACCTTGATCACGAGGGCGCCCCCAGCGGCCACCTCGGCCACGTCCCCCGGGTGAAGCAAGGTGGTGGAGGCTGCCTCCTGGATAATGGCCGGACCCCGGACCTCGGCGCCCGGCTCCAGGGCCTCGCGCCAGTGGACCGGACACTCGATGGGGCGCGCTGCGTCGAACCAGACGGGGCGAGCCCCCGCAGACGGCATCCGGCGTCCCATGGTCAGGGTCTCGGGGAAGGTGCGGGGGCCGGTGCTCCCTCGGGCCTGCAGCCGCAGGCCGACCACCTCGACGGGCTCTCCCGGAGCCGCATGGCCGTACTGCTGCTCGTGCCGCTCGTCGAAGCGCCGCCGGAGCGCCAGCCGACCCTCGGGCGTCACCTGCTCCTGGTCCAGGGGGATGGGAAGGGTGGCTTCCTGCCCGCGGTAGCGCAGGTCGAGCCAGCGCCCCAGTCGGACCTCCGGCTTCCTCACCCCCTCTGCTTCGAGCTGGGCCCGGCCCTCGGCCGCCATCCGGTCGAAGATGGCATTGAGGGCCCCCACGTCCGCCTCCAGGAGGTCAGGGGCCAGGAAGGTCTGGACATAGTCGTGGCGCAGCTCCGCCAGGAGCATCCCCAGGGCGCTGAAGTGCCCCGGCAGGGGCGGGATGATCACCCGCGGGATGTGCAGCTCCCGGGCGATGGCCAGGGCGTGCAGCGGGCCGGCCCCGCCCATGGCCACCAGGGCGAAGTCGCGAGGATCCCGCCCGCGCTCCACCGAGACGGCCCGCACGGCCAGGGCCAGGTGGTTATCCGCGATCCGGAGGATCCCAAGGGCGGCCTCTGGCAGGGTCATCCCGAAGCGGGTCCCCACGCGCGCGGTGATGGCGCGGGCGGCCGCCTCAGGGTCAATCGGCATCAGTCCGCCCAGGAATGCCTCGGGGTGGAGACGCCCCAGCACGAGGTTCGCATCCGTGATCGTCGCCTCGCTGCCGCCCCGGCCGTAGCAGGCGGGTCCCGGGCTGGCCCCGGCGCTGACTGGCCCGACCTTCAGGCCGCCGGCCGCGTCCACCCAGGCCAGGCTCCCGCCCCCCGCCCCGACCTCCACGATGTCCACAACCGGGAGCAGCATCGGCTGCCCCGCGGCATACCCCCCGATGTGGTAGCCGGTGGCGATGCGGGGCGCCCCTGCCTCGATGAGGCTCGCCTTGGCCGTGGTCCCGCCCATGTCGAGGGCGATCACGTTGGCGCAGCCAAGGGCCCGCCCCAGCTCGGCGGCTCCGATGACCCCGGCCACTGGGCCGGACTCCATCATCGCGACGGGAAGCCGGCGGGCGACCCCGGGGGCCATCGCCCCGCCGTTGGACTGCATGATCAGGAACGTCCCCTGAAACTGCTCCTCCGCGAGCATGGCCTGCAGCCGTTGCAGGTAGCACTCCACCACCGGCCCGACGTAGGCGTTGAGCACCGTCGTGGAGGTCCGCTCGTACTCCCGGCATTCGCGCAGGATGGCATGCGACAGGCTGACGTAGACCCCCGGGAGCGATTCGGCCAGCAACGCCCCGACGACCTGCTCATGGATCGGGTTGGCGTAGCTGTGCAGAAAGCAGACGGCGACGGACTCGATGCCGCCTGCCCGTAGGCGGGCCAGGGCCGCCCGGGCCGCAGGCTCGTCCAGGGGCCGCAGGACCTCGCCCCGGCTGTTCAGGCGCTCGGGGACCTCAAGCCGCCACTCCCGGGGGACCAGGGGCGCCGGCCGCTTGAAGAAGAGCTGATAGGCCTCTGGCCGGTTCCCCCGGCCGATCTCGTAGACATCCCGGAACCCCTCGGTCGTCAGCAGCGCCGTCCGGGCCCCCCTCCGCTCCAGCACCGTGTTGATCGCGATGGTCGAGCCATGCAGCAGCCAGTCCACGCGTGACAGCTCGACCTTCGCCTCCCGGAGGGCCTCGCGGATCCCGGCGGTGAGATCCTCGGGCGTGCTGGGAGCCTTGCCCAGCCTGACCTCCCCGTCCTCGGTCAGGGCCACGAGGTCCGTGAAGGTCCCGCCGATGTCGACCCCGACCTTCATCGCGGGGTCCAGCCGGAGGCCTGCAGCTCCTGGGCCGCCCGCTTCACGAAGCTGTCGTCGAAGACCTGGTCGGGGGAGACCGCGTGGGTGACCCCGGCGATCCGGCGCGTGACCTCGATGATGGCCCGCTGGTCGGGCTCCGGGAGAAATCCCTGGGGCGTGAGCACGCCCAGGAGGTCGGCGTACGCCCGGCGCACCTGGGCCCGGTCCGACACCTTGAGGTGCGCCATGAGCTGCTCCACCGAGCGATCGGGGAACTGCACGTAGAAGCGCAATCCCTTCAGGGAGGCGCGCACGACCCGGTGGACCTCTTCCCGCTGTCGCCGGAGCTTGTCCTGGGTCACGCTGATCGTGATCTGCGGGTACTTGAGGTAGTCGCTGGCCTTCCCCAGGTTGACGAAGCCCAGCTCCTGCGCGCGGAAGTCGAACGGGGTGGACAGGAGCGTCGCGTGGATGGAGCCCGAGATGAGCGCGGTGAAGCGGTCGGGCGGGGGGCCCACGGTCAAAAGGACCGCGTCTCTGTGGGGCGTGACGCCGTGACGTCGCAGCATTTCCTCGGTGACGAAGTGGGCGCTGCCGCCGTAGCTCGAGATGCCCACTACTTTTCCCTTCAGGTCGCCCATCGAGCGGATGTCCGGGCGGGCGATCATGGTGAACTGGACCGTGGAAGCGGAGAAGACCACCCAGATCGACTGGCGCGTGCGGATGATCGCGTCCACGGTCGGCGCCGTGTTGTAGTCCACGCTCCCGGCGATCATGGCCTGGACCGCCACGCCCCCCCGGACCAGGACGAACCGGGCGTCGAGCCCCTCCTCCTGGTAGTAGCCCTGGTTCCGGGCGATCACGAGCGGGACGATGGAGGTGCTGTGCGACGGGTAGGCGATAGTGACCGGGTGCAGCCGCGCCCCCTGCCCGGCCCAGAGGTCGGCCAGGCCCCAGGGCGCCAGCAGCAGGGTGAGGAACAGGAGGATCACCGGCCTCATCGCCCGGCGCCCTCTTCCCCGGGTTTCTGTCCGTACGAGGTCGCGTACTTGGCGATGGTCTGGCCCCGGAGCTGCTGGAGATAGTCGAACGCCTCTGCATCGGTCAGGTAGCGGCTCCGGTCGTAGCGGTCGTAGTGGACCAGCTCCTTGACCTCGTGCCGCACCCCCGGCCGGCGCTCCACGTCGGGGTACCCGATGGGGATGATCAGGTAGAGCATGAGCAGGTCGGGCACATCCAGGATCCGCTTGAACGGCTCCTGGACGTGGATGCTCACCCACTGCGCCCCGAGGCCCAGCGACGCGGCGGCCAGGTGGATGAGCTGGGACGTGTTGGCCAGCCCGTCCGTGAGGTGCGACATGAACCGGCCGAAGGTGTGCGCGCCGGCCACCGTTCCCCACTGCTTGCGCCCGTCGCCGAGAACCACGATGAGCGCCGGCGCGACCGACCAGCCCTTCCCGTAGCGCTCGCGCAGCCGCCGGAGCTGCTCCTCCGGCGCCCCCGGCTGCTGGAAGGAGGGATGGCGGAGCTCAGGCACCCGCTGCTGCTCGACCCAGAAGATGTACTCGGCGTTGATCGTGACGTAGGCATCGTAGAGCTGGCGCTTCACCGCCGGGTCGCGGACCACGATGAACTCCCAGGGCTGGGAGTTGGCCCCGGACATAGCCCAGCGGGCGGTCTCCAGGATCCTGTCCACCGCGTCCTCGGGGATCGGATCCGGCTTCAGCCGGCGGACGCTCATCCGGGTCCGGACGAGGTCCAGCAGGACATCGTAGTCGGTGGTCGCCGGAGCCATTCCGTACCTCCTTCTCAGAGGCTCGCGCCCCACATGTGGACAGATCGGATTATGCGTCGCCGTCCGTCACCCT
>JACPFL010000101.1:10847-12415 GCA_016183025.1 Deltaproteobacteria bacterium | reverse complement strand
GCTGTCCCACGACGACTGCCGTCTTGCCGGGGATACCCCGCCGCCCCGCCATGACTCCCGGGCGTGCGGGCGCGTCCGGGACAGGAGACCGGCAGAAAGGCGTTTGCGGAACCGGCCCGCGCCCCTATAATGCGAAGAGGCTGCCTGTCGCCGAGCCGCTCGGGAAGCAGGGGGCCCGTGAGCGCAGAGGGGAAGGCCATGGCCGCGCGCCGGATCGTGCTGAGGGACCCGTCGCGGTTCAAGGACCCGCACGGGTTGAGCTGGGAGAAGTACATCGCCATGCAGGCCAGGGAGCGGGAGCGCTACCTCGCCGAACGCGCCAAGCTCCCGCCGGAGGCCCTGGAGTACAAGCTGGTCGAGCCGGGGTACCTCGAGCGGGCGCGGGAGCAGTTCGTCAACAACTACTTCCCCGAGCTGTGCGCGACCCGGTATATCGCCACCTGCGTCTGCAACGCCCCGTTTGAGGAGCTGAAGCGCTGCGCCATGTTCCAGCTCCTGGACGAGCAGCGCCACACAGAGATGGATCGCGAGGTCCTGGAGCGGGCCGGGATCCCGGAGGAGGAGTGGCTGCCGCTCTGGCAGCAGCCCGGGACCACCTACCGGTTCTTCCAGCACCTGCTCTCGCTCGACGAACCCATCGAGATCATCGTGAAGGCGAACTTTGTGGGGGAGGGCGCGGCCGGCCCGGCGAGCTTCAAGGTCCTGGCGGACGGGGCCCGCGCGCGCGGCGATCTGCTGAGCGCGGTCAACCACGAGGCGCGCATCCGCGACGAGACCCGGCACATCACCTATGCCCAGGCCCTGGTGCGCGCCTGCCTGGAGGATGACCCGGCGAACCTCGCGGTGATCCAGGAGTGGCAGAACGAGGCGCTGACGCTCTTCTCGGACGTGGCGAAGGGTGGGGTCCGGCAGCAGTGGTGGGAGGGCTTCGTCGGTTCGTACTACAAGATCGCGGGACCCATGGGGCTCCAGCCCACGCCGATCTCGTTTCCCCAGGCTGCCAGGCGTTGAGCTTCCGGCGCGTCCGGCCCCCGGAGCCTGCGCTCACCTCGCCGTCTTCACCTTGCCGGCGAGCGATTCGTAGCTGATCCCCTCCCCGCCCGTCTGGTCCACGGGCAGGCCCGCCTCGGCCCAGCCTCTCTCCACCAGGCGGCCGAACCGATCCTGTGCGCCACCGAAGCCGCCCCGGATGTTGAGGACGTGGGCGTAGCCGATCTGCCCCAGGAGCTGGCAGGCATGCATGGATCGGCCGCCCGAGTGGCACCCGATGACCAGCTTGGTGTCAGGCGGGAAGTTGGCCTGGACCACCTCGAGGAACTCGGGGTTGGGGACCATCTGCCCGCTGCGCTCGTCGAGGTGCATCAACGGGATGTTCACCGCCCCTGTCGCGTGGCCGGCGGTGAACTCGGGGATGGAGCGCACGTCCAGGTAGGTGTACCCCAGCGAGGTCATCAGCTCGAACGCCTCACGGGGCGAGACCTCTTTCACGTTCATGGCGGGCTCCCCCCTGGTCTCCCCGCCCGCCCCGGCACGGCCGGGGGGCCACTAGCGCGGGGCATAGACCACCA
>JACPFL010000101.1:0-10811 GCA_016183025.1 Deltaproteobacteria bacterium | reverse complement strand
CACCACCTGCAGCGGCTTCAGCCGGAACGCGTTGCACGGGTTGCGGACCTGGGGGCAGTTGGAGATGGCGACCAGGCAGTCCATGTCCGCGCGCAGGTCGATGAAGTCGCCCGCCTTCGAGATCGGCTCCCGGATCTCCGTGGTCCCGTCGGGCTCCACGGCCACGTGCATGAAGACGTTGAGGTTGTAGGGGATGTCCTTCCAGCGGAGCCCGTAGGGCGCCAGCGCCGCGGCGAAGTTGTCGCGGCAGTTCGGGGTGTCCGGCACCCCGTACCGGAACTCGTTCGAGAACCGACTGCAGGCGCCGGCCAGGATGTCGTGCAGCCCGCCGGTGTCCGCGATGATGGTCATCATCCGCCCGGCCTCGTCGGAGAACAGCGAGTGGCCGGTAGTCAAACGGATGGTCCGGTTGAGGAGGACGGTGTTGGGGGGCGACAGCCGTTCCTCCAGCCGGTGGCGGTTGAAGCAGAGGAAGTCGGCCACCTGCTGTCCTTCCAGGTCGATCACGCGGACCACCTGACCTTTCGCCACCTCAACGGCCAGGTGCCCGGCAGGTGGCAGCACGACGTCCCGAATTACCTGCCCCGGCACACCTGCTGATGCTGTCGCTCCCGGCGCCGCCATCATCTCCCCTTCCTCTCCCCCTGAGCTCCCAGGGCAGCCGCCTCACCCGCTCCGCCAGCGGCTTCCTATGATGGCCAACCGGCGCCTGCGCTGTCAAGGCGCCTGACCACGTGCCTGGCATCAGGGGTGGCTTGACTTTCGCCTGGTCAGGGCGGTAGGAGAAAGGGTCGCCGAGCGACCTACCAGGGAGGAGACCGATGATGGAGCGCTGGACGGTCATCGATGGCGATGGGCATATCCTCGAACGGGATCAGGACCTCCTGCCTTACCTGGAGGCGCCCTTCAACCAGCGCACCCGCGGCCTGTTCCCCCGCGACAACTGGGACCGGAACATGGGCGGGCGCCTCGGAAAGGAGGTCTTCGATCTGGAGTCCCGCCTGAAGGACATGGACCTGATGGGCGTGGACATCTCCGTCCTGTACCCCACCAGCGGCCTCCTCATCGGCGCCATCCGTGAGCCGGACTTCGCCGTGGCCCTCGCCCGGGCCTACAACAGCTTCCTGGCGGATTTCTGCAACCAGAGCCCCCGGCTGAAGGGGGTGGCCGTGATCCCCGTGCAGCGGGTCCACGAGGCGGTCAAGGAGCTGAACCGCGCGGTGACCGAGCTGGGGCTGGTGGGAGTCCTGCTCCCGGGGCACGGGCACGGCAAGAACCTCGGGAGCCCGGAGTTCGACCCCATCTACGCCGAGGCCGAGCGCCTGGGCGTGCCCCTGGGGGTCCACCCGGCCAGCTCCTTCAACCCCGTGGGTGTGGAGTTCGACACGTTCCTGTGCGCGCACGCCATCGCCTTCACGTCCGACGCCCTCATCCAGAGCTGTGGGATCATCATGGGCGGCGTGCCCGAGAAGTTCCCTCGCCTGAAGATCGCCTTCCTGGAGTCGGGGTGCGGGTGGATCCCCTACTGGATGGAGCGGCTGGACAGCCACTACGAGAAGCGGGCCGAGGAGGCGCCGCTCCTCAAGGCCAAGCCCAGCGAGTACATGCGGCACGGGAACATCTACTACTCCTGTGAGCCCGAGGAGCAGACCCTCTCCTACGTCCTCGAGTGGGTGGGAGAGGACAAGATGCTGTACGCCTCCGACTATCCCCACTGGGATATGGAATTCCCTGACTCCGTCGAGGAGATCAAGAAGAAGGCGACCCTGACGGACGAGGCGAAGCGGAAGATCCTGGGCGAGAACGCCCGCCGGCTC
This sequence comes from Deltaproteobacteria bacterium, assembly GCA_016183025.1. GTDB lineage: Bacteria > Desulfobacterota > JACPFL01 > JACPFL01 > JACPFL01 > JACPFL01. Next base: position 8,994 of record JACPFL010000101.1, on the reverse strand, counting down.
TACGGCCTCCCCTAGGCCACCGGCCGCGGGCCGAGGGGACGGGCGCGAGAACCCCCGATGCGGGAACGCGGCGTGAGGAGAGGGCTGCCGGGGTCAGCGGGAGGGTAAGTCCCAATCTCTCCAGGAGGCGCAGCCCTCCCGGCTTTGCGGAGCGCGGCCCAGAGCCGGGTCAGGCGGCCTTCCGGCGCTTCGCCCGGCGTGCCTTCGGCGTCACGGCCTCCTGGGCAGGCGCCGTGACCTCGGCTCCCCCACCCATTCCGTAGTTGATCTGAGACGGGCGCTCCCAGTCGGACTCGGGGAACGGCTCCTGGCAGAAGATGCAGAACCCCTTGTGCCGCTGGAAGTCCACCAAGTGGCCGCAGTGTCCGCAGAACCGATCGTCGCGATCCTGCAGAACCTGGTCGAAGTTCATCCTGTGTACCTCCACCTGGCCAGGCCGGGATGACCATGCTTGGCCAGTCCAGCCAGGGTGGGGTGGCCAGCCCTGGCTTTGACCTCCGCCGGACCTACCAGCCTTCTATCTCGGCAGGCCCTGCCCGAAGCTTTACTTTTTCCAGTATAGCGGGCTCTCGACCCAAAGGCGAGCCATCAATTGATGAGTGCCCAGATCCTGCGCAGGTCAGCGTCCTGATCGTTCCTCCTGGCGGCCCCGCCCGAGGACGTCCACCAGGGCCTTCAGCGCCTCCGTGAGCTGGCGGATGCGGGCCTGGAAGACCTCGATCTCAACACGGAGGCGCTGCTCGCCCGCCTCCAGCTCCTTCACCCGTCGGTCCAGGGCCTCGTTCCGGTCGCGCGCCGTCCCCAAGCGCTGTTCCAGCTCCGTCGTCTTGTGCCCGAGGGCCTCAGCCCGGCGGGTTTCCGCCTGCAGCCCCTCGGTCTTCGTCTTCAGCGCCTCGGTGGTCTCCCGCAGGCTCCGGGCCAGCTGGCCGACCTGCGCCCGCAGGGTCTCGACGGTCTGCCTGGCCTCCTTCAGCTCGTCCTCCCGTTCCGTCAGGACCACCTTCAGGCGGTCGTTTTCGCGCTCCAGGGCCTGCAGGCGGCTCTCCACCGCCTGGACGCGGGCCTGCAGTTCAGCGCCCGTCCGGATGGCGACCTCGTGCTCCCGCCGGAGCGCGCCCAGCTCGACGACTTGCGCCTGGAGGGCATCACGCTCGGTCACGGCGGCCTGGAGCTGCCTGCGCGCCCCCTCGAGCTGTTCCCGCAGGGCCCGGCCCTCAGCCTGGGCCTGCGTCAGGGTGGTCCGCACCTGAACGATCTCGCGCTCCCTTGCCGCCAGCTCGTCCCGGGAGGCGCACCCGCCCACGCCCAGCGCGAGCAGGGCGATCCACAGCCCCCTTGAGCGACAGACTTGAACCCAGACACCCACCTCAGCCCCCGCCAGCGCGGCCCCGGCCCCCTCATGGCCGCGAGCCGGGCCTGACATCCAAGCTGAGTGACCTTACCAGAGCGCCCGGGCAGAGACAAGCAGGCCCACGAGACCCTCTTGCCTCCTCGCCGGGCTCGTGTCAGGATACGGAGGGACCGGAGGGAAGCTTCGTGTTGACCGGACGGCAGTTCAGCGATTGGCAGCCTGGGGATCAGGTGACGACCGCGGCCCGGACTGTGACCGAGGCTGACGTCATGGCCTTCGTCCGCCTGGCCGGGCTGTTCGAGCCCCTGTTCCTCGACCGCGAGTTCATCGCCAGCGAGACGATCCACAAGGTCCCGATCGCGCCGGGGTCCCTGACCTTCGCCTTCGCCGAGGGGTTGACGATCCAGGCCGGCCTGCTCCACCGGACCGGCATGGCCTTCCTTGGGATCGACCAGATGCAGCTCACCGCGCCGGTGAAGATCGGCGACACCATTCGGGTGGACATCGAGGTCGTGGCGAAGGAGCCCCGCGGCAAACGCCCGGGGGGCGTGGTTCGGTTCCGACACGTGGTACGCAACCAGCTCGACGAGCCCGTGATGACGTACGAGGTCCTGCGCCTGATCCGGGACCTGCCGGCAGTCTGACCGGCGTCGCGCGCTCACGACCTTCGGTCCTCCCGCACCCCAGTGCGCCAGGAGGAACAGATGCGGGTGGCAATCCTCGACGACTTCGAGGGAGCGGCGGCGCGCTCGCCGGCGGTGGCACGGCTGGCGGCCCGCGTCGAGGTGTCCGTGCTGCAGGATCGCCTCACGAGCGACGAGGCCCTGGCCGCGCGCCTGGGGGAGACCGAGGTGATCCTGCTGATACGGGAGCGCACGCGCTTCGGGGCGGCGCAGCTTGCCCGGCTGCCCAGGCTGGAGCTGATTGCCCAGACCGGTGGAGGGGTGGCTCACATCGATCTCAACGCGGCCACGGCCCGCGGGATCCTGATCACGGTGACGGGCAGCAACTCCACGCCCGCGATGGTGGAACTCACATTCGGACTCATGGTCGCGGTGCTGCGCCGGATCCCAGCCCTGGACCGGGCCATGCGCCGCGGCGAGTGGCCGGGAGTGGCCGGCCGTCAGCTTCACGGCAAGACCCTGGGGATCGTGGGCCTCGGCAAGATCGGGCGGGAGGTCGCCCGGGCCGCCCACGCCTTCGGGCTCCGGGTCCTGGCCTGCGGTCAAACCCTGACCGACGAGCGGGCCCGGGCGGTGGCCGCGGTCAAGGTCTGGGCGATGCAGAGCTGGCCCTGATGAAGCCGGGGGCCGTGTTGATCAACACGGCGCGCGGCCCCATCGTGGAGGAGCGCGCCCTGCTCCGGGCGCTCGAACAGGGAAGGATCGCTGCAGGCCTGGATGTCTACGAGCAGGAGCCCCTCCCCCGAGATCACCCGCTGACCCGGCTGGAGAACGTCGCCCTGCTCCCCCACCGGGGCTACGTGACAGAGGAGGTGCTCGCGGAGTTCTACGCGCAGGCGGTGGAGAACATCCTCAATTACCTGGACGGGCGGCCGACCAACCTCCTCAACCCTGAGGCCCTCAGCAACCGGGCTCGCCAGCCCGCCTGACGCTCGCGCCCGAGATGCGGCCCTCAGTGGACCTGGCCCGGAAGGCCGGACCGGGCAGGGAGGACCGCCTAGCGGGCGGTCCGAACCTTCACGGCCTTCGGGCCCTTGGGGCCCTGCTCGACCTCGAACTCCACCAGCTGTCCCTCGACGAGGGAGCGCGTCTCGTCCTCGATCCCGCTGAGGTGGACGAAAACGTCCTGGCCGTTATCCGAGGTGATGAACCCGTAGCCCTTCTGCAGGCTGAACCACTTCACGCGCCCCCTGGGCATCCTCCCGTCCTCCGAATACAGGCGAAGCCGGTTCGCCCCGCCGGCCAATTCCCGTCCGGGGCGGCTAGCGGTTCCCGAGCCGGCCAGAGATGGGCTCATGGTAGACGTGCCCCAGCAGCTCGGCGTTCGAACCGCTCAGCCCCTCGGCGACGATACAGCCGGAGCAGAGGATCCGGCCTCCGATTCGCCAGAGCATGTATTCCCCCCCCTGCTCCCGCGTCCCACCGCAGCGCTCACACCACATCCTCTCCCCCCTTGTCTCGGCCCCACGGCCGGGCGCCAGCGTCCCTGCGGCCCGACCCAAGGCCTCGCCCCTCGTCGCCATCCAGCGCTGCCTCCCGCGCCCTCCATATTGGAGGCCACTCTAGGCAAGACCCATCCGGCTGTCAAGCGTGCCTCCTCCAGCCCTCCAGCCCTCTCTCGTGCCGGCAGCAGGATGAAATCCGGTTGCGGCGTCAGGGCCACCGTGATACAGAGAGCCGACGACGGGCTGCTGTCAGAGACGGGAGGACGAGCATGGATCAGCTGGACTACGCCGAGGCGCGGAAGATCTACGAGCGGGCCGGCATTACCGGCCGGGTGGGCTTCGGCAGCCGCCCGGCGGTGCTGGTGATCGACCTGATTGTCGGCTTCACGGACCCGCGCTCCCCGCTGGGAGCGGACTTCTCCCAGGAGGTCGAGGCCACACGGCAGATCCTGGTGCGGGCACGCGAGAAACAGGTCCCGGCCTTCTTCACGACCATCTACTATCGGAAGGACATGCAGGACGCCGGGGTCTGGCCCCTCAAGTTCCCCACGCTCTCCGTCCTCCAGGAGGACTCGGAGTACGCCCGGGTGGACCCCCGGCTCGGCCCGGCGCCCGGTGAGATCGTCTTCCTGAAAAAGTACCCGTCGGCCTTCTTTGGCACGCCCCTGACCTCCATGCTGCTGTCAAAGCAGGTGGACACCCTGATCGTCACCGGCGTGACGACCAGCGGCTGCGTGCGCGCCTCCGCTGTGGACAGCCTGCAGAACGGGCTCCGCACGATCATCCCCCGTGAGGCGGTGGGGGATCGAGCCCGGGCCCCGCACGAGGCCAATCTCTTTGACCTGGACGCAAAGTATGCCGACGTGGTGCCCGTGAGTGAGGTCCTGAGCTACCTGACCCGACTTCCGTAGCCGCTCGGCTGTCGAGATCCCAGGGCCCGGGGCAGGTTGCCGCCGCCGGGCCTTGTCGCATCAGGCCGGCTGCGAGAAGCCGGCAACCCGGGGGCTCAAGGGCGGAGGGACTTTTGCGCCAGCACCTCCCGGAAGCCGTTCCGGAGCAGGTGGGCGCTGAGCACCCGGAATGAGGCGAAGAGCCGGAGGATCTCGAGGTTCTCGTAGACCGTGCGCGGCGGCTCCGCGGGGTCGGCGGCCACGGCTTCCACCTCGTAATCCCGAACGATGCGGAAGGCCCGGTACCGGATCCGGCTCTGCGGGCCGGCAAACAGGGCATGGATCGCCCCTCCCGGGACCAGGGCGTCGCAACAGACCTCGATGAACCGGCGGGCCTGCGCCGGCACCAGTGTGTCGAAGAGATTCCAGCAGAGGATACCACCGAGACCGCCGGGAGACGGGGACGACCATCCCGGACCACCCATGAGGAGGGGCGGGTCGGGGGCCTCCCCTCCGACCCCCGACGGCCTGAGGTCCTCGACGTACACCTTCAGGCCCTGCTCGAGGAATGACTGCAGATGGGGGGCCGCCGGCCCCAGCTCCCAGAGCGAGGGCTGACCGCTCGCCTTCACCAGGGCCAGGAAGCGTCCCAGGCTATGGCTGGCGAAGGTCGTCCGGGACGGTAAGAGAAGCTGCACCCCCCCACCTTCCGACCACAGCGGCCTCGGCTACGCCCTCAGTCGAGCCATTGTTCCCCAGTGTCCCGGTGTCCACGCTTCCTTTGAACCGGGCGCCCTCCTCGATGACGATCCGCTGCGTCACGATGTCCCCGACGACCGTGGCGCTCGCCCGGATCTCCACACGCTCGGTGGCGGTGAGCGGGCCCGTGACCTGCCCGAGGATCGTGATCGTGCGTGCCTGAACCTCTCCCTGGATTCGACCCTTCTTGCCGATCCACAGGGAGTGCTCGTTGAGGGTGATCTTCCCCTCGACGGCCCCCTCGATCAGGAGATCCTCCTCCCCGCTGACCTCGCCCTTCACCCGGACGGACTCCCCCAGGTTGGGAGGACGCTCGGAAACGTGAAGGCCTGGCCGTTGAGGTTCAACGGGGAGCGGGCTGGCGGGCGCCACGGGGCGCTCCTCAGGACGTCTGGCGGGCTCCTCTTCTGTGCGTCGGCTCCACATCGGCTTCCTCCTCCCCGGACCCTGGCCAGTCGCCCCGGGCCCGGATGGCAGGGTTCCCCCAGAAGGACCGCATCATACGCCAGGTCCGGCGGGCGTGGCAAGCCGGGGCTTCTCCGGATTCTCCGGAAGGGAGGGTTCCCTCGGCAGCCACGATCGGGAGGGTTCGGGGGGATATCTCCAATGGCGTCCCCAGCGGGATTCGAACCCGCGTTGCCACCTTGAAAGGGTGGAGTCCTAGGCCTGGCTAGACGATGGGGACGCGGGCAGGATGCTTCGTGACGCCTAGGCTCACTGGAAGCTACCAGATTCGCAGCGGCCGGGCAAGGCGCGGGACCGCTCCGACCGCTCCGCTCGGCCGGTCGCGGCGGAACAGGCCGAACGGCTAGTGCGCCCGAGGCGGTGGGTTGGGTATGATCACGGCCGCGCCCTCGACCTGCCCATCCGCCGAGACACGGAACCGGAGCCCGAGGCGCTCATACCCATACTCGACGAATCCGTGAGGCGACACCTCTCGCCGATCCCACTGCCCCAGCGTGGCCTCCATGTCGCCCACCTCGGCGCCGACCCCGATCCCCTGCGCCAGGGCGTAGAAGGGCAGATCGGTCTCGATTCCCACCACCCGTCCCGAGGAATCATCCACGGTCAGGGCCAGGCTGTAGGTGGTCTCATCCGGATCGCGGTACACGTAGATGAGCGTGCTCGTGCGACTCCCGGTCGCCGGCGTGACCAGATGCGGAGGGCCGAGGAGCTGCCTCACCGCCACCACGGGCGTGCCCAGGCGGAACAGGCCGATCCCCTGCCCCGGCGCGATCAGCGTCTCCGGCCGCCGCGGTGGCTCAGGGTCCAGGTCGCTCGCCCGGTGCCACTCGCCCAGCGCCTGCTGCAGCGCCCCCCGGCGGAGGTGGACGACGGCCAGGGCGTAACGCACCTCGGCGTGATCCGCGCGCAGCCGGGACGCGGCCTCGTAGGCCTCGACCGCGTGGGCGAGATCGCCGAGGTCCTCGTAGGTCCGGGCCAGGTTGTGGTGTGCTTCGAAGAAATCCGGGCGCATGCGGAGCGCATCCTGATAGGCGTCAACGGCCTTGGCCACGGCCCCGCTCGTTGCCAGGGCCACGCCCAGGTTGAAGTGGGCGTCGGCATAGCCCGGACGAACACGGGCGGCCTGCTCGAAGGCCTCGATGGCCTTCGCCGTGTCACCTCGGGCCAGGTAGGCGATGCCGAGGTTGTTGTAGGCCTCTGCGAACCTCGGGTGGAGCTCCACCGCCTTCAGGTATGCGGTGACGGCCGCATCCAGGTCCACGGGCTGCTCCACCCCGAACTGCGCCTCGTAGCCCTTCCGGTACCACCCTGCGGCCAGCTCGGGAATGCCCCCGGACTCTGCTCGCGTCCTCTGTACGGCGAACGCCCCGGCGTCCGCGGGGGGCCCGAGGATGTCCCGTCGGGCGATTGAAGTGGAGAGCGACTCTGCCCGCTCAAGCCGGCCCGCCGCCCGCCGCGCCTCCTCCGCGCTGCGGTAGGGACCGACCAGGACCAGATACCAGATGCTGCTGTCGGCCAGGGACACCGCGAGGACCGAGGCCCGGTAGCGCTTTCGGCTGAGCCGTTCCGCCAGGCGCTGGGCCGGCGCCCGATCCACAAAGGCAGCGGCCCGGATCACGTAGCCGCGATCGTCCCGCCTGGGTCCATGTCCGGCAGCCGCCGCTCGTCCTGGGACAAGCCCGGCTGCCAACCCGACCACCGTGGCGAGCACGAGCCCCAGCACCGCCGCGACCGATCGCACGCGGGCCATGCCTCAGACTCCCTGCTCCCTCCTCACCACCCCGCTCCTCCCCCGGACAACGGCCCCCGACGCCGCCAGAGAACCGGATTCCTCCTCTCCCGGCGGGGAGGGCGAGCCGCAGGGCGGGCGGGGGTGATCAGGGTCGAGCCTCGCCGAACACCTGGGCCGTGAAGCGATAGAGCGCGGCGCCGTCGCGCCAGGCCCGCATGGGGAGGCCAGCCTTGAGCGCGACCTGGTCCAGGAAGGCGTCGCGGTCCCAGCGCCGCTCCCGCGCGACCTGCGGCAGGAGCAGCCCGCGCTTCGCGCCGTCATGGATGTACATGCCGTGCAGGCCCGGCTCGATCTCCGCGGGATCGCGGACCGGCTCGAATGGCGAGAGCACCGAGATCTCGACCGTCACCTCAGGGAGCTCCTCGGCCGTCACCGGGTGAAACCGAGGGTCCTCGAGCGCCGCGGTCAGGGCCACGTCACCCGCGAGCCGGTAGAGCGGCAGCCTGCGGGCCAGGTCCCCCATGCATCCTCGCACCCGCCTGCGCTTGTGCAGGGAGACGAAGAGCGCCCCGGGCTGCCGGAGGGCGGGGTCCGCCTCCGCAAACTCCGGACGGCGCCCCAGACAGAGGAACCCCTCCAGGCTCTGGCGGGCGATCACGAGCAGACGCTGCTGTTGGGCTTCACCAAGCGGTGACGACGCGCTGGTCAGGAGATGGGCTGCAGGCTCGACCGCCATCTCCTCGGAGGGTCCCCCTGGCTAGGACGCCGGGGAAGCGGCGTCCGCGAAACTGGGCAGGCCGAAGCGCACGTCCTCTTTGACGGTCGCCACCTCACGCACATCTCTGGCCCCATGCTCTCTCAGGTACTCCACCACCTGCTGGACGAGGACCTCGGGCGTCGAGGCCGCGGCGGTGACGCCCACAGCGCGGACGCCATTGAGCCAGGCCGGCGAGATGTCCCGGACGTCGTCAATGAGGTGGGCCCGGGTCCCGGCGACCTGGGCCACCTCGACGAGCCGGTTGGCGTTGGAGCTGTTGGCCGAGCCGATCACCAGAATGAGGTCGGCCTGGCGGGCCAGCTCCTTCACGGCCGCCTGCCGGTTCTGCGTGGCGTAGCAGATGTCGTCCTTGGGGGGAGTCGCCAGGCGAGGAAAGCGGCGGCGCAGGGTCGCCACGATCTCCCTGGTGTCGTCCACGCTCAACGTGGTCTGCGTGAGGACCATGACCTTGTCCGGGTTCGGGACCTGCACGGCCTCGGCGTCCTCCACGCTGGTGACGAGCTGGATCTTCCCGGGGGCCTCCCCCATGGTCCCGATCACCTCGTCATGATCCTTGTGGCCGACGAGGATGATCGAGTAGCCCGCCTTCATGAAGCGGTGGACCTCCAGGTGGACCTTGGTCACCAGCGGGCAGGTCGCGTCGATCACGCGGAGCCGCCGGGCGCGGGTCTCCTCGTGGACCACGGGGGCGACCCCGTGGGCGCTGAAGATGACGAGGGAGCCCTCCGGGACCTCGTCCACCGCCTCGACGAAGATCGCGCCCTTCGCCCGCAGCTCTTCCACCACATGGCGGTTGTGGACGATCTCCTTGCGCACATAGACTGGCGGGCCGTACAGGTTCAGGGCCATCTCGACGATCTCGATGGCCCGCTCCACGCCCGCGCAGAACCC
>JACPFL010000100.1 GCA_016183025.1 Deltaproteobacteria bacterium | reverse complement strand
CGGTATCAGCTGACCTCGGGGCTCCTGAACTACGAGGTCCCGGCGCTTGAGCTGGCGGGCGAGAAGGTCCGGGCCTTCCTCTACGCCGACCACGGGGTGAACACCGTCAGCCTGGGGCTTATCGCGCACGCCGATACCATCCGTGAGCGCCCGGACCTGGTCCGGCGCTTCGTCACGGCCTCCATGCGCGGGTGGGCCTATGCGCGGGCGAACCCAGAGGAGGCGGTGGAGAGCGTCCTGGCGTCGCTCTCGGGCAAGGGGCGGGAGCTGAGCCTGCGCCAGCTCAAGATGACCTTCGACCTGCTCCAGACCGAGGCCACGCGGGGCAAGCCCCTCGGCTGGATGGCGCGCGAGGACTGGGAGAAGACCCAGGGGCTGCTGCTCAAGGCCGGCGCCATGAAGCAGGCGCAGCCGGTCGAGCGCTTCTACGGGGAGGGGGACGCGATGGCGAAGGACCTGCGGTACTTCCTGGAGCAGCTCCAGAAGGCCATGCCGGAGGAGTTCGTCCGGGTCCGCCGGGAGGTGGACCCGCGCTACGAGCTCTCGGCGGTCATGCACAAGATGCAGGCCGAGCGGCTCCATCCGGTGGTCTTTTTCGAGCGCGTGAAGGGGCACACCATGCCCGTGGTGGCGAACCTCTGGGCCTCCCGGAAGCTGGTGGCCTGCGCCATGGAGACGACCGTGGAGCAGGTGGTGCCGCGCCTCGTGGGCGGGGAGACCGGGCGGATCCCCACCCGCATGGTGGGCTCGGGGCCGGTCCAGGAGGTGGTCCTCACGGGCGACCAGGTGGATCTGGGGCGCCTGCCCATCGTGACCCACTGCGAGGAGGACTCCGGGGCCTACATCTGCCCGGGGATGCTGATCGTGCGTGACCCGGACACGGGCGTGCGCAACGGCGGGATGTACCGCCACATGGTCCACGCCCCCCGGCTGCTCGGCGCGAGCCTGGGGCCGCCCAGCCACGCGGCGCACCTCCTGCGGAAGGCCGAGGCCCGCGGGGAGGACCTGGAGGGGGTGATCGCGCTGGGCCACCACCCGGCCATGGGGATCGCCTCCCAGCACTCGGGGAGCCTGGAGGTGGACGAGCTGGAGGTGATGGGTGGCCTGCTCGGGGAGCCGGTCGAGATGGTCCCGTGCCAGACCGTGGCCCTGGAGGTCCCGGCCTTCACCGAGATCGCCATCGAGGGGCGGCTCAAGGCGGGGGTGCGCCAGGAGGATGGCCCCTTCGGGGAGTTCACCTGGTACTACGGCGGGCCGCGCGCCAACGCGGTCTTCGAGGTCACGGCCATCACCCACCGGCACGACGCCATCTTTCACGACCTGTACAACGTCGGGCACGAGCACGTGAACCTCATGTGCACGGGCCTGGAGCCCAACGCCTTCCAGTTCATCCGGGCGGTGGTCCCCCAGGCCCGCGCCGTGCACATGCCGCTGGGCGGGGTGGCCACGGTCATCTACGTGCAGATCCGGAAGGAGTACGACGGGCTGGGGAAGAACGCCGCCCTGGCGGCCCTGGCCTCCCACGCCTTCATCGAGACGGCGATCATAGTGGACGAGGACGTCAACATCTACAACGACGAGGAGGTCATGTGGGCCGTGGCCACCCGGTGCGACCCCGAGCGGGACTACTTCTTCGTCCCGGAAGGGCACGTCTGCCGGCTGGACCCGGCCTCGCACAGCTTCACGCAGAGTTCCCAGGGGGGGCTCAAGAGCAAGCTCGGGATCGACGCGACCAAGCCCGTGGAGGCGCCGTTCCCGAAGCGGGCCGAGCCGCCCCGGGCGCTCTGGCAGGCGATCCGGCTGGAGGAGTATCTGTGATGGGCGGCCGGGGACGCGAGGGGCCGAAGGGACACCCTTGATAGGAGGGATGACATGGAACGCAGGCCGGTTCAGAGAATGAGCATGACGGTCCGGGTGATCGCCCTCATATCGGGCGTCCTGCTCCTGGTGGGCGCCGGGCTGATCGCGCAGCCGGCGCCAGCCATGGCGCAGGAGAAGGTCTCCATGCGCCTGTCTTTCATCCCCACCGGCTACGATGGCCCGTACTTCACGGCCCAGGGCAAGGGGTACTACCGGGAGGAGGGGCTGGATGTGACCATCGCCCGGGGGTTCGGCTCCGGGGACACCGTGAAGCGGCTCACCGCGCGCTCGGACACCTTCGGCTCGGTGGCCTTCTTCACGGCGGTGCAGGCCGTGGCCGAGGGGGCGGCCATCAAGGTCGTCGGCGCCGGCCTGGGGGAGGGGGCCGGGGCCATCATCGCGCTGAAGAAGTCGGGGATCCGGACCTTGAAGGACCTGGAGGGGCGCACCCTCGCCACGTCCCCGGGGAACGCCTTCGCCCTGCAGCTCCCGGCCCTGTTCCGGGCCGCCAAGATCGATGCCAGCAAGGTCCGGACCGTGGACATGGACATCGTGCTGAAGTCCGGGGCCCTGGTCGCGGGGAAGGTGGATGCGATCGTCGGGCTGGTCGCCGCGGAGCCGGCCGCCTTCAAGGTCAAGGGCGTGGAGGTCGACGTCATCGAGTACCGGCAGTACCTGAAGATGCTGGAGCTGAGCGTCACCGCCCACCGGGACCTGGTGAGCCAGAAGCCGGACCTGATCCGGAGGTTCCTGCGGGCCTCGTACCGGGGAGCCCGGGACTTCGTCCACAACGTCCCTGCGGCCGTGGAGTTCATCAGCCGGGCCCATCCGGCGGTGGACCGCCAGGTCTACACGGAGCAGGCCGTGATCAGCCTGCCGTACTGGGCCACGACGGTGGCCAAGGAGCGGGGGTTCGGCTGGATCGACGAGACGCTGGCGAAGAACACGATCGAGGTCGCGTCGGGTGCGTACAACATCGCCCGCCCGCCACGGCCCGAGGAGCTCTACACGAACGAGCTGCTGCCGGCGCCGCCCATCAAGCCCTGAGCACGGGCCGGGCAGAACCATGGCCCGGAGGCCGCAGCCGGAAGGCCGGCGCTCCGGGAACGCATGGGGTGTCAGAGGTCGGGGGTCAGGAAGGTCGAAGGTCAGGAGAGGGACGAAACCGTTGACTCCGGCCGCTCGGTCTCATCGGCCGATTCGGCCCCAGAGGGCGCGGCCGTGATCACGTAGGAGCAGTGGGAGTCGCCCTGGACCAGGTGCTGGCGGCGCTCGACCTGGACCCCGAGCAGGCCCTGGAGCAGCTCGAGCTCACACAGGCAGGCCTGCTGGTACTTCTGGGCCACGCGGCTGATCGCGCAGTTCAGCGCCCGCAGGACGAAGGTCCGCTCGTCCAGCCGTTCGACCTCCGCCATGTACCCGTCCGCGGAGAGGAGCCCTGCCACGAACTGGACCCGCTCCTCCAGCGGCATCCCCCGCAGGCGTGGGGCAGTCTCCTCGATGAGGTGATCGCGGCGCAGCCGGAACAGGGCGCTCACCTTGGCCGGGCCATCCATCTCGGCGATGAGCCCCAGGAGGGCAGTGGCGAGGCGGTCATACCCCTTGGGGAAGTATGCGTCCGCGTCCGGGGTGACCCGGTAGATCATGGTCGGCCGGCCCTTGGGGCGGCGCTCGAGGACCGTAGCGACGAGTCCATCCCGTTCAAGGGCCTGCATGTGACGCCGAACGCCGACCGAGGTGATCCCGAGCTCCCGGGTCAGCTCTTCCACCGACACCCGTCGGCCAATTACAGCTTTCCATTTACCTTCCCCTACCCCGACCACCCTAGCAGATGGGGGTGCCTAACGTAAAGGAAGAAAAGGGACTTTAAAATAAAACAATTTATCGATATATAGATATTGACAATATTCAGAAACCCCCCATATATTATTGCTATGTCGATTGAGCAGCGACTGGGTGAGGAGGCCCAACAGCGATGGCGCGCGCGTTGAGCGGGCAGGCCTGGACAGAGCTGGAAGACGAGGAGTTTGCCGCGGGCGAGGAGGTCGAGGCCGAAGAGGCGCCGAAGGCCTCGGCAGGGCTGGAGTCCGAGGAGGGGGGCGCCGGAGGGACCTTGGAGGGCGAGCCCCTGAGGGGAACTGAGAATGGGGAGAGGGAGGGAGGAGAGCCGGCCCCAGTCGATCTGGACCTCGTCCGCGTGTATCTGGATGAGATCGGCGAACACGCGCTGCTGAAGGGAGAGGAGGAGCAGGCGCTCGGGCAGCGGATCGGGGCGGCCCAGGACGCTATTCGGGCAGCCGTGCTGAACTCGCCCTTTGGCCTTCGGGAGGTCCTGCGCCTCGGGGCCCTGCTGCGGCAGCGGAAGATCAGGATCCAGAGCCTGGTGGGTGATCCGGGGGAAGGGAGAGAGGAGACCGCGCGGCGTCGCCTGCTCCTGCGGCTGGGCCAAGTGGAGCGGCTGGCGGGACGCTATCTGGGCCGCCGCCACGCGCGGCTCCCAGCCGGGCGCCGGCTGCGAGGGTCCGGGCGGACTCCGGTCCGCACGCTCCCGCCGGCCCTTGCGCAGGCCATCCACGACCTGGGCCTGAGCGTGAGTCAGAGCGAGGCCATCGTGCGGCGGTTCCGGCGGGCTGTCCAGCAGTTCGGTCAGGAGACGGAGCGCCCAGTCCGGGGGCGGGGGTGGAGCGTCGAGGCGCGCACCGGGATGTCGCTGCTGGAACTGCGCGCCCTGCAGCGGGAGATCGAGCGCCTCGATCAGCGTGTGCGTGATGCGAAGGCCGAGATGGCCACGGCCAACCTGCGCCTGGTGGTGAGCATCGCCCGCAAGTTCACCGGGCACGGGCTGGACTTCCTCGACCTCATCCAGGAGGGGAACCTGGGGTTGCTCCGGGCGATCGAGAAGTACGACCCCCGCCAGGGGACTCGCTTCAGCACCTATGCGACCCTGTGGATCCGCCAGGCGATCATGCGGGCCCTGGCGGAGAAGGGGCGGACCATCCGGATCCCCCCCTACGTGCACGAGGTGCTGCACCGGCTGCGCACGACCCACCTCACCCTGATGCACGATCTGGGGCGGGCGCCGGACCTGCGGGAGCTGGCCGAGCGGATGCGCCGGCCGCTGCAGGAGGTGGCCGAGCTGTTCCAGCTCCTGAAGCGGCCCACCTCCCTCGACTCCGTCGTCGGGCCGGACGACGAGACCCCGCTCAAGGAGCTCCTGGAGGACCCGGGCACGAAGCCGCCAGCGGAGGTCACCCTGGAGCGTGACCTGGCGGCCCGGGTCAGCCGGGCCCTGTCGCGCCTGACGCCCCGGGAAGAGGAGGTGGTGCGGCTCCGCTTCGGCATCGGCCGGGGGAGCGAGCACTCCCTGGACGAGGTGGGTCAGATCTTCCATCTGACGCGGGAGCGGATCCGTCAGATCGAGCGGAAGGCCCTGCTGAAGCTCCACCAGCGGATGCGGCGTGACGGGCTGCAGGCCCTGGTAGCCGGGTGAGAATTTTGGTAGAGGTATGGGGGTGTCGGTCGAAGCGCCTGCAGCCAGGGAGGCCGGATGAAAGAGTACTACACCGAGATCCCGCAGATCTCCGCCAAGAAAGCGACGAAGAAGGCACGACCGCGCCTCATGGCCGTGGTCAACGACAACTGCACGGGGTGCGAAAATCCGAGGGTCAGATTCAGGGTCCTGCCCTGCACCCTTCTGCCCGGTCGACTGCATCGATCACCCGTCGGACGCGGACCCCAGGGGCCATGTGATCCCGCAGATCCGGATCCGCTGGCACGAGTGCATCGGCTGCCAGATCTGCGCCAGGGTCTGCGAGGGGCTGGCCTGGAACGCCATCGACATGATCCCGATCGAGGAGTTCGAGGCCACCTACGGGGTCCAGATCACCAACGAGAAGTCCCCCCCGGAGGCGGCGGCCGAGGCGTCCTCCGCCTGAGCCCCCCCCTCCCACTGCCGAGGCCGTCTCCGCTTGAGAACGCTCAATCTAGAGACCGCGCGAGAACCAATGCCTGATCGACGACCCCCTTTTCACACCCTGTAATTATCTCAAACGGGTCTTCGTCTCATCCGTGTGGCGCCGCGCCGGGTTTCCGAGTCTCGGGGGGCTGACGCCGCTGATGGAGGAGCACGGCTCCCACCAGCTCCGATGGTGGGGAGCGATCTACTTTCTCCCTATTTTCGATGGCCGCGGAGTGGGGTATCTTAAGCGCTGGGTAAGGTTGGGAGCCCGATGGGGGCCCGGTTGGGACACCTTCCTGATCATGCGAGGGCGGAGGGCGTGAGGAGGAACATGTGATTCAGGACGGCCGGCCTCTTCCGGAGGCGCTGAGTCGGCTTCTTTCCGAGGTTCGAGGAGATCCCGCGGTGCTGGCCGTCCTGCTCTTCGGGAGCTCGGCGAGGGGAGAGGGGGTCGCGGCGTCGGACGTGGATGTCTGCGTCGTGTTGACGCCCGGCAGCTGCCCGGACGAGGAGTTTTCCCATCGGCGGCTCGACTACCTGACTCTCGCTCCCCTCGATCTCCACATCTTTCAGCAGCTTCCCCTCTATCTCCGCTGCCGCGTGCTGAAAGAGGGGAAGGTCCTCTTCGTCAGAGATGAGGATGCCCTGTATGAGCTGGCCTTCCGAACGGCCCGGGCCTTCGAGCGCTACAAGCCCATCTATCGGGAATACCTGGAAGAGATCGCCCGTGGTTGACCGAGAGCGGATCTTGACAAAGCTGGATGAGCTGGAGAGTTATCTCAGGGAGCTCAGGGCCATCGCCCCCCGGAACTTCGAGGAGTTCCAACGGATCGAGATCCGGAGGGGTTGCGAGCGTCTCCTCCAGATCGCCATCGAGTGCGTCATCAACATCTGCTCCCTGTTTGTGTCGGGGCTCCGATTGAGTCCCATACCTGTCAGGATCCGGGAGGCCTACCTGGGGCGCCAGACCACAGGGAAAGACTGAGGGGGCTCCTGACGGCCTGCGCGCCTTCGCAGCGCCACTCCCTCCTCTCGTCGGCCGTGGCCCTGCCTGATCTGACTGGCTAGCGCGGGCCGGTGTACTCGATGACCTCGAAGCCGTTGAGCCGGTCCACCAGGTAGATCAGCCCGTCCGGAGCCACGAAGACGTCGTTGGACACCACGCGCGTCTGCCCCTTGCCCGGCCTGGGCACGTAGTACCCCACCTCCGCGGGGGCGTAGGGGTTGCTGAGGTCCAGCACGCGCAGCCCTCCGCCAAACCAGGTCGCGCAGAGGACGTTGCTCCCGTAGAGCTGCTCCTGGGGCTGGTGGGCCCCGAACCCCTCCTCGGCCGGGGCGTCGAGCTGGTCCGGAAGCTTGTAGGTGCCCACCGGGACCGGCTTGCGCTCGTCGGTGATGTCCACCATCCACAGGAAGGCCGCGGGCCAGCGTCCCAGCCGGTCGGTCACCTCCTCGTCGGTCACCACCAGGAAGTCCCGGCCGGCCAGCTTCCAGGGGATGCGCAGGGCCGTGTGCGTGGGGCAGGGGTAGGGTGGGCTCCAGTCCAGGCGGCTCACGAACTTCGGGTGGGCCAGGTCCGCGATGTCCAGGATCACGAACCCGGCGTGCCAGTAGCTCGTGTAGAGGCGGTCCCCTCGGCGCAGGGGGTGATGGCAGCGGTGGGTGCGTCCCTCCCAGGTGGGCTTCTCGCCGCCCGCCACCCACTGCCCGGGGAGCCACCAGCGGCCGACCTCCTGGGGGCGGGTGGGCTCCTGCAGATCCAGGATGACGACGATGTGGCCCTGATACCCCTCCATCTCGGCCGAGATGTACCCGTAGCGGTCGTCGAGGTCGAAGCGGTGCACGCCCAGGCCGGCGCAGCGCCAGAAGGCGATCTCCTTCGGGGCCGCGGGCTTCGAGACATCGAAGATCTTCAGTCCGGGGGTGTAGGCCGGGTCAGCCGTCTTCCGGGCCTTCTGGTAGTTGACGAACATGAGCCCGTCGCGCACGCGGACCTTGTGCGACTGGGTCCCCGGGGGGAGCTGGACCTGCGCCACGATGCGCGGCCGCTTGGGGTCGGAGACGTCCAGGATGCTCGTGCCGAGCGGGGCGTCGTCCTCGAAGTGGCCGACGTAGGCGTGGCCATCGTGCACCACGACCTGCCCGCCGCCCGCCAGGTCCACCCGGCCGACCAGCCGCACGTTCTCGCTCGTCCCGTACTCCCATCGGCTCGCCATGTCTCGCTCCTCCGCGGTCGCTGTCGTTCGTGTCGCTGCGGTCAGGCCACGCCAACCCTCCCCTACACTAGCCCAATACCCCGCCGTGTCAATTCGATTTCCCGGTCCCCGAGCGCCCTCCCGATCGCCCCTTGACACCCCCCTGGGGGGCCCACTAATGTTACCTGCGGTGTCCTGCCGGAGGGCTGGCCTGCGCTGAGAGGATGGGCCCGTGCGGGAGAAGGCAGGGCGGGCGTCAGGCGAAGAACCGGAGGGAACGATGAACGACAGATGGCGTGCCATGGGAGCAGCACTGGTGCTGGTGTTCGCCGTCCTCGGGGTGCACGCCGGGCCGGCGCTGGGGCAGCAGGAGATCAAGATCGGCTTCACCATGTCGAACACCGGCGCGTTCGCCCGCGCCTCGAAGCCGGTGCTCGACGGCATCCTCCTCTACCGTGACTGGGTGAACCGCCAGGGCGGCATCTACGTGAAGGCGCTCAACCGCAAGCTCCCGGTCCGCCTCATCTACTTCGACGACGAGACCAACAAGGACAACGTCCTCCGTCTATACGAGCGGCTGGCTGTCCAGGAGAGGGTGGACTTCTTCTTCGCCCCGTACAGCAGCCCCCTCACCTTCACCGCCGCGGCCATCGCCGCCAAGTACAAGCGGGTGATGCTCGCCCATACCGCCAACGCGATCATCATCCACGAGCAGGGGAACCCCTTCATCGTCATGAACATCCAGGCCGCGCCCATCTGGGGGCGGGCGATGTTCGAGGCGATCAAGCAGAAGGACCCTCGCGCCACGCGGACGGTCATCATCTACGAAGACACCCTCTTCGCCAAGGGGGTGGCCGAGTTCGGGCGAAAGGCCGCGCAGGAGCTGGGGTTCAACGTCGTCCTGTTCGACAAGTTCCCCTTCGCCGCCCCGGACGTCTCGCCGGTGTTGACCAAGGTCCGGACCGCCGCCCCCGATGTGCTCATGTGGATGGCCCACGAGGAGTCCACCATCCTGGGGCTCCGGCAGATGAAGGAGCTGGACGTCAACGCGAAGGCCATCGCGGTGCTCGACCCGGGGCTGTACCTCTTCTACAAGGCCCTCGGCCCCAAGGACCTGGAGGGGGTCAGCGGGCTCATCGAGTGGGACCCGGGGGTGACCTACCCGGTGAACTACGGCCCGAAGAACGACGAGTTCCTGAAGCTCTACTACGAGAAGCACCCGGGGGCCGAGCCGCCGGACAACCACACCCCGATGGGGTTCGCGGTCGGCCTGGTCCTGCAGGCGGCCATCGAGAAGACGGGCACGCTGGACTCGGTGCAGGTACGGGCGGCCATGAACGACCTGAACATCACGACGCTGATCGGCCCGTTCAAGATCGACCCGAAGACCGGGCTGCAGCAGGGGTACGTCATGCTCGCCACCCAGTGGCAGAAGGGGAAGTCGGTAGTCATCTGGCCGCCGAAGTACGGGTATCCCGACCAGTTCGTCTTCCCGATGCCCCGGTGGCGCGACAAGCGCTAGCCGGCTGATCCCATTCGGCCGGGGCGGTTCGACGCCGGCCGCCCCGGCCTGCGGCCCTCATGCCTGTCGCCTTCGCCACCCTGCTCCAGACCGTGATCAATGGCCTTCTCGTCGGCGGGGTCTACGGGATCTCCGCCCTCGGGCTGACCCTGGTCTGGGGGATCATGGACATCGTGAACATCGCCCACGGGGAGCTGATGCTGCTCGGGGCGTTCGCTTGCTACTTCCTGTTCGTCGGCTACGGCGTGACGCCGGTCGTCTCCGCGGCCCTCGTGGTCCCGCTCGGCATGGCCACCGGCCTCTTTCCCTACCGGACCGTGATCCGCCGCGTGGTGGGCCGGCCGGCCCTGGCCTCGCTCCTGCTGACCTTCGGCGTCTCGCTCTTCCTCAACAACTCGATGCTCAACCTCTGGTCGCCCACCATCCGGTCGGTGGGTTGGTTCCCCGGCTCCCTGGCTCTGGGCCCGGCCCTGATCCCGGGCACGCGCCTGGTGGCCTTCGCCGTGGCCGTGCTGGCCGCTGTGCTCCTCTACCTCTTCCTCTCCCGGACCTATTCGGGGAGGGCCATCCGCGCCATCATGCAGGACCCCGAGGCCGCGGCGGCCATGGGGGTGAACACCCGGGCCATCCTGCTTCTGGCCTTCGGCCTCGGGACCGCCTTTGCCTTCCTGGCTGGTTCGCTCCTGGCCACGGTCCGCCCGTTCGCCCCGCAGTTCGCAGTCAGCTACGCCATCATCGCCTTCGTCATCGTCGTGGCCGGCGGGCTGGGGAACCCCATGGGGGCCCTGCTCGGCGGGTTGCTCATCGGGCTGATCGAGAGCTTCACCGGGACGTTCTGGAGCCAGGCCTACACGCCCGTGGTCGTCTCCCTCCTGCTCGTGACGTTCTTGCTCGTCCGGCCGACCGGCCTGTTCCGGGGCGCGCGGGCATAGGGTCGCGCATGCCGAGCCGGCTCCGCCCGACCCCGCTCCTGCTCGCCCTGGCGTTCCTGGCCTTCCTGGCGGTGCCGGCGTTCCAGGATGAGAGCATGACCAGCTTCTGCTTCCGGCTGCTCGAGCTGGTGGCCATGACCTACAGCCTCAACCTCATCACCGGCTACCTCGGCTATGTGGATTTCGGCCACATCGTCTTCTACGGGGTCGGGGCCTATACCACGGCCCTGCTCCTGTCCGGCGGGGTGGCGCTCCACCCGGCGCTGCTGATCCTGCCGGGCGGGGCGGCCGCCCTCCTCTTCGGCCTGCTGGCGGGTTACCCGGCGCTCCGCCTGCGCGGGGCCTACTTCGCCATCGCCACCTTCTCCATCAACGAGGCGATGAAGGCCGTCGTGCTCAACGTCGACTGGCTGGGGGGGAGCGAGGGGATCCCCCTGGCGCGCTACATCCGGTTGGAGCTGACCACGGCCTACTACGTCCTGCTCGGGATCGCGGCGGCCGTCGCCGCCTTCTCCTACACCGCCGTGCGGCAGAAGTTCGGGTTGGGGATGCTGGCGATCCGGGAGGACGAGGACGTGGCCGAGGCCCTGGCGATCGACACGACCCGCTACAAGCTCCTGACCTACGCCCTGTCCGGGGCCGTCGCCGGGCTGGCCGGCGGCATCGTGGGGCTGGCCCACGTGTACGTGAGCACCGAGTACTTCGACGTGGGCAAGAGCATCGAGATGTTCGTGATCATGATGCTGGGCGGGGCGGGCACGGCCCTGGGGCCGCTGCTCGGGGCCTTCCTGTACTTCCTGATCAAGGACTTCCTGATCCTGCGCTCGCCCCACCTCCACCTGGTCATCTTCGGGCTCATCATCGTGTTCATCGTCCTGTTCCTGCCGGCCGGCCTGGTGGGCTACCTGCGGGAGCGCTCCGGCCGCCTCCGCGCGCTGCTGGAGTGACGGACGGCGCCGGAGGCGGATGGCGGGCCAGGCGGTGAGGGCCGAGGCTGCCGGAGGCCAGGGGCTCCTGGTCCTGCGGGGCGTGACCAAGCGGTTCGGCGGCCTCGTGGCGGTCCAGGGGGTGAGCTTCGCCGTCGCAGAGGGGGAGACGGTGGGGCTCATCGGCCCTAACGGGGCCGGCAAGACGACCCTCTTCAACGTGATCACAGGGGCGGTGGCGCCCGAGGGGGGAGAGATCCGCCTGGGCGGGGAGCGGATCGACGGGCTCAGGCCGCACGAGATCGCGCAGCGCGGGGTGCGGCGCACCTACCAGATCGTGCGTCCGTTCCCGAACCTCTCCCTGCTCGACAACGTGCTCATCGGGAGCCTGTTCGGCGGCACGGGCCGCGCCGGCGAGGCGGCCCGGGAGCGGGCCCGCGAGATGCTCGCCTTCGTCGGGCTGACGGACAAGGCGGCGATGCTGGCCCGGGACCTCAACCTCGCGGAGAAGAAGAAGCTCGAGCTGGCCCGAGCCCTGGCCTCGGGCCCGCAGCTCCTGCTCCTGGACGAGGTCCTGGCCGGGCTCAACCCCGTCGAGATCGACCGCAGCCTGGCCCTGCTCGCCGAGATCAAGGGCCGCCTGGGGACGACCATCGTCATGGTCGAGCACGTCATGCGAGCCGTCCTGCGCGTCTCCGACCGAGTCGTCGTGCTCCACCAAGGGGAGAAGATCGCCGAGGGGCGCCCGGAGGTCGTCGCCGGAGACCCGCGTGTGATCGAGGCGTACCTGGGAGAGCGGGTGGGATGAAGCGTGTCCTGGAGCAGGGGGAATGACCATGGGGGGTGAGGTCCGTGAGGGAAGCGCAGGCGCCGTCTATCGGGTCATCGGGCAGACGGTCCCCGATGTGCGGGGGCCGGCGAAGACGACCGGCCAGGAGCGCTACAACATCGACGTGACGTTTCCGGGGATGCTGCACGGGAAGATGGTGCGCTCGCCCTACCCCCATGCCCGGGTGCTCCGGATCGACCCGGGCGAGGCCGAGCGGATGCCGGGGGTGGTGTGTGTGGCCACAGCCAAGGACGTGGGGGGCACGAACCGGTTCGGCGACTACGCGGCGGACCAGCCGGTGCTGGTGGCCGAGGGGGAGACGGCCAAGATGGTGGGGGACCCCCTCGCCCTGGTGGCG
>JACPFL010000099.1 GCA_016183025.1 Deltaproteobacteria bacterium | reverse complement strand
GATCTGATCCTGGCCGCCGTGGGAGGCGAGATCTCTCTCGCCTCCGTGGGCCCACACCAGAGCCCGCGCTCCCGGGGCGAGGGGATCGGCACCAAGTACCTGCTCTCCCACGGGATCGAGTCCGACTACGCCGTCGTGGCTGACGGCTCGGAATTCTCGGTGGTTCGCGCCCAGGCGGGAGTCGCCTACTTCCGGATTGGAACGAGCGGTCACCGTGGCTACACCCCCTTCACGGCCCGCGGCGGGACGATTGCCGAGAGCACGAACGCCATCGTCAAGATGGCCCGGATCGTCGAGGCCCTGGAAGGCTGGGCCTCCGAGTACGAGCGGAAGAATCGCTACGAATTCCCAGGCGGGGTTCTGATCCCCAAGGTCAACATCGGGGCTATCGAGGCGGGCTCCCCGACCAAGCCGGGCGTCGCACCCGGCGAGTGCAACATCTACGTGGACGTGCGTCTCGCGCCGGGCTGCCGCCCCCTGGCCGTCGAGCGGGAGATCCGAGACCTGCTGGCGAGGCTCGACATCGATACCTCCGCGGAGATGTATCTCTCGCAGCTCGGGTATGAAGGGAAAGGGAGCAGGGTCGAGGGACTGGCCGAGACCGTTGCCAATGCCCACCGGGCCGTGTTCGGCTCGGATCCGCCTTCCCCTACGATCCCCACGGCCAGCATGTGGACCGACACCAACCTGTACTGGGAGATCGGGATCCCCGCTGTCAAGTTCGGGCCCTGCCAGGAGAAGTACCCGAACCTGAGAATGACCGAGATCGAGGAGCTGGTGAAGACCGCCCAGATCGACGCGCTCATCGCGCTCACGGTCTGCAACCGGGACAGGGAGCGGTAACCCTGACCCACGATCTGCCGGCCGATGGCCGGGCCTTCGCGGCGATCCCTCAGCGGCCAGGCTCGGGCGCCGGCCGCTTCAGGAAGCCGCTGGCCTCCAGCTCATCAAGGAAGCTCAGGTCGAGGTAGCGCGCCGGGCTGACGCGCAGGGCCTCGGGCTGGGCGCGGCCGATGAAGTCCAGGATCGTCTTCATCCCCGCGGCCGTGGGGCGCGGGTTATCGAGCAGATGCTCCCGGTAGAAGCCGTACATCCGCTCCAGGGCGACGCGGTCCGACATCCGCATGTACTTGCCCACCGTGCGGATCGCCAGCTCCCGGTCCCGCTTGAACAGCGCGATCGCCTCGATGTAGCCCTTCAGGAAGGCCAGCACGCGCTCCCGGGAGCTCCGCAGGTAGGCGCGGGTGGCACCCATTCCCGTGTGCAGCATCGGCTCTCCGGAGGCCGCGAGGTTGAGCAGTTCCCGGAACCCGAGCCCTTCAGCCCGGTAGGTGAGGGGCGGGGTGAGCATCCCGGCGGCGACGCTCCCCTGCTGCATGGCGCTCAGGGTCTCCCCCATGCCTCCGATCTGCACGATGGTCACGTCCCGCTCCTCCAAGCCCAGCCGCTTCAGGGCCATGCGCGCCACGATGTCGGCGGCGGAGCCGAAGCGGGTGATCCCCAGGCGCTTCCCCTTGAGCTCCTGCGCGGTGGTCACGCCCCTCGCGGCCATCACCGAGAAGGGCGAGAGGTTGATGACGCTGGCGATCATCAGGATATCGGCGCCCCCCAGGTTGGCCTGGGCCACGGGGATCCCGGTGATCGAGATCATGTGGAGCTCCCCGGCCAGCAGGGCCTGGACCGCCGTGAGCCCGGCGGTGATGGGCGTGATCTGCACGTCGAGGCCGTACCGGCGGTAGAGCCCCTCGTCACGCCCGATCCAGAGCGGCGCCATCTCCGCGACGATGGCGCCCGTCGCCACCTTCACCACCTCCGTCGCGGCGGCCGGCCGGATGGCCCCGGCGAGCGCGACCAGAGCGATCAGCAGGCTTGACCCAGTGGCCCTGCCCATCGTCACCCCCTCCTGCTCTGCGGCGTCAGAGCGGGTACAGACGCCGCGCATTCTCTCCGAGGATCTTCCACCAGACGCGCTGGGGCAGCTCTGCCCGCAGGCTACGCCAAGCGGCCCTGCTACAGCTTGTAGAACCGCGCGGCATTCTCCCCCAGCATTTTTGTCTTGACCCGATCCGGGATGTCCTTGCGCTGCCGGATCACATCCATCGACCGCTCGCGGGCCTCCCCATGGGGCATGTCCGCCGAGGTCATCATGTGGTCTTCGCCCAGGAGCTCGATGACCTGGGGGAGCAGAGGCTCCTCGGCCTCACACGTGAAGTAGATCCTCCCCTCGCTCAGGTAGTCGCTGGGCCGCTTCTTCGGCATGTATCCGCCGCGCTGGTTCTCCGTGTCCGAATGGTAGTAGTGGTTCATCCTCCCGACCCAATAGGGGAGCCACTCCGATCCCGCCTCGAGAAACGCCACGCGGAGGCGAGGAAACGCGTCCAGGACACCGCCCCCCACAATCGCCCAGAAGGCCGCGAGCACCGGCAGCGTGAACGAGATCCTGGACGTATAGGTGTTATCGCAGCTCTTGTTCAGCCCCGGATGACTCCACCCCACGTGGACGCACAGGGGGAGATCCAGGCGTTCCATCTCCTCGTACACGCGGTGAAGGGAGGGGTGACTGAGCAGCATCTCGCCCGCCGTCCCCAGGGTGGCGACCCCGACGGCCCCCAGCTCCTTGGCCCGACGGACCTCCCTGACCGCCTCTTCGGCCGCTCTCAGCGGTAGCAGCGCGGCCCACTTCAGCCGGTCTGGTCGTTGGCCGCACGCCTTGGCCAGGTAGCTGTTGTAGGCCTGCATCAGCGCCGTCTCGAAGGCGACATCGTCTGTCAGCGTGGCGAGGAAGAGGGTGGGGAAGATGACCTGCACGTCGACCCCGGCCGCATCCATGTCCCTGAGACGCGCCTCGACGTCCGTCAGCCCCTGGCTCCCCAGGCTGAACATCTTCGCCCGCGCGTAGTCGGAGGTCAGGGGCGTCGCGAAGACCATGGAGCCCTGTCCGATCAGCTTCGGGTACACGTTGCCGTCCACGTACCAGAGGGCATTGAGGTTGGTGAACTCGACCGGCTTCTCCACGGTGATCGGGAACGGCCGGCGCGACTGGTACCTCGGGTCCAGGTAATCCCAGATCTCGGGGACCTCCTCTATGTGGGAGTCCGCATCGACAACTCGGCTGGTTTCCATGATGGATTCCTCCTCGTGCGCTGGGAGCTGCCGCTCCCTTCGTTGATCCGCCCACGGCAGGACGGCGCTGTCAGCCCCTACCCCGATCCCGTCCCGGCCGTCAGATGGCCGAAGCGGCGCTGCAGGTCGTCCAAGAGCGCGCGCCGCTCGGGCCGCAGCGCCCCCGCCTCATCGTACAGGTTATTGAAGTAGATCCGGAGCAGGGCCTCGCCCCGGGCGTCCGCCAGGCGGATGCTGTAACTGGTCCGCCCGCCGAGGCACGCGCTGGGCTCCTCGACGAAGCGCACCTGGGCTACCCTGGCCAGGTGCAGGTGAATATGCCAGCCCGGCGCCTCCACGTTGGCCCAACCCTCACCCGTGGACCATTTGGCCGCGCCCGCTTCCAGCATTCCCTCGGAGACCGCGTGCTCGCCGCCCACGACGAGGATCATGTCCGGGCAGCCCACGATCTCGCGCAGCAGCTCCTCGACCGTCGCCACTGTCATCGGCGCGCTCCCCACGCCCGGAGCCGGCTCGGAGGCCAGGGCTGCCACCAGATCCCGTCCGTGCGTCCCGTCGCCAACCGCCCCTGGCGAGATCGCCTGCGCGCGGGTCACCCCGCTTCCCCGGGCCACCCAGGGGGCACATGCTACCCCGGACGCTCGTGGCGATCAAGCACGCGCCTGAGGTCACCCGGACGGGACGATCCTGCTCAAGGATTGGGGCGCGACAGCCCCCCCGATTTTTTCTCGCTTCTCCCGCTTGACAGGAGAAGCGAGAGGGGGAGAAGCTGGCGCCCGGAGAGGGATCGGGGGGATGGTGGGCTGGCGGGGGATTGCAGCCTATGGCGGCACGGCGATCTCCAACTGCGTCCTGTGGTACCCGTCGCATGCCGGGCTCTTCCGACAGCGGGACCTGGAGCTCGCGATGACGGCGACTTCCGGAATCGCCCGGGCCGTGGAAGACCTGATCGCGGGGCGGGTGGACTTCGTCTTCGGGGGGAGCAGTGCGGTCCTGGAAGCCCAGCTCCAGGGGCAGGACCTGGTCCTCGTCGGCTCCGGCTACAACCTGATGCCCTTCAGCCTTGTGGGCGGGCCCCGACTATCGGGGCCGGAGGCGCTGGCCGAGGCGACGCTGGCCCTGACCGGACGCGGGGGGGCGGTGGAGTTCGCGCTGCGCGTCCTCTGCCAGAACCAGGGCATCCCGCTGGAGCACGTGCGGCTCAGGCCGGAGTTCCCGAGCCAGCGGGCCTGCCTGGAGGCCATCGGTCGGGGGGAGGTCGAGGGGACCTTCCTGGCCCCACCTCTGCTCTTTGAGGCCCTCAACCGGGGCCTGCGCGAGGCGTTCAGCTTCCAGGAGGCCGGATTCGAGTACCCGATCGGGGCGGTGGCGGTGCGGCGTGAGGACCTGCGCGCCCGCCGACCCATGGTCCGGGCCTTCCTGATGGCGCTGGCCGAGGGGCTCCAGCAGGCGCGCACGGACCGGGAGGCCGTCATCCGCACGGTGGCAGCCATCACCGGCGTCGAGGACGCGGCCCTCCTCGGGCGGACCTATGAGCGGTTCGTCGCGGGCCTGCCAGCCGTGCCCCGGCTGTCGCGCTCCGCGCTGACGGCAGACCTGGCCATCACCGCCCCTGGGCAACCCGGGGTCCGGCTGGCGGAGCTGGTGGACGAGTCCGTGCTGGACGAGCTGGCGGCCGAGGGGTGGCCGGTCTAGGGGTCTCCAGGCGGGCCCGGCCGAAGGGAGGCGACATGCAGGTCTTCAGCGTGCTGGCCGCGATGATCCTGGCGGCGATGCCCCTCGCCGGAGCTTCCCCAGCCCCGGCTGGCGAGCGGATCAACACCGTCTACAGCGCGATCTCCGGGATCATGGCCGGGCTCTGGACCGCGGAGGAGGCGGGGGCCTTCGCGCGCCAGGGGCTGCACGTGGAGCTCGTCCTGATCCCCAGCGCCTCGAAGGCGGTACAGGCCCTGCTCGGCGGCGATGCCCCGATCATCACGGCGGGCGGGAAGGCGCCGATGGAGGCGAGCCTCGCCGGGGCGGACCTCGTCATGGTGGCGGCCGTGGCCAATGTCCCCGCCTTCTACCTGATGGCCCGTCCCGAGATCCGGCGCATCGAGGAGCTCCGGGGAAAGCCGGTCGGGGTGACCCGCTTCGGGTCCTCCACCGACTTCACCATGCGCTACATCCTGCGGAAGTTCGGGCTGGAGCCGCTCCGGGACGTCCCGATCCTGCAGACGGGCGACCTCTTCGCGGCGGCGGCCATGCTCGGCCGGGGACAGATCGTGGCCGCGCCCTTCTCCTCGCCATCGAACCTCCGGGCGAAGCAGCTCGGGGCACACGTGCTCGTGAACGTGCCCGAGACCGGCGTGCGGTTCCCCCACAATGCCATCATCGTGGGCCGCGGGTACCTGCGGGGCTCGCGGGACACCCTGAAGCGGTTCGTGAAGGCCTACGCGGAGGGGGTGCAGGCCGTCTTCGCCCGGCAGGAGATGGCCAGGCGCGCCATCGCCCGGTACACGAAGAGCCGGGAGCCGGAGGTCATCGAGGCCGTCCACCAGTACGCCATGGACTACATCACGAAGCTCCCCTACGTGACCCGGGAGGGGATCCAGGAGGTCCTGAACCAGATTGCGGAGGAGAACCCCAGGGCCAGGCAGGCCCGGCCCGAGCAGTTCGTGGACGACAGCGTGGTCCGGGAGCTCGAGCAGGAGCGTTTCTTCGAGCGCCTGTGGGGCCGGGCCCAGCCGTGATGCTCGGCCACAACCACATCGGGGCTGCCCTGACGAGGGACCGTCCACGAGGGCCCTTCGGGAAGGTCGTCCTGACCGTGAGGATGCATGCGGGGCGAGCCGCTGCCGCCCGGCGCGAGAGACAGCCAGTGGAGGGCAAGCCATGAAGCGCGTGGTGCTGTTCATCGGGACGGCGTTGTGGCTCGTGGCGGCCACGGCCGAGGCCCGGGTGACCCGGATCGAGATCAGTCGGCGGGAGGCGTTCGCGGGCGGCCAGGCGCTCGGCAATGTGGGGCCATACGAGAAGCTCGTGGGCCGCTTCCATGGCGAGCTGGATCCGGCGCATCCCTTGAACGCGGGGATCGTGGACCTGGACAGGGCGCCGCGAAACGCCCGGGGCCGGGTCGAGTACGCGGCCGACCTCTACCTCCTGAAGCCGGTGGATCTGGCCAGGGGGAACGGGGCCCTCTTCTACGACGTCAACAACCGCGGCAACAAGAACCTCCTCCGGCTGTTCAACAGCGCCCTCCGCAGCAACGACCCCACGACCGCGGCTGACGCGGGCAACGGGTTCCTGATGCGACAGGGCTTCACCGTGGTCTGGAGCGGCTGGATCGCTGGCCTGTCGGCGACCAACCACAACCTCCGGATCGAGGTCCCGGTGGCCTCCGGCCCCTCCGGCCCGATCGAGCAGGTCGTCTGGGACGAGTTCCTCTTCAACACGAGGGCCGCCAGGCAGGCGCGGCTCTCATTCCGCGCGACGAGCACCGACCCCAGACAGGCCACGCTCCTCGTCCGCGACCGCAACACCGGCGCGCCCACCGCCATCCCTCCTGGCCAGTGGGAGTTCGTGGACCCGCAGTCGATCCGCCTGCTCCCCGCCGGGACCGCCTTCCGTATGGGCGCCATCTACCAGCTCATCTACCGCACGGCCAACCCCCCGGTGGCCGGGATCGGGTTCGCCGCCACCCGGGACCTGATCTCCTTCCTGCGGTACCAGGCCGCGGACGATGTGGGCACGGCGAACCCGCTGGCCGTGGGGGGGAGGCCAGCCGTCCAGCGCACGCTGGCCCACGGTTCGTCGCAGAGCGGCCGGTACCTGCGGGACTTTGTCTATCGCGGCTTCAACGAGGACGAGGCCAACCGGATCGTCTTCGACGGGATCAACCCGCACATCTCGGCGGCCCGCCTCTTCCTGAACCACCGCTTCGCCCAGCCCAACCGGGCGTTCCACACGGCCCATGGGTTCATGTTCTTCCCCGACGTGACCTTCCCGTCCGCCTACGAGACGCAGACGGACCCCTTGACGGGGAAAACCGACGGGATCTTCGCGCGCTGCGCGAACCGGGGGAACTGCCCCAAGGTCATCCACACGGTCAGCTCGACCGAGTACTGGCAGGCCGGGCAGTCCCTGGTGACCACCGACCCGCTGGGCCGGCGGGACGGCACGTTGCCGGACACGGTGCGGATCTACCTGGTGTCCTCCACGCAGCACCTGGAGTTCCCCACCATGCCCAAAGGCGTCTGCGCCCTGCCGCCAAATCCGACGGACCTCCGCCCCGTGCTCCGCGCGCTCGCGCTCGCCCTGGACCGTTGGGTGAAGGACGGGACGCCACCCCCGCCCAGCCAGTACCCCCGCATCGCGGACGGCACCCTGGTCCGGGGCGAGGCCCTCGGCTTCCCGAGGATCCCAGGCCTTACGCTCCCCTCGGGCCCGAACCCGCGGCTGCGCTTCGACTACGGGCCCGAGTACGAGAAGGGGATCATCGGGCGGGTCCTGCCGGAGGTGCTGCTGGAGCGCTACGAGGTGCTGGTGCCGAAGGTGGACGCGGACGGCAATGAGGTGGGAGGGATCGGGCTTCCGGATATCGCAGCCCCCACGGGCACGGCCACCGGCTGGGCCGTCCGTGCCGCGGACGCCGGCGGGGCCGGGGAGCTCTGCTACCTGGACGGCTCGTTCGCGCCCTTCGCCAAGACCAAGGCCGAGCGTGAGGCCAGGGGAGACCCCCGTCCTTCGATCGAGGAGCGGTATCGGGACAAGGCGGACTACGTGGCACGGGTCCGCCAGGCCGCCGTGACCTTGGAACGAGCTGGCTACCTGCTGCCGGAAGACGTCCAGCGCAGCGTGGACCGGGCGAACGCCGTGCCGTGGTAGGGTCAGGCCGGCTTGCCCACCATCAGCGCCGCCCGGTAGGCGGGGGCCAGCCCCTCGTACTCCTTGCCCAGCTCCACGCCCAGCCCATCGGCGATGCGGGCGATGAAGTTCCGGTAGGACGTGATGGCCACGACGTCCAGGATCTCGACGTCCGAGAAGCCCGCCTCGCGCAGCCTCTGCACGTCCTCCTGGACAACCCGGTCCGGCTGGAGCGTGAGCTTTTCGGCGAACTCCAGCATGACCATGTCCTGGCGGGAGATCGGCGCCTTGTGATAGTCCTCAGCGACCTGCAACACCAGGTCGGCATCCCCGTCGGCCACCTCACGGAGAAACTCCCCGTGTGAGACCGTTCAGTAGCTGCACCGGAGCTTCGCCGAGCAGACGACGGCGATGAACTCCTCCCGGAGCCGTCCGAGGCTGGAACCGCCGAACGTCACCGTGTGGCTGAACTGCTGCCAGGCCGCCAGCAGAGGAGGCCGCAGGCTGAACGCCTTGACGATGGTCGAGACGTAGCCCCGGCCACCCATGCGGGCGTCGTAGATCCGCTTGACCTCACCCTGAGCCTCGTCCTCGTTCACCACCCTGATCCAGGTCATCGCCCCTCCTCCGTGGATCGACCACGACATTATGGTTGGCACGCCCGGGGTTCAAGCCAAAACGGGAACCGCGCGCGCTCGGCGCCGCCCGCCACGGAAGCCCACAGAGCGCTCCCGCGGCCCAGGCCGGCAGCCTCTCGCAGCTCGACCAGCCAGGGCCGATCAGCAGCCGGCCCCGTCCGGGCGAATCGGGTAGCTCATCGGAGCGATCTCGTCGATCGTCGCGCCTCGAGCGCGCCACTGGGGCACGGTCTCCCAGAATCGTTCGGACGCTTCCTGCACCCGGGCCAGCAACGTGGCCTCGTCGACCCGGGCTGGGCGCCCGTCCTCGAGCAGCGTCTGGCCGTCCACGACGATCATCTCGACATCGCGCCCGCTGGCGCACTCGACCAGCGATTTGATCGGATCACGGACGGCCCCGAAATGCATCTGGCGCAGATCGACCACGATCAGGTCGGCCTTCGCGCCGGGGGCCAGCCGCCCCAGGTCATCGCGCCCCAGGGCCCGCGCCCCGCCCAACGTGGCGGCGTCGTACACCTCATGGGGGGTGCCCACGCGGAAGCTCCCCTCCACCAGACGACACGCCAGCGCTGCCAGGCGCATCTCGTGAATGAGATCCTCGGGGAACGTGTCGGTGCCGAGGGCCAGATTGATCCCGCGCCGGCGGTAGCGCTCGAACGACTCCAGGGCCAGGCCCATCTTGGCGTACTTGTACGGCGCGTGGGCGATCGACACGCCGCTGTCGGCCAGGACCTGCAGGTCGTCCACGTACGGGTAGTGGGCCCAGGAGTGGCCGGCGTGGAAGACGCAGTGGCCCAGGATCACCTCCGGTCCCAGGAAGCCGAGCTGCTCGAGGTACTGGATGGACGTCACCTGGCGCTCGCGCAGGACGGTGTGGAACTCGACCAGGTTCATCGCGGCGTGGAGCTGGATGCCCACGCCGAGCTCGGACGCCGCCCGCTTGACCCCCTGCAGCAGCTCCGGGGTGCAGGTGTCCAATTGGCCCGGGTAGAGCATCCCCCGGATGCGGTCGTGGTGCGCACCGTGATACCGCCGGATGAACTCGCAGGCGCGCTTGAGTCCGGCCTCTCCCGCCGCCTCGTCCCAATCCCACTGGATGCGCCCATCGCCGTCCAGGACGTAGTCGGCGCTGCGGAAAGCGGGCCCCAGGTAGGCCCGCACCCCCAGCTCGCCGACCATGTCGGCGAAGGCGTCCATCAGCGGCCCCGGCGTCCCGATGTCCAGGATGGTGGTCGCCCCACCCCGCGCCGCGGCCCACATGCCGAATTTGCCCTCGACGTCAACGCGCGCCTGGCGCGGCGACCGCACGCCCCGACGCCTCGCCCGGTACGACAGGAAGTTCATGCCGAAGTAATTGGCCTTGGTCGCATCGTTGAGCATGACATGGGTCGCATTGATGTCGGCGTGGATGTGGCAGTTGATCAACCCGGGACTCACCAGCTTGCCGCGGGCGTCGATGCGGCGGTCCACGGGCCCCTCGAACCGGTAGCCGACGTGCAAGAGACGGTCGTCCTCGTAGACGACGACCCCGTTGGGGAGCAGCTGATGGTCGCGGCCGTCAAAGCCGACCACCCAGCCTCCCTGGATCAGCGTTCGCATGCTCCCTCCCGCCCCACAGCAGCCTTGCCGGCACCCGACCCGGACGGCAGATGGCCGGAGCGCACCCGCGGTCTCGCCCTCGCCCGGCACCCAGGGGCCGCATGCTATCCTGGACTCCGGTGGCGATCAAGCGCGCGCATCTGAGGCCGGCCGAGCCACGACGTCTCCCTCCTCGCGTTTCCTGGTACGCGCCGGGACCCCTGGACCACCTCGCCTGACCGCCGCGCCGGCCAGCATTTCTCACCCGCCGCGTCTTGCAGAATGATCCGGGGTCCGATATGTTTCCCGCAAAGGAGGCGCCCATGGACAGGCAGGCGGGCCCGAGGGCCATCCTCGAAGGCCTCAAGGCGGCCGGCATCACACTGATCGCCACCCTCCCCGATGAGAACCTCACCGAGCTCCTCAAGCTCGTGGAGGCGGACCGCGAGAGCATCCACGTCCCCCTGTGTCGCGAGGAGGAGGGGATCGGGATCTGCGCGGGCGCGACCCTCGTCGGGAAGAAGACGGCGATCATCATGCAGAACGGGGGCTTCCTCAACAGCTGCAACGCCCTGACGACCACCGCCCTCCAGTTCCAGATCCCCCTGCTTCTCCTCATCTACTACGCGGGGGACATCGGCGACCGCGGCTTCGCCACCGTCGGCACCGTGACCGAGCCCGTCCTGCATGCCCTTGGGATTCGGACCTACCTCCTCCGGCGCATGGAGGAGATCAAGGAGACCGTTCACCAGGCCCAGGTCCTCGCCTGGGATGCAAACCGCCCCGTGGCCCTGCTCCTGACCAAGGACGTCCTCGGCACGCGGGGATGAGAGGGGAGTCGAGCTGATGAAGCGCTATGAGTGCCTCGAGGCGATCGCCGGCGAGGTCGGAGACGCCCTGGCCGTGACAACCGCCGGAGCCACGACGCTGGAGTGGAACCGCTTCCGCCCGAGCGATGGCAACCTCATGTGCAAGACCTTGGGTCTCGTCTCCTCCATCAGCCTGGGGATCGCCCTCGGCCTCCCTCAGCGGAAGGTCCTCGCCCTGGACGGGGATGGGGCCCTGCTCATGAACCTCTGCGCCCTCCCCACCATCGCCTGGCGGCGCCCTCCCAACTTCATCCACATCGTCTTTGACAACGGCATCTACGAGTCCTCGGGGGCGCGGGCCACCGCCACCTCCGCCGGGGCGGATCTCGTCGAGATCGCTCGGGGGGCCGGGTACCCCCACGCAACCTGGACGACCACCGTGGACGAGTTCAGGAAAGAAGTCCAGGCCGCCCTTGGCCGCTACGCCCTTTCTCTCATCGGGGCCAAGGTCGAGCCCGGCCGGTGCCCGGTGCCCCCCCTTGAACTTGATGAGGTCGAGAACAAATACCGGTTCATCCGTTACATCGAGAGGTCGGAAGGGATGAAGATCCTGACCAGGCCCCTCCCGGCCAGCTACCGTCGTGCTCCGTTGGGATGAGACGACGCGGGAGGCCACCATGGTGAAACGGTCTCTGCTCGTCGGTCTTCTGGCTCTCTTCCTTCCGCTGCACTCGGCGGCCCAGGCTCTTGAGAAAGTCACCTTTGCGAGCGTCAAGCTCGGAACGATCGGCTTCATCACTCACATCGCGAAGGTGAACAGGCTCGACGAGCAGAACGGGCTCGACCTCGACCTCAAGTTCTTCACGCCCACGGAAGGGATCAACGCGTTCCTGTTCAAGAAGGTGGACGCGGGGTTCGTGGGGATCATCCCGGCCCTCAGGGCCAATGCCAAGGGGAGCCGGGTGAGGCTCCTGGCCCCCATGCTCACGAGCCATTTCGGGATCATCACCTCCGCGAATGCCCCCTACCGGACCGTCGACGAGCTGAAAGGGAAGAAGGTGGGGACCCTCCCGCGGGTGAGCGGGGTGTATTCGAGCCTGGCCCTGGTCGCCAGGATGAAGGGGATTGACATCGAGAAGGACTTTCGCCTCGTCCTCGGCGCCCCTCAGGTCCTGCAGGGTCTCCTGCAGAAGCGCGAACTCGATGCCGTTGTCCAGTTTGACCAGAACACGATCCGGATGATGGCCGCCGGGACCTTCAGGGAGATGCAGACGCTCGAGGATCTCTGGAAGGAGGTCACCGGCGGAGATTACCTGCTCTCCGTCGCGCTCGCAGCCCACGAGGAGTGGATCCGTGCCAACCCAGACCGGGCCAGACGCCTGGCCCGGACGATCACCGCGGCCATTCGCGAGATCCGGACCAACCCCCTCCGGGCGGTCGAGGTCTCGCGGGAGGTCCTGGGGTACACGAACGACCGGGAGAAGGAGCTGGCCGCCCGCCGCCTGCCGCCCATGTACCCCAACCAGTGGAACGAGAGGACCCTGGACAATACCCGCCTGGCCATCCGCAAGAGCGCCGAGTACGGGCTCCTCGAACCGGAGGCCCTGCGCCATCTCGAGGAGCTGTTCAGCGAGATGCCCAGGGAGTTGAGCTTCCAGTAGCTGCCGCAATCGCCGACACGACGCGCCGCGGAGGGCGGGGGCCGCGGCCCGCTATCCCAGGAGGGCGCGGTCCAGCGAGAGGCCACCCCCGCCTGCGAGCAGGAAGGCGAGGAGCAGGGCCAGAAACAGGAGTTCTAGCTCGAATCCCGGCCGCCCATGCGTCAGGAGCGGCTTGCCGATCTTGGTGATGGAGACCCAGGTTGCGACTGCCATCTGGATGATCAGCAGGGCCGCGGCTGGCTGGGTCAGCAACCCCAGTACGAGGGCCGGCCCGGCCACGAGCTCGACCAGCACAACCACCCAGGCCGACAGCCCCGGGAACGGGAGATCATAGCTGGCGAAGCTCTGCGCGATCCCCTTTACGCCGCCCAGCCGCCTTCCGCCAAGCGCCAGCACCCCGCGCAGGAAAAAGAGCCCGCCCACCAGCATCCGCCCGAGCAGCAGCGCCCAGTCCAGCCCGGTGCCCATAGAGGGGCCTATCAGTCGGCGTAGAGCTCGACCGTGTAGCCGTTGGGGTCCTTGACGTACACCGCCCAGCGGCCGCGCCGCCCCACCACCTTCACCCCTTCCGCCTTGAGCTTCTCGCGGAGGTCGTGGAAGCGTTGGCGGTCCACGTGAAGGCCGAAGTGGTCCAGCCCCCCGGCCTTCGGATCGAAGGGCTCCGAGACCTGGCAGAAATCGAGGACGTCCTCCTCCCCCGGGCTCCGGAGGAACAGCATGCCGCGGTGGCGGAAGGGGATCTTGAGCCCGAGCAGTCCGGCGTAGAACCGTTCGGTGGCCTTGAGGTCACCGGTCTTCAACGAGAGGTGTCGGAGTCCCATCTGGGTCCACCTCAGCGCATGGGCTGCAGGCGCGTGAGCGCAGCCTCCACCAGGGAGCTGTCGAACAGGTCGGCTGGCCGCAGTCTGGCCGCCTGGGGGAAGTCCCGCGCGACGTAGTCGATCGCGTTCTGGAAGGCGGTGGGCGAGGGCAGCGGAGGATCCGCCATGATCCGCTTCGCGTACGCCTCGTAGCTCTCCTCCAGCGACTCGGAGTCCGCGCCCCGCAGGTAGCGCGCCATGATCTGCACGCTCTCCTGCTTGCGCGCCTTGAAGTAGCGGTTCCCCTCGATGACCGCGTCCACGAACCGCTGGAAGGTGTCCCGCCGTCGCGCCAGGTCGGCACGGCGGACCGCATGGGCGCTCCCCGCGAACTCCACCTTCCCGATCAGGTCCACGAGGAGCGGCAGGCCGAGCTTCCGGGCCATCAGGGTGAACGGCGGGATCAGCACCGCGGCCCCGATCCGGCCGGTCTGCAGAGCCGCCAGCCGCAACGGGACCCCGCCCACCTGGACGATGGTCACGTCCTTGTCCGGGTCCAGGCCCAGCACTCTCAGGCCGTAGCGCATCCCGAACTCGGACAGGTCTCCGAAGGAGGTGATCCCCACCTGCTTCCCCCGGAGCTGCGCGGGGCCGGCGACGCCGGCCGCCCCGTAGATCACGTAGGGGAGCGTCCGGTACATCCCCGTGATGAACACCACCTGAGCGCCCTGGGCCACGCTGGTGATGACGGACGGGGAGGCCACATGGGCGACGGCGAGGTCGCCGGCGAGCAGGGCCTGGGTCGTCCGCGTCCCCCCCTGGACGAAGACGAGATTGACTTTGAGCCCATGGCGCTGGAACACGCCTGCCCCGTGCGTCACCCAGAGCTGGGCCACGGTGGCGGCGATCACGTTGTACCCGACGACCAGCTCCTGGGCGCCGACAGGAGGAGACCCCACGCCCAGCAGCAGGGTTGCAGCCAGGACGATCAGCGTGCGTCTCATCTGCTCCCTCCCAGCCCGGCCAGGGCCCCCAGCACCTCCTGGAGCGCGATCCGGCCATACCCCATGGGGCGAACCCGTTCGAACTCCTCCCGATCCTTCGGACGGCAGGTTGGCGGCTTGGTCGCGTCGATCCCGAGCTTCCCTCCCACCCGCTGGTGCCCCGCCCCGGGCGCCGTGACAAGGCGGCCCGAAGGGTCCAGCGGATGGATCCGGGCATGGGGCACCTGGATCAGGTCACGGGACGGATCCACTCGCGTGGCCACCGCCCAGAAGACGTCCCGCGGGTCGGTCAGATCGATGTCGTCGTCCAGGGCGATCGCGATCTTCGGGTGGACGTACGAACTGGACAAGGCCGCCAGCAGCACGCTCTTCGCCTGCTCCTCCAGGTGGGGAGTGAACTTGATCAGCACCAGGAAGCAGGCGCCCCAGGGAGGCACGTGGATGTCCTTGAGATCGATGAACCCGTCCACGTCCCGGATGCGCTGCCAGAGGTGGGCCTCCATCGGCAGGGAGACCAGCGCCTGGTGCTCGACCGTGGACGGCGTGGCCTGGACGTGCCGGTACAGCGCGTCGCGCCGCATGGTCACCGCCCGGACCTCGAAGACCGGGCACTGGCGCTTCCGCGTGAGGTAGTAGCACTGGAACTCGCCGAAGGGGCCCTCCTCCTCGCGCACGCCGGGCGGGACGACCCCCTCGATGACGATCTCCGCGTGGGCGGGGACCAGCAGGTCCACCGTCTCGCACGGAACCATCTCGACCGGCTCCCCCAGCAGTGCCCCGGCCACCTGGAACTCGTCCACGCCGTAGGGGACGCTGCTGTTCGTGGCCACGTCCAGGAGCGGGTGGTGGCCGATGACCACGGCCATCGGCATCGGCTCTCCCCGGGCCTCGTACTTGCGGTAGTGCATCCACGAATGGCGCGGGGCGAAGGCCGTCCCGGTCCGCGCCCGGTCCTGGATCTGCAGCCGGAGCATCGCGACGTTCTGGATCCCGGTATCGGGGTCCTTCGTCACGCACATCCCGGAGCCGATGTACGGCCCCCCGTCCTCCTGGGAGTGCACCACGACCGGCAACGCCCGCAGGTCCACGTCGAGCCCGGTGAGCACGCGCTCCTTGACCGGCCCCGTCGCCACCACCCGGCCCGGCACGGTCCCCTGCTGCATCCGGCGGGCCAGCTCCGCCACCACCTGGGCCGCGTCGACGTGCAGGGCCAGCGCCTGCGACGCCCGCGTCGTGACCAGCTCCCCGCAGACCTGCCAGTCCGGGTAGCCGCGCACCCGCTCGAAGAGCAGGGGGTGCTCGGTCTCCCCGAAGAGGACCCCCATCTCGGTCAGCGGATCGGTCTCCCGGGCGACCCGCAGCAGCGCTCCGGCCTTCTCCGCCTTCTCCAGGAAGTCCCGCAGGTCCTTCATCGGTCCCCTCCCTCAGATTCCACCTGATGGCTGCGGCGGCCTGCGTCCCCCACCCTAGCCCGACCAGCCGTAGAGCCGGACGGCATTCCCGCCGAGGATCTTCCGCTTGATCGAGTCCGAGAGGTCCTTTCGCTCCCGGATCGTGGAGACGACGTACGGGAACATGCCGTCCCAATGCGGGTAGTCCGAGGCGAAGACCACGACGTCCTCGCCGAGCCGGTCGATGGCGTACGGAAGCGTCCCCTCCTCGGGCTCACAGGCGTAGAACCAGTTGCCGCTGGTCATGTACTCGCTCGGCTTCGCCTTCAGCAGCGGCGCCTCCTCCTGCCGCTTCTCGTACTCCTCGTCCATCCGCTCCATCCAGTAGGGGACCCAGCCCACACCGCACTCCAGGAACGCGACCCGTAGCCGGGGAAATTTCTCGGGGACGCCGCCGTACACCAGCGCCGCGCAATCGATCAGCGTCTCCACCGGGCGCCCCACCGTATGCTTGAAGAGGAACGTGTCGAACCGGTTGTCGCCGGCCGGCCCCTGTCGCGAGTTGTGGATCAGGAGCGGGACGTTCAGCCGCTGGATCTCCTCGTAGATGGGCCAGAACGTTTCGGACCCCAGGTGTTCCTTCAGCCCGAATGCGCCCACCGCGATCCCCGACAGGCCGAGCTCGGTGATCGCCCGCGTGACCTCGGCCACGGCAGCCGGGACGTGCTGGAACGGAACGAGCCCGACCCCCTTGAGCCGAGGACTCTCCCGGCACACGCCCGCGATCCAGTTGTTGTAGCCCCGGCAGTAAGCCGCCGCGTAGTCCCGCTCCGGCAGGCGGGAGACCGAGAAGCTCACGGTCGGGAACAGCACCGAGACATCGATCCCCTCCTGGTCCATGTCCCGGAGCCGCGTGGGCACGTCGTGGATGTCCATCCCGAGCCGCCCGTACATGCTGGAGTCCCACTCGTCGCCAGGCACCAGCGAGCCCCGGCGGTTCCGGTACGGCAGCTCGATATTCGGCCGGATGTCGCTCTCCCGGTCCCGCACGTGCCCGTCCGCATCGATCACCTGCATCCCCCGCATCGTGCCTTCCTCCCCCTAGGTCGCGATCCGCACCTGGACCGGGTTCAATACCCCGTACTTGGCTTTGTTCGCGGTCATCTCCATCGCCTCGAGAACCCGCTCGATCCCCCCGAGCTTGTGCGTGAGCATCGGCTCCACCTGGACGCGCCGCTGGACGACC
Organism: Deltaproteobacteria bacterium; assembly: GCA_016183025.1. Taxonomy (GTDB): domain Bacteria; phylum Desulfobacterota; class JACPFL01; order JACPFL01; family JACPFL01; genus JACPFL01. Next base: position 1,373 of record JACPFL010000099.1, on the reverse strand, counting down.
AACCGGGCCGCGAGGGTCGCCTCCCACCTGCCGGCGAGCTCCTGAGGGAACATGTAGGTGATCCCCTTGGCCCGGAGGACGTTGAAGTCCAGCGTCACCGGCGCGTCGAAATGCGGGATGCTGAAGATCCGGCCCCCCTTGGCCGCGACGGCCACCCCGTCCGATACCGTGGACCCCCCTGACAGGCCGACCTTCGGGCTGCCGCTCGCCGCCTCGATCACGAACGGCGCGCCCTTCCCCCCGGTGAGGTCCATGACCGTCTTGACCGTGTCCTGGACCGACGCGTTCACCGTGTGATCGGCGCCCAGGCGGGACGCGAGGTCGAGCAGATCCTGTCGCCGGTCCACGCCGATCACCGTGTCCGCCCCGGCCGCCTTCGCCAGCTGCGTGCAGTTCAGTCCCATCACACCCTGCCCGAGGATCACCACGGTGTCGCCCAGGGTGATGCCGAGCTGGCGGATGATCCCGACGCAGCTGCTCAACGGCTGGAGCGCCGCTGCCTCCCAGTCGCTGACCCCGTCCGGCATCTTCGCCAGGGCGTCGAGGGGGACCGCCGCGAGTTCCGCGAAACACCCCGGGAAGTGGCGCCCGATGGTGCCCAGGCGGGTGTGCATCGCCGTCACGCGGTCGCCCACCGCGAGCCCCCTCTGCCCATCATCCTGAAGCTCGACGATCTCGGCGCTGAACTCATGGCCGAAGAGCTGCAGGGGCCCCTCATCCGCCAGGCGTTTCTTGATAAGGTCGTACCCGTTGGAGCGCTCGCCCCTGAAGAGCTGGACCTCGGTGATGGCCGCCTGCACAACCCTCGTCTTCACCACGGCCCACCCCGGCCTGCAGACCGGGGCCGTCACGTCCTCCAGCCGCATGTCGTTGAACCCATGTGTCACCCAGGCCTTCATGGAGCCCTCCCCTGCCGCCGCGACCCCGCGCGCCGCCATCGGCCTCCTGCACCACCGCCAGCGCGCTCGCAGCAGCGACCTTATAGGAGACCCCCCCACCCTGTCAATCGGACCCGCGCCCCAGGCTGTCGCTCCGCTTCCCGGAACGGGGCCTGGGCGGAACCCGTGAGCTCAAATCTGAGGGCGTTGGACGAAGGAGTGGTCCCCGCTCAGGGGGGCCCTGGGAGAGGCGGCCACCCGCCCCGCAGGGCGGGCGCCGAAGCAATGGTCACGCGGCTGCGGAGCACGCGCGAGGGGAGCCCCACCGACTCCCCTCGCGCCCACCCCACCCGGTTAGTTCGCGACGTCGTCCTGCGTGTTGGACAGCGTCCGGCTGTCGTAGTAGTTCCAGCGGTCCACCGTCGAGTCGCTGTCGATGTTCCCCGCCGCCCCGGACGTGTACGCCGTGGCCGCGGCGTCCACGTTCGTGACGTC
>JACPFL010000098.1 GCA_016183025.1 Deltaproteobacteria bacterium | reverse complement strand
CGTCCCCTTGAGGTTGACGGCGAGGACTTCGTCCCAGTCCTCCTCCTTCATCCGGACCAGGAGCCCGTCCCTGGTGATCCCGGCGTTGTTGACCAGGATGTCCAGGCTCCCGAGCTGCTCGACCACCGCGTTGACCACCCGATCCGCGTCGTCGAAGCGGGCCACGTCGGCCGTCAGCGGGATGGCCTTGCGGCCCAGCACCTGAATCTCCCCTGCCACCTGTTCGGCGCGCGTCCGGTCCCGGCCGACCACCGCGATGTCTGCCCCCTGCCTGGCCAGTTCCCGGGCGATCGCCTCCCCGATCCCCCGGGTGGCGCCCGTCACCAGCGCCACCCGCCCCTGCAGCTGCGGCCCCATCACCTCGTCCATCGGGGTTCACGCGCCCAGCGCCGCCAGCCCCGAGGGATCCTCTACGTTCACACAGGGAATCCCATCCAAGGTCCGCCTCACCAGCCCGGCCAGGACCTTCCCCGGGCCGACCTCAGCGAAGAGCGTCACCCCGGCTGCCGCCATCCGCCGGAGCGACGCGTCCCACCGGACCGGGCAGACCACCTGGCTGACGAGCAGGTCCCGAATCCGGGCCGGGTCCTGCGTGGGCTCGGCCTCGACGTTGGTCACCACCGGGACGGCCGGCTGGTGGATCTCCACCCGATCCAGCTCGGCCTGCAGGCGCGCCGCCGCAGGCGCCATCAGCGCGCAGTGAAAAGGGGCGCTCACCGGCAGCGGCACGGCCCTCCTCGCCCCCCGGGCCCGGGCCGCCGCCACGGCCCGCCCGACCGCCTCCCGGTGCCCGGAGACGACCACCTGCCCCGGACTATTATAGTTCGCGCAGCTCACCACCTCACCCTTGGCCACCTCGTGGCAGAGGGCCTCGACCTCAGACGGCTCCAAACCGAGAATCGCCGCCATGGCGCCCTCGCCAGCCGGGATCGTTTCCTGCATGAACTCGCCCCGCCGGCGCACCAGGCGGACCGCATCCCGGAAGGCCAGCGCCCCGGCGCAGACCAGGGCGGAGTATTCGCCCAGGCTGTGCCCGGCCACCAGCACGGGCCGGCGGGCCCCACGCGCCTCCAGGGTCCGGGCCACCGCCACGCTCACCGTGAGGATGGCCGGCTGCACGTTGGCGGTCAGGGCCAGGAACTCCTCGGGCCCTTCGTAGCAGAGCGCGGCCAGGTCCAACCCCAGGACCTCGCTGGCCTCGCCGAAGGTCGCCCGCGCCTCAGGCATGGCCTCGCAGAGCGCCCGGCCCATGCCGACATACTGCGATCCCTGGCCGGGGAACAGGTACGCGAGCCCCGTCATCGTCCCCGCGCTTCCCGCCGCCGCGCGTCCCCTACCACCGGACGAGGGCGGCCCCCCAGGTCAGCCCGCCGCCAAAGGCATCCATGAGCACCAGGTCCCCGGGCCGGACGAGCGCCTGGCGGTGAGCCTCGTCCAGGGCCAGCGGCACCGACGCGGCGGAGGTATTGCCGTAGCGATCAATGTTCACGTAGATCTTCTCGTCGGGGATGTTGAGCCGCTTGGCCGTGGCCTGGATGATCCGGAGGTTGGCCTGGTGGGGGACGAACAGGTCCAGCTCCTCGGCACGGATCCCGCAGTCGGCCAGGACCACCCGGGCCACCTCCTCCATCGCGCGCACAGCGACCTTGAACAGCTCGTTGCCGTTCATCTTGAGGTAGTGGTAGCGCCCGTCGAGGCTCTCGTGGCTCGGCGGGATGGCCGTCCCCCCGCCGGGCATGTACACCATGCGCCACCCTTCGCCGTCCGAGCGCATCCGGGCTCCCAGCAGCCCGCGCTCCCCGTCCTCGGGGACGATCACGACCGCGCCGGCGCCATCGGCGAAGAGGACGCAGGTGTTGCGGTCCTCCCAGTCCACGATCTTGGAGAGGACCTCGGCGCCCACCAGCAGCACCCGGCGGGCGCCGCCCGCCCGGATGAACTGGTCCACCACCCACAGCCCGTAGACGAATCCCGAGCAGGCGGCGTTCAGGTCGAAGCCCCACGCCTTCTTGGCCCCGAGCTTCGCCTGCAGCACGCACGCGGTCGAGGGGACCCACATGTCGGGCGTGAGGGTGGCGACGATGATGAGGTCGAGGTCCGCCGCCCCGACCCCGGCTGCCTCCAGCGCGCGCCGCGAGGCCTCCACGGCCAGGTCCGAGGTGGCCTGGTCGGGGAAGACCACCCGCCGCTCCCGGATGCCGGTCCGGGTCACGATCCACTCGTCGCTGGTCGAGACCATCTTCTCCAGATCGTAGTTCGTGATCACGCGCTCGGGCACATAGGCCCCCGTCCCCACGATCCGCGCCCTGACCATGCTCCTCCTTCTGGGCCGGCCGCCGCCTGCGCCTACTCCAGCCGCCGCTCCCGCGCCTGCTCCCAGGCCCTGGCTGAGTCCTTCAGTCCCGGAACCTCGAGGTGCTGGATGCTCTTCAGGTGCTCTTCGAGGTGCACGTTCAGCCCTAGCTCGGCCAGCTCCCGGGCCGAGCGGATCGCATTCTTGATCGCCTTGGGCGGGGAGCTGCCGTGGCTGATCATCCCCACGCCGTTGATGCCGAGCAACGGCGCCCCCCCGTACTCCGAATAGTCCACCTTCTTCCGGAGCTTGTCGAAAGCCCCCTTGATCAGGAGGTAGCCGAGCTTCGCCCGGAGGCTCCTGCCGATCTCCGTGCGCAGCATGGTCGTGATCGCCTCGGCGAGCCCCTCGCTCAGCTTCAGGGCGATGTTGCCCACGAAGCCGTCGCAGACGACCACGTCCACGTCCCCGCGATAGATGTCCCGCCCCTCGACGTACCCCACGTAGTTGATCGGCACGCTCTTGAGCAGGGAGTGGGCCACCCGCGTCAGCTCGTTCCCCTTCGTCTCCTCACTCCCGTTGGAGAGGAGGCCCACCCGGGGGTCCACGCTGCCCATGATGGCGAAGTGGATCAGGTGCAGGGGCTTGCAGTCCACGTTCGCCCCGGCGTCCACCAGGATGGAGAACCCCTGGAGGTTGGGCAGCGTGGTGGCGATGGCCGGCCGCTCTACCCCCTGGAGGATCTTCAGCACCCGGACGCCGACGGCCAGAGCGGCCCCCGAGTTCCCGGCGCTCACCACGGCGTCGGCCCGCCCCTCGCGCACCAGGTCGAAGGCCACCCGGATGGAGGAGTCCCGCTTCCGGCGCAGGGCGACGGCGGGGGACTCCTGCATCTCCACCACCTCGGAGGCGTGGTGGATCGTGACCGGGAGGCCACCCACGTGGTGGCGGGCCAGCTCCGCGCGGATCCGCTCCCGGTCCCCCACCAGGATCACCTCGACCCCGTACTCCCGCGCAGCCATGAGCGCGCCCTCGACCTCCACACGAGGGGCGAAGTCGCCGCCCATGGCATCCACGGCCACCCTCATCGACGTCGCCTCACCCTCCCCCGCGGGAGAGTCCTCACTTGGCCTCTTCCGTCCTCAGGATTTCCCTGCCCCGGTAGGTGCCGCAGTGCGGGCAGGCGCGATGGGAGAGCCTGGGCTCCCCGCATTGGGGGCAGGCATGAAAGGCAGGCGGCTCCAGCTTCTTGTGGGCGCGCATCCGGCCCTGCAAGGAGTTGGACCGCCGCCGTTTGGGGTTGGGCATTGCAGGGGCTCCTTCCTTATCGTCTCACCGTCAGCGATTCACCTTCAGGCCGCGCAGCGATACGAACTTCCCGCCGGTCTGAGGGGCGACACACCCACAGGCCCCCTCGTTGAGGTCCGCTCCGCAGGTCGGGCACAGCCCGCGGCACCCCTCCCGGCACAAGGCCCGATACGGCAGCACCAGCATCACCTGCTCACAGACCATGGCCGTGATGTCCACCTCGTCATCCCGGTAGGTGCCGAACTCGAAATCGTCGGGCGCCAGCTCCACCGCGTGGCCGTCGTGCGGCCCCTCGTCAGCGGGCTGGAGGGAGAGCTGGAAGGCCAGCTCCAGGGGTATCTGAAAGCGCCTCAGACATCGCGCACAGGCATGCTCGATCGTCCCCTGGAGGGCCCCGGAGAGCCGGACGAGCCTTCGGACCTTGGACAGGGTGCAGGTGACCCGGAGCCGATCTGGGAGCTGGGCCGCCAGGGGGTCAGACCGGGTGAGGGTGCTGTTCAGCTCCCCCACCTCCTCCAGGTAATCCAGAGACAGCCCACGGGGGGAGATATCCTCGACCTTGACCTTCACGATCACCCCTCCCCCCTCAAAGAGCAACCCCGGGCCCGAGTCCCTGAGCACTCCCAGGTCGGCCCGCTCGCCAACGACGCGCCGTTGACGATGTACTATAGTGAAACGTCCGCAAGGCTGTCAAGGTAAAACCACGTTCCGGCGCAGGCTTATCCCGACTTGACGGGCCTCATCCCGCACTCCACCACCCCATCCACCTGGAACGCCCGGCACCGGGGCGACGCGGCTCCCAGAGCCTTGCCGGTAGGGACCCCCTCTATGTTATAACCGTGACAGAGATGGCGAGCGCGCCGTATCGAGGCGAGAACGGACGTGGGGCGGGCACCGGCGGTTGCGGGCTTCTTCTATCCCAAGGACTCCGCCAGCCTGACGGAGACCCTCAGAGCACTCTGCCCGGGCACGGCGCCAGGCGAGCCAGCCCTCGGCCTGGTGGTCCCCCATGCCGGCTACCGCTACTCGGGACGGGTCGCCGGGGAGGCCTTCGGGCGCGTCGCCATTCCAAGGCAGGTGCTCCTGGTGGGGCCGAACCACCGGGGCGGGGGACACCCGCTGGCCGTGATGGGCCGGGGCACCTGGGAGATGCCCCTGGGGGCGGTCCCCATCAACGAGTCCCTCGCGGCCGCGCTGCTCAGGGCCTCGTCCCTCTTCCAGGAGGATCCCCGACCCCATGCCGACGAGCATTCCCTGGAAGTGGAGGTGCCGTTCCTGCAGCACCGAAACCCCCGGGTGGAGATCGTCCCCGTGACCGTCGCCCACCTGCGCCTCGCGGCGTGCGCCGAAGCGGGCCGGGCCGTTGCGCAGGTCATCCGGGAGGCCCCGGAGCCGGTGCTCCTGGTGGCGAGCACCGACTTGACGCACTACGAGCCGCACGAGCAGGCCATGGCCAAGGATGCCCTGGCCATCGATCGGATTCGGATGTTGGACCCCGGGGGGCTCCTGGAGACGGCCGCGGCCCATGACATCTCGATGTGCGGCCTGTACGCCACGGCTCTCGCCCTCGAGGCGTGGCGGGCCCTGGGGGCCAGGGAGGCCGAGCTCGTCGCCTACGCCACGTCGGGCGACGCCGGCGGGGACCGCGCCAGCGTGGTCGGGTACGCCGGCCTGGTGATCCGATGAAGGGCGCAGTGCGGTGCCGGTTCGCCCCGAGCCCCACCGGGTACCTGCACATCGGCGGCGCGCGCACGGCGCTGTTCAACTGGCTCTTCGCCCGCCACCATGGCGGGACGTTCATCCTGCGGGTCGAGGACACGGACGCCGTCCGCTCGACAAAGGCCTCCATCGACGCCATCGTCGAGGCGCTGAGCTGGCTGGGGCTGCACTGGGACGAGGGGCCCATCTTCCAGACCGACCGCCTCCCGCTCTACCAGGAGGCCGCCGACCGGCTGCTGGCGACGGGGCAGGCCTACCGGTGCTACTGCACGCCGGAGGAGCTGGAGGCCATGCGCCGCGAGGCCCTGGCCGCGGGCCGCAAGCCCCGGTACGCCGGCCGCTGCCGGGAGCGCACAGGGCCGGTGCCGGGGCGGGCTCCGGCGCTCCGCTTCCGGGCCCCGACCCTCGGCAGCACGATCGTGCAGGACCTCATCAAGGGCCCGGTGGCCTTCGACCACGCCGAGCTGGATGACCTGATCATCGTCCGGAGCGACGGGCTCCCCACCTACAACTTTTCCGCCGTGGTGGACGACGCGGCGATGGGGATCACGCACGTCATCCGGGGCGACGAGCACCTGAACAACACCCCGAAGCAGATCCTGCTGTACGAGGCCCTGGGCCTCCCCCAGCCCCGGTTCGCCCACGTCTCCATGATCCTGGGCCCGGACAAGGCCAAGCTGAGCAAGCGCCACGGCGCCACCTCGGTGCAGGCGTACCGGGAGCTCGGCTACCTGCCGGCGGCCCTGGTGAACTATCTGGTGCGTCTCGGCTGGTCCCACGGGGACCAGGAGATCTTCAGCGTCCAGGAGATGGTCGAGCAGTTCACGCTGGAGAACGTGGGCAAGTCCGCCGCGGTCTTCAATGCCGAGAAGCTGCTGTGGCTGAACGCCCACTACCTGCGCGAGATGCCGCCGCCGGAGCTTGCCCGCCTGCTGCTCCCCTTCCTGCAGGCCAGGGGCGGGCGGGCGGAGGCCGGCGCGCGGCTCGAGCGGATCCTCCGGGGCCTGCGGGAGCGGAGCCGGACGCTCGTGGAGCTGGCGGACCAGGCCGTGGTCTACTACCTGGACGAGGTCACCTACGAGCCCGGCGCCGCCAAGAAGTTCCTGAAGGCCGAGGTCATCCCGACCTTCGAGGGGCTCGTGGCCAGCCTGTCGCGGGCCGAGCCCTTCCAGGCGGCGACGATCCAGGCCGCCTTCGAGCAGCTCATGGCGGAGCGGGGACTGAAGCTCGGGGAGGTGGCCCAGCCGGTGCGCGTGGCCCTCACCGGCCGAACCGTGAGCCCCGGGATCTTCGAGGTGATCGAGGCGCTGGGGCGGGAGCCGACCCTGTCACGCCTGCGCCGGGCCATCCGGTGGATCAGGGACGGCCACGCCTAGCGCGCCAGCTTGCCCGGCCAGTCGCCGACCCCCACTTCACTCGCTTCCGTCTCGGTCCGTGCTTGACGCTACGCAGGAATTCCGTTACCGTAAGGCAGTCCGCTGGGGAGTCGTCTAGCGGCAGGACAGCAGACTCTGGATCTGCTTGCCGAGGTTCGAATCCTCGCTCCCCAGCCATCACGACGATCGCGTTCGCGACAGTAGGCCAGCGGTCCCATCGTCTAGTGGCCTAGGACATCGCCCTCTCAAGGCGAAAACACGGGTTCGAGTCCCGTTGGGACCACCAAT
>JACPFL010000089.1 GCA_016183025.1 Deltaproteobacteria bacterium | reverse complement strand
GCGGACCTCGGAGGCGTCTCGCCCGAGACGATGGGCAAGGTCACCGAGGAGTTCTACCGCACCGCCGCGGGCGGCGGGCACACCGGGCCGGTCGAGGACTACCTGCAGAAGGTCCTGTCCAAGGCCCTGGGCCCGGGCAAGACCGCCTGGATCATGGACCACCTGCGCAAGCCCACGGAGGAGGCCAGCTTCAGCGCCCTGAAGTTCCTCGATAACAAGACCATCGCCAACTTCCTCAAGGCCGAGCACCCCCAGACCATCGCCGTGGTCCTGGCGCACCTGGACCCGCTCCAGGCCGGCGCCGTCCTGACGCTCCTCCCCGAGGAGATCCAGGCGGACGTCGCCATGCGCATGGCCTGCCTGGAGAACGTCCCCCCGGGCGTCATCAAGGAGATCGACGAGATCATCCAGCATGAGCTGCAGGCCGCGGCCCCGAGCAAGGGCGCGGACATCCGCGGGCTGGACGCCGTGGCCGAGATGCTGAACCAGCTCAACAAGTCCACGGAGCTGCACATCCTCAGCCGGATCGAGGAGGCGAACCCCGAGATGGCCTCCAACATCCGCCAGCTCATGTTCACCTTCGATGACCTCGTCCTCGTGGACGACCGGGGGATGCAGCAGATCCTGAAGGAGGTCCCCAACAACGAGCTGGTGCTGGCCCTGAAGACGGCCAGCGAGCCGGTCAAGGACAAGATCCTCAAGAACATGTCCGAGCGGGCCGCCCAGATGATCACCGAGGACCTGGAGGCCCTGGGCCCCGTGCGCCTGTCAGACGTCGAGAAGGCGCAGAAGGCGATCCTCAAGGTCGCCAAGAAGCTCGAGGACGAGGGGAAGATCATCCTGGCCGGCCGGGGCGGGGGGGACATTGTTGTCTAGCGTCATCAAGGCGGACGAGCCGGGGCACGAGGCGATCCGCCCCTTCGAGATCCCCGAGGGTCCCCCGGTGGCCCTGCGCCCGGTGTCGTCCGCCGAGCCCGCGGCCGGGTTCATCCCGACCCTGCTGCTCACCGAGACCCAGGACCGGGTGCAGGACCTGGAGAGCTGGATCACGGCCCGGCGAGCGGAGGTGGAGGCGCAGGCCCGCGAACGGGCCGCCCGGATCGAGCGCGAGGCCTTCGAGCAGGGGTTCCAGCAGGGTGAGCGGGCCGGCCTGGAGCAGGGCAAGAAGAAGCTCGAGCCGGTGCTCCGGAACTTCATGGGGCTGGTCCAGGAGCTGAGCCGGCTGCGGGAGGAGCTCATCACGGGGGCGGAGGAGGACCTGTTGGACCTGGCCCTGGCGATCGCCGCCAAGGTCATCGTCTCGGAGGTCACGCAGCACCCCGAGGTCCTCCGGGAGATCATGCGGGCGGCCGTCCGGCAGGCCGTGGACCGGGGGAGCCTGAAGATCAAGGTCCACCCCTCCGACCTCGCCTTCGCCCAGGAGTGCCGGCCTGACCTCATGGGGGTCATGGAGGGGATCCGCACCGTCACGTTCGAGCCGGACGAGTCGCTGCTCCGCGGCGGGTGCGTCGTGGAGACGAAGTTCGGCGAGGTGGACGCGCGGATCGAGAGCCAGCTCCGGGAGATCCGCCGCGGGCTGCGGGGCGAGTAGGGGAGGAGCATGGTTGCCGCGCCGGACCTCAAGCGCCTGCGCTCCCGCATGGGGGAGGTCGTCCCCATCCGGGTCCACGGGAAGGTGACGCAGGTGGTGGGGCTGGTGATCGAGGGGCACGGGCCAGGGACCTCGGTGGGGGGCATCTGCGAGATCTACCCGAAAGACGGGCACGGCCCCGTGCGGAGCGAGGTGGTCGGGTTCCGCGAGGGGAAGGTCCTGCTCATGCCGCTGGCCGACCTGCGCGGCATCGCCCCAGGCTGTCCCATCGTCGCCCGGGATTCCCAGGCCATGCTCCGCGCGGGGCGGGGGCTGCTGGGCCGCGTGGTGAACGGCCTCGGCGAGCCGATCGACGGCCAGGGCCCCATCCCCTGGGAGGCCGAGGTTCCGATCTACAGCTCGCCGGTCAATCCCCTGCATCGCCGGCGGATCGCCGAGCCCCTGGACCTGGGGATCCGCGCCATCAACGGGCTGCTCACCTGCGGGCGCGGCCAGCGGCTCGCGGTCCTGTCGGGGAGCGGCGTGGGCAAGAGCGTGCTGCTCGGGATGATGGCCCGGTACACGGCGGCGGACGTCAACGTGGTCGGCCTGATCGGCGAGCGCGGCCGGGAGGTCACGGACTTCCTGGAGAAGGACCTGGGCGAGGAGGGGCGGCGCCGCTCCGTGGTCGTGGTCGCCACCTCCGACGAGCCCCCCCTGGTGCGGATGCGGGGGGCCTTCCTGGCCACCGGCATCGCCGAGTACTTCAGCGGCCAGGGACAGGAGGTCCTGCTCCTGATGGACTCCGTGACCCGCTTCGCCATGGCCCAGCGCGAGGTGGGCCTCTCCATCGGCGAACCCCCGGCCACCAAGGGCTATACGCCGTCGGTCTTCGCCCTGCTCCCCAAGCTGCTCGAGCGCCCGGGGGCCTTCACGGGGCGCGGGAGCATCACCGGGCTGTACACGGTCCTCGTCGAGGGCGACGACCTGAGCGACCCCATTGCGGACTCGGTCCGATCCATCGTGGACGGGCACATCGTCCTGTCCCGCGACCTGGCCAACCAGGGGCACCACCCTGCCGTCGACGTGCTCCAGAGCACCAGTCGCGTGATGATCGACGTGGTCGACCCCAGGCATCAGGAGTGGGCCCGGCGCGTGGTGGGCATCCTCTCCACGTACCGGAGCGCCGAGGACCTCATCAACATCGGGGCCTACGTCACCGGCAGCAACCCCCGGATCGACTACGCCGTCACGATGATCGACCGGGTGCGCGACTACCTCCGGCAGGACCTCCGCGACCAGGCGGGCTTCGAGGAGTCCGTCCGGGGGTTGCAGGCGCTGTTCGCCTGAAGGACAGGAGCGCACGAGCATGGCCTTCCGGTTTCGACTCGCCACCCTGCTGCGCTACCGCCAGCTCCTGGAGGAGCGGGCGCAGGTGGAGCTGGCGGCGGCCACCCTGGCCCTGACCCAGGAGTCCCGGAAGCTGGAGGCCCTGAAGGAAGACCACCGGCGCCTCCAGGCGGAGTTGCGCCAGGAGCAGCAGGCGGCGTTCACCGCCGGGACCGCCCGGCTCTACGACCTGGCCCTGCGGCGGATGGCGGGACGGGTCCTGACCCAGCAAGCGCAGGTGACCCGTCACGAGGAGCTGGTCAAGACGGGCATGG
>JACPFL010000088.1 GCA_016183025.1 Deltaproteobacteria bacterium | reverse complement strand
GGCCAAGCGCCTCAATCACGACTACGTCGGCACTGAGCACATCCTGCTCGGTCTGATCGCCTTGGGCGAGGGCGTCGCCGCCCAGGTTCTCGCGAACCTGGGGGTCGATCTGCGCCGAGTGCGCTCGGAGATCGAGAAGATCGTCGGTACCGGAGACAACGTGATGCTGTTGGGAGAGATTCCCTTCACGCCCCGCGCCAAGAAGGTCCTCGAGCTGGCCCTGGACGATCGGAAGCGGCAGAGCCTCCAGGTGCGAATCCCTCCGTGCGCGGCCTCCTAGCTCGCGGCGATGAGCGCTAGCCCCGGCCGCCCGGGGCCGGCAGCCGGGCTCGCGGAGCCCCTTCTGTCCCTCCGGGGCGTGCTCGACGCCCGGCGGGTGATCAGCCGCTATCTCCCCCGGACCCCTCAGCACCGCTCGGCCGCCCTCTCCCGCCTGGTCGGCTGCGAGGTCTTCGTCAAGTACGAGCACGTCCAGCCCATCGGCGCCTTCAAGGTCCGGGGCGGGATCAACCTGATCGCCCGACTCACCGAGGCCGAACGGCGAGCCGGGGTCATCGCCGCCTCCACCGGCAACCACGGGCAGTCGGTCGCCTACGCCGCCCAGGTCTTCGCCGTGAAGGCGGTCATCGGGGTCCCGGAGGAGTCCAACCCCGACAAGGTCCAGGCGATGCGGGACATGGGCGCCGAGGTGCTCTTCCACGGGAAGGACTACGACGAGGCCCGGGAGCACGTGGAGGCGCTCGCGCGTGAGCGGGGCTACCGCTACATCCACTCGGCCAACGAGCCGCTGCTCGTCGCTGGCGTGGGGACCATCGGGCTGGAAATCCTGGAGGACCTGCCCGATGTGGAGGTGATCATCGTCCCGGTGGGGGGCGGGAGCGGCGCGGCAGGGATCGGCCTCGCCGCCAAGGCGATCAACCCGCACGTGGAGGTGATCGGGGTCCAGTCGGAGGCGGCTCCGGCCGCCTTTCGCTCGTGGCAGGCCGGGCACGTGGTCGAGATGCCGTCGGCCGGAACCTTCGCGGAAGGGCTCGCGACCCGGCTCGGGTTCCAGATGACCCTGGCGCTCATGGGGCGCTACCTGGACGACTTCGTCCTGGTCAGCGAGGAGGCCCTGGAGGAGGCCATCGTGCTCTACCTGGAGCGGGCGCACCAGGTGGCCGAGGGCGCGGGCGCCGCCGCCCTGGCGGCCGCGCTGCAGCTACGGGAGCGGCTGCGCGGGAAGAAGGTGGTCCTCGACCTGAGCGGCGGCAACCTCACGCGTGAACAGCTCCAGGGTATCCTGGCCCAGCGGCGCCCGTGAGTGGACTGGCTCCGGGTCGGGCTCCCCGACGGGCTGAGCCGAGGCGTGAGGGCCCGTGCGGGGGACGGGCGCCGGCGGGAGCGGGCTACTCGCTGAGGCTGGTGAGGAGGGCGTCGACCTTCTGCGGGGTCATCCCCTGGTGGTACTTCCCGTCCACGAGCAGCGTGGGGCCGGTCTCGCAGCCGCCCAGACAGTTCTGTTTCATGTAGGTGACCTTCCCGTCGGGGGAGGTCCCCCCGTCCTCCACCTGTAGAGCTTCCTCCAGGCGCCGCGCCACGTCACCGCCGCCCCTGAGGTAGCAGAACATCCCCGAGCAGGTGGCCACCAGGTGCCTGCCGCGGGGGTCCTGATCGAAGCGGCCCAGGAAGGTCGCAGCGAACAGGACCTCCCCTGGGGGGCTCTTCGTCCACTCGGCCACGAGCAGGATCGACTCCGGCGGCACGAACCCGAGCTCCTCCTGGATGGTCCGGAGGGTGACGTAGAGCCCGGTCCGGCGGTCGGGTGCCCGGGCCACGCCCTCACGGATCTTCGCCAGCGTCTCGTCTGAGAACATCAGCTCCCCTTGCGCTTGCGGCCGATGGGCGCGCACCTCCCCCGGCGTGCGCGACAGGATCCAGGGGGGGGCCTCGGCGAAGTGGCGCCCGAGCTCGGGGTGCTCGACCTCGACCCAGACCCCGCGGTGGGCGAGCTGGGGGTCCTCGCAGATGTCCCGCATGTTTTTGACCACGCCGGCCCGGACCCCAGCGGCCTGCAGGCGCTGCATGACCGCCTCGGCCGTCATCGCGGCGGTCCACTCGGCGATCAGGCGGTCCAGCTCCTCCTCGTGCGCCTTGCGTGCGAGGATCGTCGCGAACCGCGGGTCCGCGGCCCACTCGGGATGCCCCGCCACCTGGCACAGCCGCTGCCACTCGTCATCGCCGAACACGCTCAGCGCCACCCAGCGGTCGTCGCCCCTGCAGCGGTAGGCACCATGCGGGGCGGCGGAGCGATGGCGATTCCCCACCCGATGCGCGACGCGCCCGTTGGCGGCGAACTCCAGCAGGGCCGGCGCGACGAAGTGGATGCCGGCCTCGAGCTGGGCCAGGTCGATGTACTGCCCCCGTCCGGTCCGCCGCCGGTAGTCCAGGGCCGCCAGCAGGGCGATCACGCCGTAGTTCACGGCGATGAAATCGATGTACGGGCCGTAGAGGATCATGGGGGGCCCATCGGGATAGCCGATGAGGTTCGTGAAGCCCCCGAGGGACGAGAGGTGGGTCCCGAACCCCGGGTGATGGGCCAGGGGACCCGTCTGCCCCTGGTTGCAGGTGGAGATCATGATGAGGTCGGGCTTCACCTGCCGGAGGGTGTCGTAGTCCAGGCCCAGCCGCTTCATCGTGCCGGGGGTGAAGTTCTCCAGGACGATGTCGGCCCGGGCCACCAGCCGACGGGCGATCTCGACGCCCTGGGGGGCTTTGAGGTTCAGCGTGATCCCCAGCTTGTTGTTGTTGCAGAGGGCGAACAGCCCGGAGCGGTTCAGCCCGGGCTTGTTGTCTTTGTACGGGGGGTAGTTCGTGCGGAAGCCGTCGGGACGGGTGTGGGACTCGACGTGGATGACCTCAGCGCCGTGGTCGGCCAGGTGCTTGGTCACGCCCGGTCCTGCGGCGAACCCGGCGAACTCGACTACGCGGATCCTGGCCAACGCCTGGGGGGCCCGGGCCTGATGCGCGTGCGGGCCGGCCGGGGTGGGGGCTGTGCTCATATGATCCCGCCCTCCCGGAGCCGGATCAGCTCCTCGGTGCTCAGCCCCAGCTCCTTCCCGTACACCTCCGCATTGTGTTCGCCGATGAGCGGGGCCCGGCGCCGGACCGCACAGCTCCCCGCCGAGAAGCGGGCGAACGGGCCGGGATAGGGGAGCGTGGTCCCGAGCTCCGGGTGCTCGATCGCGGTGAAGTATCCCCGGGCCTGGAGCTGGGGGTTCTGCAGGATGTCCTCCGCTGTGGCCACGGCGTAGCCGAGCATGTCCCGCCGGACCACGCCCTCGAGGAACTCCGCCTTCGTCAGCGTCGCGAAGAACGGGGCGATGGCGGCCTCGAGCCGGGCGATCTCCTCCGCTGAGACCGTCGCGATGTCGAAGGTAGACCAGTCCTTCGCCTTGAGCCACTCGGGCGCCATCCCCGCGCTGTCCATCCACTGCGCCAGGGCCTGGTTGGTCTTCCGCCCGGCCGGGCCGCCGTAGATGGTGAAGGTGATGTGGCCGTCCTTGCAGGGCCAGATCGTGCGCATGAGGGCGCCGCTGACACTCCGTCCGGAGATGAACTCTCCGGCCCGCTGGGGGATCTCGCGGTTCAGGTCCCAGAAGAGGGGCGCGTGGGCGATCACCCAGAGCAGGCTCGCCTGGGCGGAGACGTCCACGTGCTGCCCCTGCCCGGTCAGCTCGCGGTGGTAGTGGGCGATGAGCGCGCCCATGGCGGCGGTGGTCCCCGCCCACCCGGGCGACTGGGCGAGGGAGACCCGCAGCGGCTCCCGCTCCGGCCGCCCGGCCAGCGACATGCAGCCACTCATCGCCATCAGCTCCAGGTCCGAGGCCCGGAGCTTCCGGTACGGGCCGCTCTGGCCGAAGGGCGTGATGGAGACGAGGATGATGCGGGGGTTGACCCGGCTCAGCCCATCGTAGCCCAGCCCGTAGCCCTCCAGGAACCGTGGGAGCGAAGACTCGATGACGAAGTCGGCGCTCCGCGCCAGGCGACGGAACAGCTCCTGCCCCGTCGTCGTCTCCAGGTTCAGTGTGACGCCGCGTTTGTTCGCGTGATGGGCGAACCAGAAGAGGCTCTTCTCGGGGTCGGGGATATCGTGGAAGTAGGGCCCGATGCTCCGGGTGGGATCGCCCCCGGGTGGCTCCACCTTGATCACGTCGGCCCCGAGGTCCGCGAGGATCTTCCCGCAGAGGCAGCCCAGGTCATCGGTGAGGTCCAGCACATGGTAGGGCGCGAGCACACCGTCGGGGGCCTCGCCGGGAAGGGCGATGGGCACGGGCACGGGAGCTGAGTCGGGCTGGGGCACGCCGGAGGGCCCTCAAGGGATGCGGGGGCGGCTCTCCGCAGGCCGCCCCCGCGCAATCCCGGCGGGCGCGGTCAGATGCCGCGCTCCGCCATCCACTTGGCGTAGCCGTACTGGAACGACTTCCCCTTGGCGATCTGGTCCTCGGTGAAGAACTTCCGCAGATCCACCATCTCCACCTCGTACCGGGCCCGGCCGAAGGCATCCCGGTACCGGAAGGGGACGGTGGCGTCGATGGCCATCCCCCCGGAGAACCGGATGTTGCTCTGGGTCCAGTCCCGCTCCCCGGCCGAGGAGCGCTCGGCCGGCTGGAAAGTCTGGCCGAACCCGCCCTCGCAGACTGTCCTCGTCCACCACGATCCCCAGCCGCATGCCCAGGGAGATGGACAGCGCCGCCGACAGGATGTTGCGCTGCAGCCCCTCGTCGCGCGCCCGCCGCTTGCGGACCTGGAAGATGGCACCGCCCCAGTCGGTCATCCCCATCGGGATGTGCACGTCCACGACGAAGCCCGGGCTGATCCGCTCCGCCATCTCCAGGAAGGCGGCCTCGCGCATGGAGACGTCGATGAAGTGGTCGTCCATGCCGTGGACGATGAGCCCGTAGTAGATGGGCCGGTCCTTGCGGTGGGTGATGGCCGTGGCCTGGAACTTGTAGGTCCGGTAGGCCTTCCCCATGTAGCCGGCCCACTCGGGGTGGAAAGGGTGCACCCCCTGCTTGTTCTCCGCCTCCGCGATCGGGCTCTCCCAGACCTTCTGGGTCATATCCAGGTACCCCTCGACCACGTACTCGGCCTCGGCGATGGCGTAGGCGTCCACCGTCCTGGCCTTGACGATGTCCACCGGGAACCCCTGGAGTGCGCCGGCCACGCCCAGCTCGTCGCTCCCGCGCGGCAGGACCATGTACATGAAGCCGGCGCCGGCCAGCATGGTGCAGGCGGGGGGCACGCCGATGTTGATCGTCATCGGGATGGGCCCCTTCCGGTACCATGCGGTGGCGATCTGGTCCATGTGAGAGCCCGGGGAGATCTGGAACGAGGAGAAGTCCTTGCCGCGGAAGTTCATCCGGTTGTAGCCGATGTGGGTGCCCCCCCAGAAGTACTGCCCGGTGACGAGCGTGTTGCCGCCCCCCAGGGTCCGGCCCGGGTCGGTCCTGGCATGGGAGATCATGGGGACCACCTGCCAGACATCCAGGTCCTTCGCGACGACCACCTCCTGGGAGGGGGCTTCCTTCACCTCGCGGGGCGGGATGGGGTGGAGGATCGCCTGCTGGGCCTTGAACTTGAACTTGCGCGGGTCCTCGACCTCGAAGAAGCGGGCCACGCGCTCCATGGTGGAGTAGAAGTTATTGGCCAGGCGCCCGTTCGGGTACCCCTTGACCTTCTCGAAGAGCAGGGCCGGTCCCCCGTCGAGCCGCTTCTGGATGCCCGCGTACTCCAGGTGGGGATCCACCTCCGTGTCGGTGATCAGGATCTCGTCCAGCTTCTTCAGCCACTCGATGGCTGTGCGCAGGTTGGTCAGGTGACTGTTCGCCATCATCCTCTCCTTCCCGGGGCGCGTGCGTCGCCCCTGCTGTCACTGGTCTCGCGGAGCCGGGCCGTGGAGGCTGGGCGACCGAGCCGGCCGTTCGCGTCGAGCCGGGTGGCCCTCCCCGAGCGGGCGGCAGGCCGCAGGAGGGCCGGCCGGGGGGCGGAGGCGGGCAGGTGCCCGAGGCGCTCGGAGATGGCCGCGGCCGCCTTCCTGAGCCGGTCCGCGAAGCGCGGCTGCTTCCGGCGATCGAACCGGTCCAGCGGGCAGACGATGGCCAGCGCGCCCACCACCGTCCCGCGGTGGTCGAGGATCGGCGCGGCCATGGAGGCGATCCCCCGCACGCGCTCGCCCCGGCTGAAGGCATACCCCTGCCGGCGGACCTGCTCGAGCTCGGCCCGCAGGACCTGCCGGTCGGTGATGGTCTCCGGCGTCATCCGTCCAAGGCGGACGGCCCGGAGGTAGGCGTCCCGTTCCCCCGCCGGGAGCGCTGACAGCATGGCCTTCCCCAGGGCGCCGGCGTAAAGCGGCCCGCCCTGTCCGATCTCCCCCACGGTCTTGATCTCGTGCCGGCTGGTGATCTGCTCGACGAAGGTCTGGACGTCCCCGGTGCGCTGCGAGAGGAGCACGGTCTCGCCGCAGTCGTGGTGGAGGGCCTCCATGACGGGCCGGGCGACATCGCGGAGCTGGAGGGTCCCCAGATAGGCCTGTCCCCATCGGACCAGGCGGGGCCCCAGCCCGTACTTCTGCTGCTCGCCGTCCCTGCTCAGCACGCGGTGGCGCTCGAGCCAGGTGACGAGCCGGTGGGTGGTCCCCTTGCTCAGGCCGACGCGGCCGCTCAGATCGGAGACGCCGATGGGCCGGCCCGCATCGGCGAGCGCTTCCACGATCGCCACGGCCCGATCGAGGACCCGGATGGACTGTTCCATGGAATGGAACTCTAGTCCATGAATTGGCGGCTGTCAAGAGAGGGGCGAGGCCGGGGCCAGGGCGCTCAGGGGAGCAAGGCGGCCTTCAGGATCTCTTCCCCGGTGGAGAGGTACTGCTCTCGGTCCTTGATCCGGAACGTGATCCCCGACGTGATCGGCTCCTCGGGCTCGACGTCCTCCAGCACCTCCTCCACGGCCAGGTTGAACAGCGTCAGGTAGGGTAACCCGTCCATGGCGGGGCGCAGCTCGGCGGCCCGGCCCTTGATGTAGTACGTGAGCCCGGCATCGACGACCACCAGGGTGCAGCCGTGGCGCTCCGCCAGGTTCCGGCAGGTGCTGCTCCCCTTCCAGAGCGCCAGCCGGATGTTCCGGGGATCTTTCGCCGTGGTCTCCCGGTGGGTCACCATGGCCGGGTGCGGCCGCCCCTCGGCGTCCACGCTGAGCAGGACCAGGACCCGGTCAGCCAGGGCGGGGAACTGCTTGGGATCGAAACGGGCCATCAGGTCGTCCGTGAGCATGTCGCCGAGCCGCCGGCTCATCGTCGCCTCCCATGAAGGGTGCTACGCCTGCCACCCACCCGATGGCCCTCTGCCGTCCGAGGGTCCCGCGCGCTGCCGATCGCCCGGCCGCTGGGCCTTGGAGGAGTGAAGGCGGCCGCGGGTGTCCTCTGTATAGCCCATCCCGGACGGGATTGTCGAGGGCGGCCGGGGGCGCGGCGGTGGTCCTTCGCGCCAGAGGGTCAAGACGGGCGGCGGGGCGCAGTGGCTCAGGAGGGGAGCGAGCTGCGCCAGTTCGCTATAATGCGGCAGGCGCGCGAGGCGGCCTCGGAGGGGGCGCCG
>JACPFL010000093.1 GCA_016183025.1 Deltaproteobacteria bacterium | reverse complement strand
GGAGCGAGCCCGTGTTGCTTGAGCACCAGCCGGCCGGCCACGTCAGTGGGCGTCCCCTTGTTGGTGGCCCCGAGCGTCTTGCCCTTGAGCTCCCTGATCCCGGCGATCTCGGGCCTGCCGTAGATGGAGAGGACGAAGGTGTTGATGGGCCCGAGGATGTAGGCCGTATCGGCGCCCGAAAGGGCCGCGTCGAGGACCTGGGGGCCGGTGGTGGAGAACTGGACCTGTCCGCCGATCAAGGCCTGGACGGCCTGAGTGGTCGGGATGTGCGTCAGCTTGGCATCCAGGCCATGCTTCTTGAAAATCCCCTTCTCCTGGGCCATCCAGAGATAGACGGAGTCAGTGCTGATGACGCCGTAGACCACCGTCGCCGGGATCAGCGCTGGCTCCGCGGCAAGACCCGGTGCCGGTCGCGCCGAGGCCAACAGGAGCCCGAGAACCAGGACCCGCGCCGGCAGCGCGGCTCGCACCCTCTTCCTCATGACCGTCCCTCCCGGCCGCTGGCCGCATTCAGGAGGCCAGGGCCGCTTCACTCTCCAGACGGATCAGCGGCCCCGGTACAGGGCGTCCGCGAAGCCGCTCTCGATGACCTCCCTTGCAAACCTGGAGTCCACGAAGCGCTGGGGCATGACCCCCGGGGGGAGGGGACGGGTGGCCGCGATCTCCTCCAGTATGGTCTGGATCCCCTCGGAGGTAGCTTCTGGCACCCGCTTGATGTACCGGTGGGCATAGATCTCGTACACCTGCTCCGTGGCCGGGGTGACCTTGACCTTGGTGTACTTCTCGATCACCGCCAGCGCCAGGCGCCGGTCGGTCTTGAAGCGGTGGATCCCCTCCACATAGGCTCTCATGAAGCGGCTTGCCAGGTCGGGCCGACTCCTGAGGAAGGCCTGACGGGCAGCCACCGGCCCGAAGACGTAGGCCAGACCCATGGTGGACACATCGGCCAAACGCACGAGCCCTTCCTTCTGGGCCAGGAGGGTGAAGGGCCCCGTGTCGATGACGCCGCTCTGGATCGAGCCTCCCCTGAGGGCCGAAAACACCTCGGGCATCCCCCCGGTCTGGAAAACGACCACGTCACCGACCGGCTTCAACCCCCACTTCTTGAGGATGTAGCGCGCCATCTTGGTCCCCTTGAGCTGGGAGGGGTCCTTGATGGTGGGGGCGGCCCAGACCTCGAAGGGGAGGATATCGATGGTGGCGCCGATCAGCACGACGTCCGATCCCGCCAGGTTGGCCGCGACCACGGCCCCCGCCGCCGTGAACGACAGGTCCACTTCCCCCGCGATCAAGGCCTGAGTGGAGGGGGTGCCCCCCGCGATGTAGAGGAGCTTGTCCACCTCCAGGTTGTACTTCTTGAACAGCCCGGCCTCCTGGGTTGCCCAGAGCGGGCCGTAGACCAGCGCCGTCGCGGTGTACGCGATGCGCAGGGGCTCGGCGAATGCCGGTCCCGTCAGGCCCAGGGGCACGGCCGTGACCGCCAGGCCGGCGAGCAGGCCGGCGCCGAGCTTCCGGAGCTTCGTCTCCATCGGCACCTCCATCGGATCCTCCTGTCCGGTCGGGCGCGGTAGGCCTTCCCCGTGGTGGTCAGCGGCCCAGCGACTGAAGCAGGCGGCCGTAACCCTGGATCGGCTCGTGAATCCTCAGCATGGTGAATACGTGCCAGAGCATGGCTTGGAAACTTGTGACCACGGGGACTCCCAGGTCCCTCTCCAGCGGGGCGATATTCTTGAAGGTCGGCATCTGGGCACACGGCAGGTAGACCCCCTCGGCATCCGGAGCCACGAGGAACGCCTCCTTCGCCAGCCGGTACGAGGTGGAGGCGGACATGCGGCCGATGTCGATGAGGGGAACCGCCAGCCCCCTGACCCCCGCGACCTTGAACCCGGCGTCTTCCAGGTACGTCTTCAGGAGAAGATTCTGATCTCCCCCGAATGGCGAGCCGATGACGAGCGTCTGAACGCCTAGCGCGCGCAGGGCCTCAACGGCCCCGGTCTGACTCGTGGTGGCGGGAATCGAGGTCACCTCGCCGATCTGCCGGACGATCTCCTTCTCGAACCCGAACCCCCCGTAGGTCACCGGGGGCGATCCTCCGAGAACGATGACATCCACCCTGGCGCGGTCCAGTTCGGCAGCCACCGATTGCAGCAGGCCCAGCGATTTCCCGATGTCCTCCCGGACGAGATGCTGGATGGCCAGGTTGGTCACGACCAGCGCCACGCCAGGAGGAGCCACCAGGTGGAACTCGTGAATGAAGGTCTCCGCGGTCATCGAGGGGCAGATGAAGCCGATGCGAGCACGCCAGCCATACATCAGGAGGCCCTCCCTTGCTCCGGTCCGCCGGTTGTCGGGTCGAACAGCCGCCCAAGGCCCGCGATGCGCCGGGCGCAGCCGAGCTTCCGCAGGCAGGCCCAGAGGGTGGCCTGATTGCTGGTGACGACCGAACGTCCGAGCTGTCGCTCGCACGCCTCGATCACCTCGATCATCCTGGTGTTGGTGCAGCTGAGCAGGTACCCGTCAGCCTCGGGTCGGACATTCTCGAACACGATCTGCTTCCAGCGTTCCGGGGTGACAGCGAGGTACTCGTCGCTCCCGGGGAGCCCGAGCCCCACGTCATGGATCACTTCAAAGCCGGCCTCCCGCAGGTACCCGACCTCATGCTGGTTGGTCGTTTCATGATAGGGGCTCACGAGGACGAGTCGTGTCGCCCCGAGATGCGCGAGCGCCTCGGCGATCGCCTGGCCGGTCGTGATGGCGGGGCAGCCGGCGGCGCGCTGGATCTCCTGGACCACGGGCGTCTCACCGGCGAGGCCCTCCTCCATCGAGCTCGCGGTGCAGTGGAAGACGATGATGCCGGGCTTGGTGTCGGACAGGGCCCCGGCGGCCTCGGCGATGGCCGGTCTCAGTTCCGAGAGCGGCCGGTGCCATTTCCCGGTCATGCGCAGCCGGGTCACGTGGACCGCGACCTCGGGCGGGGCGTACCGCTGGAATTGCGGCTCCGTCAGGCGATTGCTGGACGGGACGATGAGGCCGATCCGGGCCTGGACGTCCATCAGGCGCCCTGGCGCAGGCGCTTCGTCGCGTCGAGGTCCACCCTGAGGCCGGCGGGATCGATGACCACCTGGTAGTCGCGCCGGGCTGCCTCGACCGACACCTTCCCATCCCGCACGTCGGCCTCGATCTGCGCGAGATCGCGCTCCAGCGGGTCGCCGTAGCCTCCGGCCCCGGGGACCTGCATGCTCACCACGTCGCCCTGCTGCAGCCCCTCCAGCCCCTTCGCCTTGAGCCGGCGCTCCTGGGGGGTCCCGGGGTTCAGGACGAGCCGGCCCTTCTGGCCGTCCTTGCCGCCCAGGATGCCGAAGGGCGGGAACTCCTGCCGGTCGCTGTACCGGGCCAGCATCATGTTCTCGTGCAGGACCCGGACATCGCGTCGCAGGGCGAGCCCGCCGCGGAATCTCCCCGCCCCCCCGGAGTCCGTCATGAACTCGTAGCGCTCGATCCGGACCGGGTATTCGAGCTCGGCGGCCTCGATCGGGGTGTTCATGAACCGGGCCAGGTGGGAGTCCTGCCCGTCGCGGCCGTCCTTGCACCACCGGCCCCCGGCCCCGCCCCCCTGGATGTCCGTGTAGACGAAGCGCTTCCCGGTCCGGGGGTGGTAGCCGCTGAAGGCGCAGGTGGTGATCTGGCCGTGGCTCCCCGCCATGACGCGGTCCGGGGCGATCCCGGCGAAGGCCTTCATCATGGCCTCGACGATCTTCTGGGAGCAGTTCGTCCGGGCCGCCACCGGCGCCGGGAGGCGCGGGTTGACGATGAGCCCCTCCCGGGCCTCGATCTTCACCGGGCGGTAGCAGCCCGAGTTGGGCGGGACGTGAGGGTCCACCACGGCGATCATGGTGTAGTAGACCGCGGCGTAGGCCGTGGCGATGGGGCAGTTGATGTTGCCCCGGACCTGCGCGTCCGTCCCCTCGAAGTCCACGACCGCCTTGTCGCCGCGCTTGTGGATGTTCACCTGGATGTGGACGGGCTTGTCCGTGACGCCGTCGTTGTCGATCCAGTCCTCGCCCATGAAGTCGCCGTCGGGGAGCCGCTTCAACCCCTCGCGGATGCGGCTCTCGGAGTAGTCGAGCAGCATCCGCGTGCACCCCCTGACGACCTCGGGGCCGTACTTGGCGAAGACCTCCTTCAGCCGGCGGATCCCGACGAAGTTGCACGAGACCTGGGCCCGGATGTCGGGGATGGTGACGTGGGGGACCCGGATCTGGTTGGCGATGATCGCCATGATCTCCTGGTCCTCCACCCCCTTCTTGTAGAGCTTCACCATGGGGAGGCGGAGCCCCTCCTGGTAGATCTCGGTCATGCCGCCGGCCACTCCGCCGGGGGCCGATCCCCCCATGTCCTGCTGGTGGGCCAGGTTGGCGACGAACCCGATGAGCCGTCCCTTGAACCGGACAGGCGAGATGGTCATGAGGTCCATGATGTGCTGCCCGCCCATGTAGGGGTCGTTGCAGACGATGATGTCCCCGTCGTGCAGCGTCTCCGGGCGGAACCGCCGGACCAGCTCCTTCATCGTGATCTCGAAGCCGGTCAGGAGCATGGGGGCGTGGTGGGCCTGGGCGATCGTCTGCCCCTGCTCGTCGAAGACCGCGCAGGTGATGTCCATGATCTCCTTGATGATCGTGGAACGCGAGGTCCTGACGAGGGTGTAGCCCATCTCGTCCGCGATCTGCTCCATCGCGTAGCGGATGACCTGCATGGTGATGGGATCGACGCGCCGTTTCATCGCCGGCTCCTCCGGGCCTGGCCCCGCGCGGAGGCGCGGGAGGTCCCCCGGCCCTTCACGGTCAGGATGAGATTGCCGTAGCCGTCCACCACGGCCCCGCAGCCGGGGGGGATCACCGTGGTCGAGGCCAGCTCCTCGATGAGGGCCGGCCCCTGGACCCGCGCGCCCCGGGGCAGCCGGTCGCGCTCGTACAGGGCGGTGGCGACCGGCCCGCCGTCGGGGAAGTAGACCTGCCGGCTTCCCTTGAGCGCCGCCCTGGCGCCCGCGGTCCGGCCGTCGGCCTGCCGCTTCAGGCTCACGGCCGGAGACCGGCCGATGGCCACTACGCGCACGTTGACCACCTCCACCGGCTCATCCTTGGCCGTGTACGCGTACACCTTCTGGTGAAGCGCGTGGAAGCGGTTGATCAGGGCCTTGAGGTCTGCGGCCGTGAACCGGGGCCGGCGGTCCACGGGGGTGTTCAGCTCGTAGGACTGCCCCTCGTAGCGGAGGTCGGCCGACCAGCTCACCACGATGTCCTGGCGCCGGACCTTCTCCTGCAGGAGGTGGGCGATCCCCTGCTCCTCCAGCTCGCGGAGGGCCTGGTGCAGCCGCGTGGCGTCCGCCTGGGCCTGGCGCATGGCCAGCGTCCGGACGTAGTCGTGCCGGGTGTCGGAGACCAGGAGCCCGAGGGCCGAGAGGTTCCCCGCGTAGGGGGGGACGATGACCCGGGTGATGCCCAGCTCCTGGGCCAGCTCGGCCGCGTGCAGGGGCCCGGCCCCGCCGAAGGCGATCAGGGTGAACTCCCGGACGTCGAAGCCGCGCTCGATGGAGTTCACCGAGATCCCCTTGACCATGTTGGCGTTCACCACGCGGACGACCCCGGCCGCCGCGTCCCGCACGGAGAGGCGCATGGGCTCGCCCACGTGGCGGCGCACCGCCTGCTCGGCCCGGGCCGGGTCGAGCGCCATCTCCCCGCCCATGAAGTAGTCCTGGTTGAGCCGGCCCAGGATGAGGTTGGCGTCGGTCACGGTCGGCTGATCGCCGCCCATCGCGTAGCAGGCCGGGCCCGGGTCCGCGCCCGCGGAGACCGGGCCCACGTTCAGGGCTCCGCCCAGGTCCACCCAGGCGATGCTGCCGCCGCCGGCCCCGATCGTGCTGACGTCGATGATCGGGATCTTCACCGGGTACCCCTCGAACTTGCCGTCGGAGGTCACCTGGGGGATGCCCCCCTCCACGAGCCCGATGTCGAAGCTCGTGCCGCCCATGTCGATGGTGATGAGCCGGCTGTCGCCCGTGAGCTTGCCGATGAAGGCCCCGGCCAGCACGCCGCCAGCGGGGCCGGAGTTCACGATGGCCACCGCCTGCCGGGCCGCCGCCTCGGCGGTCATCGAGCCGCCGCTGGCCTGCATGACCCGGAGATCCAGAGCGCCATAGCGGTCGGAGAGCTCCCGCACCAGCCGCTCGAGGTAGCGGGCCACGACCGGCTTCAGGTAGGCGTCCAGCACCGCGGTGGAGGTCCGCTCGTACTCCCGGAACTCCGGGGCCAGCTCGGAGGAGAGCGAGAGGGAGGCCTCCGGGAAGAGCTCCCGGGCGAGGGCCGCGATCCGCTGCTCGTGCTGCGGGTTCAAGAAGGAGAAGAGCAGGGAGACGGCCACCGCCTCGACCTGCTGTCCCTTCAGGTAGGTCAGGGCCTCCCGCGCGCTGGCCTCGTCGAGCGGGACCAGGACGGTCCCCTCGGCGGTGACCCGATCCCGGACCTCGCGGCGCAGCGCGCGGGGCACGAGGGGCGGGGGGTTGTCGATCGTCAGGTCGTAGAGCCCCTCCTGGGGGCGCTGGATCCGGCCGATCTCCAGGACGTCCCGGAACCCCTGGGTCGTGATGAGCCCGGTCTTCGCGCCCTTCCGCTCGATCAGGGCGTTGGTCCCGATGGTGGTCCCGTGGACCAGGTAGGCCACCGCCTGCATGGAGGCGCCGGCCAGGCGCAGGACCTTCTCCAGCCCCGTGACCACGCCCTGGGCCAGGTTCTTCGGCGTGGTCAGGGTCTTCGTGTAGTGGATCTTCCCCGTCCGGTCGTCGATCAGCACGAGGTCGGTGAAGGTGCCCCCGACGTCGATCCCGATGCGCATGAAGGTGTCCTCGTCTCTCGTGGGCTCAGGCGCCCGCTAGATCACGCCCGCCTCGCGCCATTCTGCGATCTGGGCCGCGGTGTAGCCCAGGCTCCGCAGGATGTCGTCCGTGTGCGCGCCCAGGGTGGGGGAGGGGGCGTAGCCGGCCTCCTCCGCCTCCGTCACCTTGACGGGGTTGCCGACCATCCGGAGGGCGCCCCCGGCTGCCGGGTGGTTGACCTCCACGACCATCTGCCGTTGCCGGACCTGGGGGTCGGCCAGCACCCGGTCCACCGTGTTGATCGGCGCCGCCGGGATCTCCTCCTTCCAGAGGATCTCGATCCACTCGTCCCCGGTCCGCTCCAGGAAGGCCTGCTCCAGGATCGGGAGCAGCTCGGCCTTGTGCTCCAGGCGCCCGGCGTTGGTCTCGAACCGGGGGTCCCGGGCCAGCTCCGGTCGGCCCAGGATCCGGCAGAGCCGCTCCCAGAACTTCTCCACGAAGATGGCGACGACGATGTCGATGTCCCGGGTCCTGAAGGCCTGGTAGGGGACCACCGACTGGTGGGCGGAGCCGATGGGCCCCGGGACCTCGCCCGTGACCAGGTAGTACTGGGCCACGTAAGTCAGGAGCGAGACCTGGCAGTCGAGCAGGCTGAGGTCGATCCGCTCTCCCTGGCCGGTGAGCTGGCGGCGGTACAGGGCCGCGGTGATGGCGAAGGCCGCGAACATCCCCCCGGCCAGGTCGCCCAGCGGGATCCCCATGCGCACCGGCGGGCGGCCCGGCTCGCCGGTGATGCTCATGGCCCCGCCCATCGCCTGCAGGATCAGGTCGAAGGCCGGGAGGTCCTTGTACGGCCCGTCCTGCCCGAAGGCGGAGACCGAGCAGGCGATGATCCGGGGGTTGACGCGCTTCAGCGTCGCGTAGTCGCACTGGAGCCGCTCGAGGATCCCCGGGCGGAAGTTGTCATAGACCACATCGGCGCGCCGGACCAGCTCGTAGAAGATGGCGCGGCCCCGGTCGTCCTTGAGGTTCAGGGTGAGGCTCTTCTTGTTCCGGTTGATGCTGACGAAGTAGGCGCTCTCGCCGCCCGCCCGCGGGCCCATAAGGCGGGTGCCGTCCCCTTCGCGCGGCTCCTCGATCTTGATGACCTCGGCCCCGAGGTCCGCGAGCAGCAGGGAGCCGTATGGCCCCGCGAGCATGCGGGTCAGATCGAGGACGCGGACGCCGGAGAGCAGGCCGCCCATCATGGGACCTACAGGGCCACGGGCTCGCGGAACTCGCCGAAGGTGTCCTTGAAGACCGCCGTGATCTCCCCCAGGGTGGCGTACGCCCGCACCGCGTCGATGATGGCCGGCATCAGGTTCTGCTGCCCGCGGGCCTGCTGGCGCAGGCCCTCCAGGCAGCGCCGGACCTCCTCCCAGTGGCGGGTCCGCCGGACCTCGTTCAGGCGGGCGATCTGCCCCTCGGCCAGCTTGGGGTCGAACTCGTAGAGCAGGATGTCGGGCTCCTGCTCGGTCGGGTCCACGTACTTGTTCACGCCGACCTTGACCACCTGGCCGGCCTTCAGGGCCCGCTGCTCCTGGTAGGCCTGGATGGAGACCTTGCGCTGGATGAGCCCCTCGGCCACGGCCTTGACGATGCCGCCCCAGCGCTCCACCTCGCGCATGGCCTCCCGGATCTTCTCCTCCATCTGGCTGGTCAGGGTCTCGATGTAGTACGAGCCGGCCAGGGGGTCCACGGTGTCCGAGAGCCCCATCTCCTCGGCCAGGATCTGCATGGTCCGCAGGGAGAGTTTGGAGGCCTTGGCCGACGGGATCGTGTACCCCTCGTCGTAGCAGCACAGCGCCATGGTCTGGGCCCCGCCCAGTGCCGAGGCCAGGGCGTAGTAGGCCCCGCGGATCAGGTTGTTCTCGGGCTCGCGGATGGTGAGCCCGCTTCCACCACCCCCCGCGATCATGCGCATCCACATGGAGCGGGGCTCCCGGGCGCCGTAGTGGTCGCGCATGAGCCGGGCCCACAGCCGGCGGGCGGCCCGGAACTTGGCGACCTGCTCCCAGAGGTTGCCGTAGATGTTGAAGTTGAAGGTGAAGCGGGGGGCGACCTCGTCGATCGTGAGCCCGCGGGCCAAGGTGTCGTCGATGTACGCCATGGCGATGCAGTAGGCGTACCCGATCTCCTGGGCCGGCGTGGCGCCCGACTCCCGGATGTGATAGCCGCACACGCTCACCGGGTTGTAGCGGGGGGCCTCCCGGGCGCAGAACTCGATGGTGTCCCCGATCATCCGGATGGAGGGGTCGATGTCGTAGACCCAGGCCCCTCGCCCGATGTACTCCTTGAGGATGTCGTTCTGGGCCGTGCCGGCCACCCGGGCCCGCGGCAGTCCCTGCTTCTCGGCCACCGCGAGGTACATGGCCATCATCACGGCGGCCGGGGCGTTGATGGTCAGGGAGGTGGAGATCTCGCCGAGCGGGATCCGGTCGAACGCCTCTTCCATGTCGCGCAGGCTGTCCACCGCCATCCCCACGCGGCCCACCTCGCCCTCGGCCAGCGGGTCGTCGGAGTCCAGCCCCATCTGGCTCGGGAGGTCGAAGGCCACGTTCAGCGCGTTCTGCCCGATGCTGATCAGGTAGCGGAAGCGCTCGTTGGATTCCCTGGGGGTGCCGAAGCCCAGGTACTGGCGCATGGTCCACGGCCGGTACCGGTACATGAGCGGGTGGATCCCGCGGGTGTAGGGGTACTCCCCCGGGTCGCCCAGGTCGCAGGCGTAGTCGAAGCCCTGGAGGTCCTCGGGGCCGTAGCGCGGCTTGACGGGGATCCCCGACTCGAGGACCACCTCCCGGACCTGCTCCTTCTTCCCCTCCGCCATGAACCCCTCCTTCAGATGGCGATGGCCACGTTCGGTCGCGCCGTTAGCCGGCCTCTCGGGCCCGGCGGGCGGCCACGGCCCCGTGGATGAACTCGGCGATCGCCTGCAGGTCGGCGCCGCCCGGGAAGACCCCATCGATCCCGAGGGCCTTCAGGCGCTCAGCGTCCTTTCCCGGGATCACCCCGCCGACCACGACGATCACGTCACGGAGGTCCGCGGCATCCAGGGCGCGGCGGAGCTTCTGGCACAGGGTCAGGTGGGCGCCGGAGAGGATGCTCAGCCCGATGACGTCCACGGCCTCCTGGAGAGCCGCGTTGACGACCTGCTCCACGGTCTGGTGCAGCCCGGAGTAGATGACCTCCATCCCGGCATCCCTGAGGGCCCGGGCCACGACCTTGGCGCCCTTGTCGTGGCCGTCCAGCCCGGGCTTGGCCACCAGCACGCGCACGGGGCGGTCGGCGGGGCTGCCGGGCGCCATGCTCAGAACCCTACGCTGATCCCGCCGTCCACGAAGATGACCTGCCCGGTGATGTAGGCGGCCTCGTCGCTGGCGAGGAAGGCGTGCAGGGCCGCGATCTCCTCGGGGCGGGCCATCCGCCTGAGCGGGATCTTCCCCACGATCACCTCCCGGACCTTCTCCGGGATCCCCGCGGTCATCCGCGTCTCGGTGGCTCCCGGCGCTACGGCGTTGACCGTGACGTTGTAGCGGGCCGCCTCCAGGGCCAGGGTCTTGGTCAGCCCGATCACGCCGGCCTTGGAGGCCGCGTAGTTGGCCTGCCCGAGGTTCCCCAGGGCCCCGATGGAGGAGGTGTTGATGATGCGGCCCGAGCTCTGCGCGCTCATAACCATCAGGGCCGCCTGGGCGCAGAGGAAGGTCCCCTTGAGGTTCACCGCGAGCACGGCATCCCAGTCCTCCTCGCGGAGCTTGGCCGCGAAGGCGTCCCGGTTGATCCCGGCGTTGTTCACCAGGATGTCCAGCCGGCCGAACTCGGCCACCGCGCGCTGGATGAGCGTTTCCACCTCGGCCTTCACCGTGACATCGGTGCGGACGAAGAGGGCCTGGGCCCCCTGGGCCTGCAGCTCCTTGGCCACCCGCTCGCCGCCCGCCACGTCGAGGTCGGCGACCGCCACGCGGGCCCCTTCTTGGACGAACCGTCGCGCCGTGGCCTCCCCGATGCCGGTGCCGGCTCCCGTGATCACCGCCACCCGGTCCGCTAGCCGCATCCTCGCTGTCCCCTTGGCTCCGGCAACCGCTACCGCTTCCGCCGCAGCAGGAGGACCCACTGCCCCTCGAGCACCGCCTCGTCCTTCTGGTTCTTCACGGTGACGTCGAAGGTGGCCACGCCGCGGTCGTCCTTCTTCGTCTCCTTCTTCTCAGCGACCTTCAGCTCCGCGCGCACGGTGTCGCCGAAGCGGACCGCGCCGGTGTACTTCGTGGTCATCTGGAGCAGGGCGATGGTCGTCCCCTCGAAGATGCCGAGCTGGTTGGCGAGCCCGGTCGTCATGGCCAGGATCAGGGCCCCGTGCGCGATCCGCTCGCCGAACGGGCTCCGCCGGGCGAACTCGGCGTCCGTGTGCAGGGGGTTGAAGTCTCCCGAGAGCCCGGCGAAGGCCACCACGTCGGACTCGGTCACGGTCCGCCCCGCCGTCGTGTGCAGCTCTCCCACCTGGAACTCGTCCCACGTCCGCCCGCGCGCCTGTCCGCTCATCGCTTGCTCCCCCTCATGCGCCGATCTCCTTGCCGATCACGATCCGCAGGATCTCCGACGTGCCGCCGCCGTAGAGCAGGAAGCGCGCGTCGCGGAGGTAGCGCTGCACCGGGTACTCCATGGCGAAGCCGTAGCTCCCGTAGATCCGGGTCGCCTCGTCCGTGATCTGGCAGGCCGCCTCGGAGGCGAAGAGCTTCGCCATGGCGGCCTCCTTGGTCACCGGCAGCTTCTGGTCGAGCATCCAGGCGGCGTGGTAGGTCAGGAGCTTCGAGGCGTGCAGGGCCGTGGCCATGTCGGCCAGCTTGAACTTGATGGCCTGGTACTTCGCGATGGGGTTGCCGAAGGCGGTCCGCTCGTTCGCGTAGCGCAGGGCCGCGTCGTAGGCCGCCCGGGCGATCCCCACGCTCAGGGCTGCGGTCATCACCCGGATCTCGTTCAGGATGGTCCCCAGGTACCGGACCCCCTGTTCCTCCTCGCCGAGCCGGTACGTCGCGGGGACCGGGCAGCCGTCCAGGATGATCTCGGTGGTCTGGGAGCCCCGGGCCCCGAGCTTGTCGATCTCCTTGCCCACGGCGAACCCGGGGGTGCCCTTGTCGAGGAGGAACAGGCAGATGGACTCCATCCCCCGCTCCTTCCGGGTTTTGGCCGCGATGGTGAAGAAGTCGGCGACCACCGCGTTGGTGATCCAGGTCTTCCGCCCCGTGAGGATGTAGCGGTCGCCGTCGCGCGTGGCCAGCGTCTCGATCCCGGAGATGTCGGACCCGGCGTTGGGCTCGGTGATGGCGAAGGTCCCGATCTTCTCCCCCCGGATGGCGGGGACGAGGTACTGCTGACGGACCTCCTCGGAGCCGTAGGCGTACACGAAGTAGGTCCCCATGAGCGACTGCATGGCCGCCGTGGCGGCCACGGCCATGCTCCCCCGGGCCATCTCCTCGGCGAAGATGCAGTAGGTCACGTTGTCGGCCTCGAGCCCGCCGTACGCCTCCGGGTAGCGCAGGCCGAAGTAGCCGAGCTCCCCGATGCGCCGGATGAGCTTGGCCGGGAACTCGCCCGTGCGGTCGAGGTGCTCGGCCAGCGGGGCCACCTCGGCGTCCACGAACTTGGCGGTCGTGGCCCGGAACAGCTCCTGCTCGTCGGTGAAGCGGAAGTCCATGGCTAGGCCCGCCCCAGGATCGTCACGGAGGAGACCGCGCCCGGCCCGCCGATGTTGTGGGCGAGGCCCAGGCGGGCATTGGGGACCTGGCGGGCGCCGGCCCGGTCCTGGAGCTGGCGGGTCAGCTCGTGGATCATCCGCAGGCCCGTGGCCCCGACCGGGTGGCCGCAGGAGAGGAGCCCCCCGCTCACGTTCACCGGCAGGTCGCCCCCCAGGGCCGTGCGCCCCTCACGGAGCAGCTCCTTGGCCTGCCCCGGCTTGCAGAAGCCCAGGTCCTCGTAGGTCAGCAGCTCCACGATGCTGAAGCAGTCGTGGACCTCGGCCAGGTCGATCTCCCGCAGGGGGTCGCGCACGCCGGTGTCCTCGTAGGCGTGACGGGCAGCCACCTGCGCGGCCCGGAACCCCAGGAAATCGTGGCGGGCGTCGAAGAAGGGGAGGTCCCACCCGGTGGAAACGGCGAATCCCAGGCCCTTGATGAGGACGTGATCCGGATTCAGGCGCCGGGCGTCCTCGGTCCTGACCAGGACCACGGCCGCGGCCCCGTCCGTGGTCGGGCAGCAGTCGAGCAGGCCGAGGGGGTAGCTCACCATCGGCGCCTTGAGGACCTGCTCCACCGTCACCTCGCGGCGGTGGTGGGCCTTGGGGTTGTTGACCGCGTGCCGGTGGTTCTTGACCGAGACTAGGGCCAGGTCCTCGCGCGTGAGGCCGTAGGTCTCGAAGTGGCGGACGGCGTACATGGCGAAGGTCCCGGCCGCGGTGAGCCCCTTCTGGAGGAAGGGGTGGCCGGTCTCCACCATCAGCTTGACGATGCTCTCGACGGGCGCGCGGTCCCGGAGCTTCTCGACCCCGGCCGCAAGCACCACCCGGTGCTCGCCCGAGAGCAGGGCCAGGCAGGCGTTGCGCAGCGCGTCGGCGCCGGTCGCGCAGTAGTTGGAGACGCGGGTGATCGGGATGTCGAAGAGCCCCAGGGGCTCCGCCAGGTCCATGCCGCTGCGGCCCTTGTAGACCCCCACGTCCGGGAACGCGGTGCCCAGCCAGGCGGCCTGCACGTCCTTCGGGCCGATCCCCGCCTCGGCGAACGCCTCGTGACACGCCTCGACCAGCATGTCGGTGTAGGACTGCCCGAAGTTCTCGCCGAAGCGGGTGCACCCCGCCCCGACGATCGCCACCCGGTCCCTCAGGCCCATGGGCGCTCCCTCATCCCTCGGCCGGCGTGCACTTCCAGTAATTACCCTGAGAGTGTAGCGCAAAACCCTCAGGTGGTCCAAGAGGGCCTATCAGCCCAGAAAGACAGGAACCGGAGTACGGGATGGCGCTCTCCCTATCCCTTGCTACAGTGTGGGCCGGTAGCACATGATAGCAAGCGACTGCTACCACGGCGCTGGCGGGGTCGCGGCCGGGGCGCCGGGGACACGGTGATCCCGCCCCCCCGCGCACTTCCCGATCCACCTGCCTGCCGGAGTTCGTCATCGTGCGCTGCGGGGCTGGCCCCCACATCCTGGCCGCCTAATGTACTGAAAGGCGGGGGTTTTTTCTGCTTGCCATGTAATATATATGTACCATAATATATATAACTTATTGGCCGAGAGGTGAAGAGACTCGGAGGGTGCTGATGTTCGAGAATAAGACGAGGGTCCTCCTCATCCTTCCCCAAGAGGTGCTGGACGGGGCTCGGGTCCTCGCGGGAAGGGCCACGACCCTCCTCAAGCTCCCAGTGAGTCTCCAGATCGTCCTCCGGGCCCTCATCGAGGAGGGGCTGAAGCGGGACGGAGACCGAGCCATCTCAGCCAACGTTGAGGCCCAGGCGGAGGCAGTCCGCCGGATCCGAAGCCTGGTGCATAGAGGAAGGGATGAGGGGACACGCAGGAATCTACGGTCGGGAAGGCCGAGGGGGCTGAGCAGTAATCCGTCCCGGAGGCGGGGGAGGTGAGGAGATCGGGAGAGCGATCCAGCAACGAGATACGTCGGAGCGAATGAGGCTCTACGCCAGGCAAACGGGTACGATGGCAACGCTGACGGTCAGCGTCTTTGCCAGGAGGAGGGGGACTATGTGGAAATGGGTAGTTGTGGCGGTCTTGGGCGCGGTGGTGGCTGCGATGACCCTCGGCTGCTCCCAGCAGTCGTCAGGGACGGCAGAGGTGATCCAGGACAAGACCTACACGGTGACGCCAGCCGCCATGAAAGTGAAGGCCGGGATCGTCACGGGCGAGATCACGGAGATGAAGGTCACGGAGAGGGTCGAGAAGGGCTCCGGCCGCGTCGACTCCCCGGCGAAACTCACGGCGAAGGTCGCGCTGAGGAATACCTCCGCGAGTCAGACCATCCGCCTCGTCGGGGGAAAGATCCGGTACATCGACGCCCAGGGGATGGCTATCAAGCTCGAGAAGGAACGGACCGAGCCGACTCTGAAGTTCGCCTCGTACGGCAGTGACCGGCTTGACCCCGGGCAGGAGACCACACAGTCCCTAGACGTGGACTTCCCCGCCGAGGCCTTGAAGGCGAAGAAGCTGAAGTCGATCCGCCTCGAGCTTGCGTATATCCCGTTGCCGTACCGCGAGGAGATGGTCGCCATCACCGTGTCCATCGGCGACCAAGACCAGGGGAAGGCTATCAAGTAGAGGAGACCACGCGCCTCCTCATTTGGCTGTTGCTACCCTCCTGACTGGCTCGGGTGACGGGAGACACGGCCTAAGTGGGGGTGCGACCTTCCACGTCCGGCCCGGTCCTCGGGGCAGCAGGTGCTGCCCCGGGATCGGGTCTGTGGACAAGGCCCTACCACGAAGAGCGCTACCTCCGGATCAAGCAGGCATGGGTGATCTCGGAGATCGCCGCAGTGGTAGCAACAATTGTAGTCGTAGCACGGGATTAGCCAGTAAATCCTAAAGGCTTCTCTTACAATTGCTAGGCCGGCGTGCACTTCCAGTAGTAGTGAGGGTAGCCCGACGCCTCGTGCAGGCGGCGCAGCGTGAGCCGGACGGGGTCCCCGACCTTGACCGTCTCATGGTCGGCCTCGGTCATCTGCAGGCTCAGGCGCCCACCTCCCTCCAGGTCCACCACCGCAACCGTCAGCGGCGGGTCGGGGCAGGGGAAGTAGTGCTCGTGGGTGAACGCGAACACGGTGCCGCGCCGGGAGAGCGGCCGCTCCGCGAAGGGGCCCTGACCCTGGCAGTGCGGGCACACCCGGAGGTCGAGGGTGATCACCGCACCGCAGTCCGGGCAGACCCGGGCGTGGAGCCTGGCGTAGAGGGCCTGCTCGCGCTGGGCCATGGTCAGGGAGGTGAACGGCTCGGCCGTGCCCTTGGCTCCCTCGATCAGGCCGCGATACTGGAGATACCGGGGATAGGGGAGGTCATGGCCCTGCGCGAGCTGCCTCGCCACCCCAGCCTGCTCTGCCAGCCGGGCGACCTGCTCGGTCGCCTGCAGCAAGAGGACATCCACGCCATCGCCGTAGGCCACGAGGAGGAGCCGGTCACCGGGCTTCGCGCGCCCGAGGGCGGCAGCCAAGTGCAGCAAGGGGGCGGCACAGCCGGGGAGCCCCACCTCCAGGTTCAGGGACGGGGCCAGCTGCGCCTTGGGGTTGAACCCGAGCCCGGACAGCGGCCCCTCCGCGCTCCGCTGGTCGAGCGAGGCGAGCACCACCTGGGCAAGGGCCTCCGGGGTCAGCCCGAACTGCCGCAGCGCCGCGGCGACCCCGCGCCCGACCTCCGCCGCGAACCCTTCCTGCAGGGCGTAGCGGAGATCATGGGTGCGGACGAAACGCTCCGTCCCCCGCCGCCACAGGTCCGGGAAGTCGTGCGCCGTGGAGTAGCTGTCCAGGAGCGTGACGCCTGCCACCTCGGTCGTCACCAGGCAGGCCACGGCGGCATCGCCGAGTTGCGCTTCCAGATCGTGCCCGGGCGCGGCCAGGGTCTGATCCG
The DNA here is from genome assembly GCA_016183025.1 of Deltaproteobacteria bacterium. GTDB lineage: Bacteria > Desulfobacterota > JACPFL01 > JACPFL01 > JACPFL01 > JACPFL01. Next base: position 666 of record JACPFL010000093.1, on the reverse strand, counting down.
CGGCTACGACCAGCGCCATGCCGCCCCGGGCGGCCACGGCCTGACCGGCCAGCAGGAGCGCGGTGGCCCCGCTGCGGGCTCCTGAGAGGTCCACGGGAAGCAGTGCAGCGGGCAGGTCGAGGTGCGGCCCTAAGAGAGCGCTCAGGGACTTGCCATGCAGGGGCGGGGTGGTGGTGGCGAAGAAGGCCGCCCGAACCAGCGAGGGGTCGCAGGCCCGTAAGGCCCGAGAGGCCGCCTCCACCGCCAGGGTGAACGTGTCCTCGTCGTAGTGGGCGACCGCCCGCTTGCCGCGGCCCATGGGGCGGCCCCAGACGACGGCCAGCTCAGCCGCGTCCAACCGGCCACAAGGGATGTACACCCCCAGCGCGCTGATCCCCGCCATGACCCGATCCCGGATCGCCGGAAAATGTAGTCAGAATGCTGACTTGGATGCTAACTCCGCCCTGGGGGGGTGGCAAGGGCAATCGGCTTGAACCGCGTCGCCTCAGGGGAGACCGGGCCGGTGAGTGACCCAGATGGGGCTGGACCCGGCCTCTGGCCCGGCTCTTCTGGACCCGGCCTCTGGCTCGGCTCTTGACAACAGGAGGGCTTTGCGGGAGAAAGAGCTCTACCTGGACGGGGAACTAGCTTCCTGCCTTGACTTTGGCGGGGCAGAGCCAGGCGAAC
>JACPFL010000092.1 GCA_016183025.1 Deltaproteobacteria bacterium | reverse complement strand
CAGCCAGCTCGGCTACATGATGGCCGGCCTGGGCGTCGGCTCCCTCGTGGCCGGCATCTTCCACCTTTTCACCCATGCCTTCTTCAAGGCGCTGCTGTTCCTGGCCGCCGGGAGCGTCATGCACGCGCTTCAGGGCGAGCTCGACATGCGGCGGATGGGGGGGCTGCGCGCCAAGCTCCAGACCACCCACTTCACGTTCGTCATCGGGGCCCTGGCCCTGGCCGGGATCCCGCCCTTCGCGGGCTTCTTCAGCAAGGACGAGATCCTCTGGCAGGCCTTTGCCCGCGGGCACTGGGCGCTGTGGCTCCTGGCGACCTTCGGCGCCGGCCTCACCGCCTTCTACATCTTCCGGCTGATCTTCCTCACCTTCTACGGCCCGAGCCGGGTCCCCGCGGCGGTGGAGCACCACGTGCACGAGTCGCCCGGGATCATGACCCGCCCCCTGCTCGCCCTGGCGATCCTGGCCACGGTGGGTGGACTGGTGGGCGTGCCGTTCGTCCCGCAGGGGAATCGACTCGAGGAGTTCCTGGAGCCGGCCTTCCGGGAGGCGACCGTCCGGATCGAGGCGTCGGCCGGGGAGCCGCTCCACAGCGCGGGGGCCGAGTCGCTGCTCATCCTGCTCTCGCTGGCCGTGGCGGGGGCGGGGATCGCGCTCGCCTACTGGGCCTACGTGAAGCGGCCGGTGCTGGCCCGCCGGTGGGGGGCGGCCCTCCCGTGGCTCTACCGCCTCCTCCTCAACAAGTACTACGTGGACGAGCTGTACGGGGCCGTGCTCGTCCGGCCCCTGGTCCAGGGCTCACGGGTCCTGTGGCGGGTCTTCGACGACCTCTTCATCGACGGCCTGGTCAACGGCACGGCCGGGCTCATCGCGCTCGGGGCCCGCGTGATCCGCCGGATCCAGACGGGCTACGCCCAGAACTACGCCCTCTCCATCGCCCTGGGCGCGGTCCTGTGCTCCTGCTCGCGGCGCTCGCAGCCGTCCTCTTTCGCCTGGCCGGCCTGCTGACGGCCGTCGTCTTCCTCCCCCTGGTCGGGGCGGGGGTCCTGCTCTTCGCCGACCGCGCCCGCGAGCAGACGCTGCGCCAGACGGCGCTGGGAGCCTCGGCCCTCACGTTCCTTCTCTCCCTCCCCCTCTACTTCAGATTCGACGCGGGCCTGGCCGGCATGCAGTTCGTCGAGCGTGCCCCGTGGATCCCGCAGTGGGGGATCGCCTACCACCTCGGCGTGGACGGGATCAGCCTGTTCCTGGTGCTCCTGACCACCTTCCTCACCCCGCTGGCCCTGCTCGCCTCCTGGAGTGCCATCACGGCCCGGGTGAAGGAGTTCCTCATCTGCATGCTCCTCCTCGAGACCGGGATGCTCGGGGTCTTCGCCGCCCTGGACCTGTTCCTCTTCTACATCTTCTGGGAGGCGATGCTCGTGCCGATGTACTTCCTCATCGGCGTCTGGGGCGGCCCCCAGCGGATCTACGCGGCGGTGAAGTTCCTCCTCTACACCATGGCCGGCAGCCTGCTCATGCTGGTCGGCCTGCTGGCCCTGTACTTCCTGACCGGAGCCCGGAGCTTCGACCTCCTGGAGCTCTACCGGGCCCCGGTGCCGGCCGCCGCCCAGACCTGGCTCTTCCTGGCCTTCTTCCTGGCCTTCGCCTTCAAGGTCCCGATGTTCCCGTTCCACACCTGGCTGCCGGACGCCCACGTCGAGGCCCCGACCGCGGGGAGCGTGCTCCTGGCCGCCGTGCTCCTGAAGATGGGGACCTACGGCTTCCTCCGGTTCAGCCTCCCGCTCTTCCCCGTCGCCGCCGAGGCCCTGACCCCCCTCATCGCGGTCCTCGCCCTCATCGGGATCCTCTACGGGGCGCTCGTGGCCATGGTGCAGCCCGATGTGAAGAGCCTGGTCGCCTACTCCAGCGTGAGCCACCTGGGCTTCGTGGTGCTCGGCCTGTTCGCCCTGAACCCCCAGGGGCTGCAGGGCGGGCTGCTGCAGATGCTGAATCACGGCCTGTCCACCGGGGCGCTCTTCCTCCTCGTCGGGATCCTGTACGAGCGCCGGCACACCCGCCTCATCGAGGAGTTCGGCGGGCTCTCCCGGGTGATGCCGGCCTTCGCGGCAGCCTTCCTGATCGTGACCCTCTCCTCCATCGGGCTGCCGGGGCTCAACGGCTTCGTCGGGGAGTTCCTCATCCTGCTCGGGGCCTTCCGCCAGAACCCGACCTACGGGGTGCTGGCCGCCCTGGGCGTGATCCTGTCGGCGATTTACATGCTCTGGATGTCCCAGCGGGTGATGTTCGGGGAGGTCACCAACCCGGCCAACCGGGCCCTGCCGGACCTTACGGGCCGGGAGTGGGCCGTGCTCCTCCCGATCATCCTGGCGATCTTCTGGCTCGGGCTGTACCCGCAGGCGGTGCTGCGGCGCATCGAGCCCTCCGTGGCCCGCCTGATCCAGCAGGTGGAGGAGGGCCGGGCCCGAGCCGCGGCCCTGGAGCCACAGACCCCCCCCAGGCTGGTGAGCGAAGCGGATGCCGGACCCAAACTGGTCACAGGCGCTCAGGACCGTCGCCCCTGAGCTGACCCTCACCATCGTCGCCCTGATCGTCCTCGTCCTGGACCTGGTCGCGGGGCGGGGGCGGAAGGGCGCCCTGGCGGCCATCGCCGTGGTGGGCACGCTCCTCGCCTTGGGCTGGTCGGTGAGCCTCTGGGGGGAGCGCCTGGTCGCCTACGGCGGCATGGTCGTCGCCGACAACTACTCCCTCTTCTTCAACATCGCCTTCCTCGCCATCACGGTCCTGACCATCCTGCTCTCCACGAGCTACCTGCGCCGCGAGGAGGCGGACCTCAGCGAGTACTACGTCCTGCTCCTGTTCTGCACCCTGGGCATGATGCTCATGGCCAAGGGCCTGGACCTCATCGTCATCTTCCTGGGCCTGGAGATCCTCTCGATCTCGAACTATGTCCTGGCGGGATTCCTGCGGACCCGGCTGCAGTCGAACGAATCGGCCCTGAAGTACTTCCTGCTCGGCTCCTTCTCCTCGGCCTTCTTCCTCTACGGGATCGCCCTCATCTACGGGACCACAGGCTCGACCAACCTGGGCCGGATCGCCCAGGCGCTGCAGGCCAACCGCGACCCCGGGCCCCTCTTCCAGGTGGGGATGGCCCTCCTGCTCGTGGGGTTCGCCTTCAAGGTCGCCAGCGTCCCCTTCCACATGTGGACCCCGGACGCCTACGAAGGCGCCCCCACGCCCATCACGGCCTACATGTCGGTCGGGCCCAAGGCGGCGGCCTTCGCCGCCTTCCTGCGCGTGTTCAGCCAGCCGCTGGCCGCGATGCAGGGGGAATGGGCCGTGGTGCTCTGGGTGCTGGCCGCCCTGACCATGACGGTCGGCAACGTGGTGGCCATCGCCCAGCCCAACATCAAGCGGATGCTCGCCTACTCCAGCATCGCCCACGCGGGCTACCTCCTCGTCCCCATGGTGGCCTCCGGGGAGCTCGGCACCTCGAGCCTGCTCTTCTACGTCCTGGCCTACGCCTTCACCACCCTGGGCGCCTTCGCCGTGGTCATCCTGCTGTCGCGCAAGGGGGAGGCCGGCTACGAGATCGCCGGCTACGCCGGCCTGGGCTATACGCATCCGGTGCTGGCGCTGGCCATGACGCTGTTCATGCTCTCCCTGGGCGGGATCCCGCCCACCGCGGGATTCGTGGCCAAGTTCTACATCTTCAGCGCGGCCGTGAAAGCCGGCTACATCTGGCTGACGGTGATCGGGGTCCTCACCAGCGCGGTCTCGCTCTACTACTACCTCCGGATCGTCGTGCTCATGTACATGCGGGAGCCCGCTGAGGAGTCCAGCGCGGCGACGCTGACCGCCGGGCCCCTGGTCACCCTGGCCATCGCGGCCTTCGCCGTGCTCCTGATGGGGCTGTTTCCCGGCTCGATCTTCACCCTCGCCCAGAGCTCGGTCTTCGGCCTGTGAGCGTCCGATGAAGGTCGCGGTGCAGGAGCCCCCCGCCCCCACGCCGCCGGAGCGGATCTTCACCCGGGACTTCACCCTGACCTGCCTCTCCTGCTTCTTCCTGTTCGGCAGCTTCAACCTCCTGCTCCCCACCATCCCCCTCTACGCCGTGCAGCTCGGCGCCAGCGAGGCCCAGACCGGTCTCGTGGTGGGGATCTTCGCCTTCGGCTCGCTCCTGCTCCGACCGTTCATGGGGTACCTGGCGGACCGCGGCAGCTCCAAGGCGATGCTGCTCGTCGGTGCCGCGATCTTCGCCGTCAGCTCGCTCAGCTACCTGGGCGCCTCCGGCCTCCTGGTCCTGCTCGCGCTCCGGACCTTCCACGGCACGGGCATGTCGATGTACCCCACCGCGGCCAACGCCATCGTGGCCGAGCTGGCCCCACCCCGGCGGCGGGGCGAGGCGATGGGCTTCTACGGGCTCTCCTACACGATGTCCATGGCCCTCGGCCCGGCGCTCGGAATGGCGCTGCTGCGGGGCCTGGACTTCCCCGGACTCTTCACAGTCAGCGCCCTGACGGCCGTGGTCGGGTTCGCCCTGGCCCTGCCCATCGCCACCCGGCGGGACCCCGGACTCCCGGGCATCCCCTTCCGCTTCTATGTCCCCGAGGCGCTCTTCCCGGCCGCGATTCTGTTCACCTACTGCTTCACCTTCGGGGCAGTGGGGACGTACGTGCCGCTCTTCGCGGTCCAGCAGGGGGTCGGCAATCCGGGCCTGTTCTTCACGGCCTACGCCCTGAGCGTCCTCGCCATCCGGACGCTGGCCGGCCGGCTGTCGGATCGGCGCGGGCGCGCGGCGGTGATCGTCCCGGGACTGGCCCTCGTGGTCCTGGGATTGGCCGCCACCGCCGCGAGCACCGGCCTGGGCACCCTCTTGCTCGGCGGGGTGGCCTACGGCCTCGGATTCGGGATGATCCACCCGGCCCTGATCGCGTTCACGGTGGACCGGACCAGCTCCCGGGAGCGCGGCACGGCGCTGGCCACCCTGAGCTCCGCCTTCGAGCTCGGCATCGCCCTGGGCGCCTGGGTCATGGGGGGGCTGGTGGCCTGGGTGGGGTTGCGCGGGACGTTCTGGCTCTCGGCCCTGTTCCCGCTGGCTGGGCTCATCGCCCTCCTCGTCCGTGGGCGGCGCTGGGGGCTGTAGGCCGCCTCGTCCGAATAATCCCAGCAAAGAGAGACCGGGCACCGCGCCACCGGAGAGGCGGCCTGCGCGAGAGGTCCTCGGGCAGCCCATGCCAGCCTGGCATGGGTGGCCACAATCTGGCAGTGGCGCCGCTGAAGGGGGGCAGGTCATATGAGGCATGGGACCCGAGCCGGTGTGGACGGTGTAGTCGCGCCCATTGGGCGAACCGTCGCAATTTCGGGGGGATGACTGGATGGGTCGGCTCCGGTCTGCCGCCAGGCTCTAGCGACCACCCTTCAGACGCCAGGCCTGGCAAGATTCTCGCAAACCGAGTCGGGGTCATCAGCCGGACCGGAATCGGTCACATCGGGGGAAAAGGGGAGCCAGGTGAGCAACCAGACCGCTCAGGCAAAACCCGCGGGCGCCCAGCGCTGTCACCGGTGCGGGGCACTGATGTTCTGGGACCTGTTCGTCGTCACCGGAGCCACGTTCGAGGCGTGGCACTGCCCGATCTGCGGCGAGATCTGGGACGAGCAGATTCGGGAGAACCGGCTCCACCAGCCCGGCCTGAGCCGGGGACGGCCGCCCAAGTGGAGCCGCGGGCAGAGCTTCGGAGCCCGCAACGGGCGCGGGCGGCGGCAGGCCGTCAACGACCGCTAAAGGAGCCGGCGACGTCGGGACGGGGATTGCCATACGGAGCCACCACGAGGTAGGAAGTCCGGCCGTCGCGGCGGATGAGGAGCAGGACGCCCTCCTCCTCCTTGAGCTGTCCCAGGGCGGTCTCGATCTCATCCACCTTGTCCACGGGCCGGCGCTCGATCTCCAGAATCACATCGCCCTTCTTGAGCCCCTTGCGCTCGGCCAGGCCGCCCTCGCTGACCCCGTAGACGAGCAGCCCGTCCTGCCGGTCCAGCTTGAACTCCTTGGCCAGCTCGGGCGTGACCTCCCGCACGTCCACCCCGTAGCGCGCGGCGAGCTTCTCCATGATCGAGGCCGTCCGCTTCTGCTCGCCCAGCGTGACCTCGATCTCCTGGGGCTTCCCATCCCGGATGACCTGCAGCTTCACCTTCCTGCCGGGGGCCAGCCCGGCCGTCGTCTGCCGGACGTCCCGCACCCGCAGGACCGGCTTGCCGTCCATGGCGACGATCACATCTCCGCGCCGGACGCCGGCCTTGCCGGCCGGGCTGCCCTCGCTCAGATCCCCGACCACCGCGCCCTCCTCGGGCTTCACCCCGAACTTCCGGGCCAGCTCCGGCGTCACGGGCTGGATGATCACGCCCAGGAAGCCGCGGACCACCTTCCCGTGCTCCAGGAGCTGGGCCATGACCTTCATGGCGTCATTGATGGGGATGGCGAAGTTGAGCCCGAGCCCGCGCCCCAGCGTGGCGGAGTTGATCCCCACCACCTCCCCCCTGATGTTCAGCAGCGGCCCGCCGCTGTTCCCGGGGTTGATGGCCGCGTCGGTCTGGATCATGTTCATGGTGGAGTTCACATCGCCCCGATAGCGACCCACCGCGCTGATCACCCCCAGGGTGATGGTCTTCTCCAGCCCCATCGGGTTCCCGATGGCGATGGCGAGCTGCCCCGGACGGATCGCGTCCGAGTTGCCGATCGTGACCGTGGTGAGCCCGGACTTCGGCTCGATCTTGAGGACGGAGAGGTCCGAGGACGCGTCCCCGCCCAGGACTCTGGCGGTCACCTTCTCCCGCTCGGAGAACACGGCCTCCACACGGTCGGCCTTGGCCACCACGTGGTGATTCGTCAGCAGGTGCCCCTGCGCGTCCACGATGAACCCCGTCCCCCGACCCAGGAGCTTCCCATCCTTCTTGTACGAGTTGACCCCGACCACGGCGGGCCGGGCGCGGTTGATCGCCTCGACCACCGCCTGCTCCAGGGCCTCGGCCGCATTCCCGGGCGTGGCCTGGCCCGCTGCGACCCCGAGCCCCAGCGGTCCGGGGAGCAGCCCCGAGAGCCCCACGGCCAGGAACATCCCCACGATCACGCTGACCAGACCCATAGCGGCACTTGGTCGTCGCATACCCTTCCCTCCCTGACTTCCCACGGCCCGGGCCACGGGACAGCCCACCTCTCCCGGACGAGCCCCGAGCCGCATCTTGATTTTATACCCTCATAGGCTCCGGGGCCAGGGGGATGTCAACTGGATGTCAACCCCCCCATCAGCAGCAGGCAGGGGGCCGCCTAGCCCAGTCGTACCTCCTGGCCTCGTCCCTGCGCCAGGGCCTTCTCGTACCCCAGACGCGCGGTCACCAGGTCCTCGATCGCGCACCCCACCGACTTGAAGATCGTACTCACGACCTCGCCCAGATCGGCCAGGATGTTGGCCCGCGAGATGGCGCCCTGCCGCAGGGGGACGAGCAGGTCCCCGGCCTCGGCCAGGGCCCCCTCGTACGTATCGACCACCACCCGGGCCCGCTTGACCGTGGCCTCGTCCAGCTCCTGCATCTCGGGGGTGTAGGCCCCGATGGCATTGATATGGACCCCCGGGCCCAGCTCAGCCCCGCTGAAGACCGGCCGGGAGGAGGTCGTCGCCGTGATGATGACGTCGGCTTCGCCCAGGCAGGCGGCCGGGCTCGCGGCCACGGTCACGGCCAGGCCGAAGCGGGCCTGCATCTCCCGGGCAAACGCCTCAGCCCCGGCGCGGTCGATGGAGTACACGAGGGCCCGCTCGAGACGGTAGAGCGCGGCCATGGCCCAGAGCTGGTACCGGGCCTGGACGCCCGAGCCGAAGATGCCGACCTGCCGGACCGGCCTCCGGGCCAGGTGGCGGGTGGCGACGCCCGAGGTGGCGCCCGTGCGGATCCCCGTGAGGAAGGTGGCGTCCGTCAGGGCCAGGAGCTCCCCCGTGGCCGGATCGTTCAGCAGGTACGCGGCGAGCACGGTCGGCAGCCCGCGCGCGGGGTTCTCCGTGTAGATCGACACCATCTTGGTCCCGAGCGCCTCGGGCGCGCGGGTGTACGATGGCATGAGGAGCAGCGAGCCCGCGTGCTCCGGGACCTCCAGTCCCAGCCGCAACGGCACCAGGCAGCCTCCCTCCGCGTACTGGCGGAACCCCGCCTCCACTGCGTCGATCACCTCCTCCATGGTCAGGAGCGCTTCCAGGTCCTGCCGCGTGAGCACCAGCACGTGCACCTCCTCCGCCCAGGCCAGCGCGCGAGCGTCCGTGGGCCCTGTCATTGACTTGGTTGGGGGGTGATTATATCCTCCTGGTAATTCTCTCACGCGAGGAGCAGCCATGCCTAAGGAAGTCGTGCGGCCCGAGCAGCTCGCCAGGCCCGCAGGTTTCTCCCACGGGATCAAGACCCGCGGGGGCGGCACCGTGTACCTGGCCGGGCAGGTGGCGTTCGACGCATCGGGGGAGGTGGTTGGCCGGGGCGACCTGGTGCGGCAGTTCGATCAGGTGCTCTCGAACCTGAAGGCGGTGGTCGAGCAGGCCGGCGGGGCCATGACCGACATCGTGAAGCTCACCCTGTTCATCACCGACATGGCCGACTACAAGGCCAAGCTCAGGCCCATCGGGGAAGTGTACCGCAACCACTTCGGGCGGCACTACCCCGCCATGACCGCCGTGGAGATCAAGCGTCTCTTCGATGACGGCTGCCTCATCGAGATCGAGGGGGTCGCGGTCATCGACTGAAGGAGGTCTGCCATGGTCCGTCGCCACTCGCGGAGCCCTCTGCGAAGGGGACCCTCTGGCCAGCGGCCCGCGCCCGGCGCCCTCCGCGCCCCCGGGCCCCTGCTCCTGGCAGCCCTGCTCCTCGTCCTCCCAGCCCTGTTCCCGGCCATTCCGTCCCACGCCGCGGCCGAGCGCCTCACCACCGCGTTCCAGTCTCTGACGATCGGCGGCTCCACCGTCTACTGGGTGGCGAAGGACGCGGGCTTCTTCGAGCGCCACGGGCTCGACGTGACCATCGTGTTCGTGGAGGGGAGCCCCCGGACCATGCAGACGCTGATCGCGGGGGAGTCCCAGATCGCGGACGCCACGGGGCCCTCGGTCCTGAACGCCCGCGCGGCCGGCTCGCCCGTGGTCCTGATCGCGGGGATGATCAACGTCATGCCGTACTACCTCATCGTCCATAGCTCCATCCAGTCCCCCGCGGACCTGAAGGGGAAGGTGGGCGCCAACCACATCCCCGGGACCACGGCGGACACGGTCATCCGGGTCGGCCTGAAGGCCCTCGGGCTGGACCCGGACCGCGACGTCTCGCTCCGGGCCATCGGCAACACGCCCATGCGGCTTCAGGCGCTGGTCGCGGGGTTCGCCAAGTTCATGGTCGGCCAGGACCTGGAGTTGCTCCAGGCCAAGCGGCTGGGGTTCAAGGTCCTGGTGGACTACGTGGCGGCCCGGACCCCGTTCCAGATGAGCGCGGTGGCGACGAGCGAGGGCTACATCCGGGAGAAGCGCGACGTCGTGCTCGGCTACGTCAAGGCCGTGGCCCAGTCGCTCCACTACCTGAAGACGAACCGGGAGGGCTCCATCGCGATCATCAAGCGGTATGCCCGGTTCATGAACCCCGACGTGATCGGGCCGGCGTTTGACGCCGCCCGCCGCCTGTACAACGACACCCCCATGCCCACCATCGAGGGGATGGAATTCATCGCCAAGGAGCTCGTCCAGCGCAACCCGAAGCTGCGCACGCTGGACGTGCGCACGGCCGTGGACCTCCAGTTCGTGAATGAGCTGGAGCAGAACGGCTTCCTGAAGAGCCTGAAGGGGAGCTAGACAGCCGCCGTGCAGGCCTGGCGCCTCTTCGGCGACGGCCGCCTCATCGAGATCGGGGGGGCTGCCGTCATCGACTGAACTGGAGGTGGGCCATGGTCCGGCATCGCGCCCTCCGCATCCTCGCATTGGCCGCCCTGCTCGCCGCGTCCCCCGCGGCGTGGGCGGCCGACCGCCTGATCACCCCGTACCAGTCGCTCTCCATCGGCGGGTCCGTGGCCTTCTGGGTGGCCAGGGACGCGGGATTCTTCGAGCGGAACGGGCTTGAGGTGACCCTCGTGTTCGTGGAGGGGAGCCCCAAGATCATGCAGGTCCTCCTCGCGGGAGAGTCCCAGATCGTGGACACCACGGGACCCGCGCTCCTGAACGCCCGCGCAGGCGGCTCGCCCGTGGTCCTGATCGCCGGGTCCGTCAACGTCATGCCCTACTACCTCATCGTCCACCCCTCCATCAGCTCCCCAGCAGACCTGAAGGGGAAGGTGGGCGCCAACCACATCCCCGGAACCGCGGCCGACACGGTCATCCGGATCGGGCTCAAGGCCCTGGGGCTCGACCCGGACCGGGACGTCTCGCTCCGGGCCATCGGCAACATCCCCATGCGACTCCAGGCCCTGGCGGCAGGCTTCGCCCAGTTCATGGTCGGGCAGGACCTGGAGGCGGTGCAGGCGAAGCGGCTGGGGTTCAAGGTGCTGGTGGACTACGTTGCGGCTCGCACGCCCTTCCAGCAGACCGGCGTGGCGACGACCGAATCCTACGTCCGGGCGAAGCGCGACGTGGTGCTCCGGTACGTCAAGGCCTTTGCCCAGGCCCTCCACTACCTGCGGACGAACCGGGAGGGCTCCATCGCCATCATTCAGCGCTATGCCCGGTACATGAGCCCCGACGTGGTCGGACCCGCCTATGACGCCGCCCGGCGCCTGTATAACGAGACGCCCATGCCGACCATCGAGGGACTGGAGTTCATCGCCAAGGAGCTGGCCAACCGCAACCCGAAGGTCCGCGGGCTGGACGTGCGCACGGCCGTGGACCTGCAGTTCGTGAAGGAGCTGGAGCAGACCGGGTTCTTAAAGAGCCTCAAGGGGAGCTAGTCCCCCGCACCCATCGAACCGGCTCGCCGTCCTCAGGCCGCGTGCCACATCGAGGCATACCCAGGCGATCAGCCGTTCCCAAGTGCTCTCCTGTTCGCCATGGTCCGAGGGAGACCCCTCCATGTCGTCGCCGCATATGACGGGGAGCGTGACTGGGCCTATATGTCACGGCTTATGAGCCAAGCCTGCAAGACTTCGAGGAGGATTTCAGAACGCGAAGGAGGAGATCATGACGCGCTGCCCTCTGTGCGGGGGCGAGAAGGCCCCTGGCAGAACAATCTACAGCGTGGATCTTGGAACGGGTGTCGTCGTCGTCCGGAACGTTCCGGCAGAGATCTGCAAGCAGTGCGGCGAGGAATGGATAGGATCGGAGACCGCCCGGCGTCTGGAAGCGATTGTTGAGAAGGCTCGCCAAGAACGGCCCGATGTAGAGATCGTCACGCTGGGGTGACCCCCGTCCTTCGTGACCCGACAGCGGTCTCTAGCGGGTGAGGTAGGGGCGCAGGAATTGGCCGGTGTAGGAGCGGGGGTGGGCGGCGATCTGCTCGGGGGTGCCCTCGGCCACGATCTCGCCGCCCCGGTCGCCGCCCTCGGGGCCGAGGTCCACGATCCAGTCGGCCTGCTTGATCACGTCCAGGTTGTGCTCGACCACCACCACCGTGTTGCCGTTGTCCACCAGCTTGTTCAGCACGGCCATGAGCTTGCGGATGTCATCGAAGTGCAGGCCGGTCGTGGGCTCGTCCATGAGGTAGATCAGGTCCTCGCTCGCGCCATCGGCCAGCTCCGCGCAGATCTTCAGCCGCTGCGCCTCGCCGCCGGAGAGCGTCGTGGCCGGCTGGCCCAGGCGCAGGTAGCCCAGCCCCACCTCCGCCAGGACCCCCAGCTTGCGCCGCAGCGCCGGGCCGGGGAAGAAGCGCAGGGCCTCCTCCACGGTCATCCCGAGCACCTCGTGGATGGTCTTCCCCTGGTAGGCGACCTCGAGCACCTCGGGCTTGTACCGCCGCCCGCCGCACTCCTCACACGTCACGTACATGTCCTCGAAGAAGTACATCTCGAGCTTCTGGTAGCCCCCGCCGCCACAGGCCTCGCACCGGCCCCCCGGCACGTTGAAGGAGAAATGGCTGGCGGTGAGCCCCCGATGGCGGGCCTCGCGCAGGGCGGCGAACTCCTTGCGGATCTCGTCGAAGGCCTTGATGTAGGTGACAGGGTTGGAGCGCGGCGTGCGGCCGATGGGCTCCTGGTCGATCAGGCGGACGCCCCGGAGCCGGTCGGCCCCGTACAGGCGGTCGAACCGGCCCATCCGGGTGAAC
>JACPFL010000091.1 GCA_016183025.1 Deltaproteobacteria bacterium | reverse complement strand
TCGTCGCGGTCCGGGCCGGGCCGGGGCTGTACTGGACACCCAACGGCAATCACCGCCGGGCGGCGCTCGAGGAGCTGAAGGCCCGGACCGTCCCGGTCATCCTCATCCCCGAGCCGGAGGTCGCCTTCCAGATCCTCGCGCTCAATACCGAGAAAGCCCACAACCTGAAGGAGAAGTCCCTGGAGGTCATCCGCATGTACCGGGGACTCCGGGACCAGGATGGCGACGAGCCCGAGACCCGCTACGCCTTCCAGTTCGAGGCCGCGCACTACATCACCCTGGGGCTGCTGTACGAGCAGCATCCGCGCTTGGCAGGCGGGGCCTTCGCCCCGATCCTCCGCCGCGTGGACAGCTTCCTGAAGCGCGGCCTGGCCAAGGCCTACGGAGAGCGGGAGGCGCGGGCCGCGCTCGTGGAGGCGGCCGACGCGCGCCTCACCGACATCGTGGCCCGGCTCAGGCGCCGGGGGATCGCGCACCCCTACGTCAAGAACTTCGTCCTGGCCCGCTGCAGCCCCCTCACCCGGGCCCGCAAGACCCTGCCGACGTTCGAGCAGACCTTCGAGCGGCTGCAGCGCGCGCTGGAGCGGTTTGACGTGGAGGGGATCCGCGTGGACCAGATCGCCCGGGCCGCGGTGCAGGCCGGCTGATCGCCCTGAGCCGGCCTCAGCTCCCTCAGGCGTCCCGGTCCCTTCCCCTCTCGCTCCGGTCCCGCGCAGGCGGGCCGGCACGTGGACGCGGCAGCCAGCGTGGGACCTCGGCCCGGTACCGCCGGTAGCGCTCCTCGAAGACCCGGGCCAGCCGCGGCTCCTCGATCACGACGACGAACAGGTGGAGGGCCCCCCACCCCAGGAGCAGGTACAGGAACACCCCTGGGGACTGCAGGAGCAGGGCCTCACCCAGCACCACCAGGACCACGCCGAGGAGCATGGGGTTGCGGCTGCGCCGGTACGGCCCCTCCGTGACCAGCCTTCGGGGGACGCCAAGGGGCGTAGGGGCGCCGGGCCACTGCCCTCGTCCGTAGATCCGCGTGGCGCTCGCCCCGGCGAGCAGGAGGCCGGCCAGGACGAGCGGGAGGCCGAGCCATCGGGCCGCCCCCAGCGCCACAGGGGGGAGCACCCGGTCGGCGCGAAGGGCGAGGTACGGGAAGACCAGGGTCGTGAGGATGGGCAGAAGGGGAATGACCGAGTTCATGGTCGTCGGGCGCGACGCTGCGGGGGCGGGCCGTGGACGAGCGCCCGCCCCCGCCCGTCTGCGCGTCTAGCTGGTAGCTCGCTCGATGGCTTCGCGGTCGAAGCCCACGATGCGCTGTCCGTCGACGATGGTCACTGGGACGGCACTGTACCCCATGGCACGGAGCTCCTCCAGGGCCGCGGGGTCCTCACGGACGTTCTTATCGGTGAAGGGCACGCCTCTCCGTGAAAGAAACTCTTTCACGGGATCACCTCCTTTCACTCACGCGATGAGAGCCGGGGCGAGGCACTCAGGCCCAGGCATGCCCGCAGCTCCTCGAAGCACTCGGCCATGACCTGGATGTCCTTCTGCGTCTTGGCCAGCAGGAAGGCGCCCTCGACCGCAGCGAGAAAGAAGCCCGCCAGGCGCCGCGGGTCCCGGCCCCCGGGGAGCTGTCCTTGGGCCCGGGCCGCCACCAGGAGCGCCTCGACCTTGCCCCGCCATGCCTCGAACACGGCGCAGAGCCGCTGCCGGAAGCCGTCGTGAATGTCGCTCAGCTCCTGAGCGAGATTGCCCAGGGGTCAGCCGCCAGCGCAGCTGGCCCCCCGCTGCGCCTCCAGGATGGCCTCGAGCAAGGCCGAGATCTGCTCCAGCGGCTCCCGCCCAGGCGTGAAGGCCCGCCCGGCGATCTGTTCGGCGAACTGCTGGGCGAAGTGATCGAGCACCGCGTAGCCCAGCTCCTCCTTACTCCGGAAGTAGTAGTAGAAGTTGCCCTTCCGGACTCCCGACTCCCGGAGGATCTGGTCCAGGCTCGTGTGGTTGAACCCCTGGAGGTGCACGAGGCGGCTGGCCACTGCCACAATGTGCCCCTTGGTCGGCTGGGGCGATCCTGCTGATCGTGCCATCGCAGACGCTTCCCGGGTTGTTTACCAACCAGTCGGTCTATTAATGACGGGCCTAGACTACTAGCGCAAGTCTTTTTTCTGAGGGCGATCAGGCCGACCCCGTGGCCAACCGCTCCACGCGCCACTGGAGCCCCAGCACCAGCCCGAACCAGGTCAAGGCAGCAGCGGGCCCCAGGACCAGTGTCCCGAGCAGGACGTAGGGGTCCCGCAGCGACCAGGCACTCCCCACAGGCTTCTCGAACGTCACCTGAACTGGTTGCCCGTCCACCGTGGCAGCGAACTGTATCCGGGCCGACCCCGGTTGCTCGAAGCGGAGGTTCACCTCGTAGTACCCGGCTGAGCCCGGCACCGGGTTCGCCGGCTGCTCCTTCCCCTGCCCCTCGGCGCCGAGGATCTGCACCATCGGGGTCAGGCCGTTCAGGTAGAGTCCGGTGGTCAGCGACTGCACCTCGAAGACGAGCCGGGTCATCCCGCCCACTGAGATGAGGCGCGGGTACGACAGGAACCGGACCTTCGCCCGCCCGGAGACCCCTTCCTGCTCCCAGGAGTACACCCCCTCCTCCTCGGCAGGAACGATGATCCCTCCATGGTGCGCGGCGGCCGGAGTACTGACGGCCACCCCGAAGAGGAGCGCGAGCCCCAAGGCCTTCACGGCTTCACCTGCAAGAACTTCAGCGTCAGGCCCAGGGCGGCGAT
Organism: Deltaproteobacteria bacterium; assembly: GCA_016183025.1. Taxonomy (GTDB): domain Bacteria; phylum Desulfobacterota; class JACPFL01; order JACPFL01; family JACPFL01; genus JACPFL01. Next base: position 984 of record JACPFL010000091.1, on the reverse strand, counting down.
CACCGCGACGAGCAAGAAGTTGACCCGGGCCAGGGTGAGCAGCCCCTCCCATCGCGGCGTGCTGGCCGCGGCCCCCAGGCTCTGCACCACGCCCGAGCCGGCGCTGGGCATGGCCTGGCGGGCCGCAGCCTGGAGCCGGGGGAGGTAACGCCGCTCGATCACGATCCCCAGCCCCACCACCAGGCAGTAGAGCGACAGCTTGGCCAGCAGCACCCACCCATAGGGCTCCGGCAGGAAGAGGGCCGGCAGGCCACCCCACAGGACCACCCGGGTCGCTCCGCTGGCAAAGAGCAACAGCATCCCCGCCCCCACCAGGTTCGGAAGGCGCGGGAGCAGGCGCGCCAGGAGTGCCGGGGTGGCCAGGCCGCTCCCCGCGAGCACCGCCAGGACCAGGTGGCCGCCCACCACCAGGAGCAGCCCGAACAGGTGGCCGACCGCGCACAGGAACTCCAAGAGCTCTTTCACCGCCCCCTCTCAGCCCTCGCCTCCGTCCGCCGAGGGCCCACCGCCCTCAGCGGCGGCGCCCGACCAGGAGCGCCGCGACCACCACCAGCAGGGCTGCCGCGACTCCCAGGGCTGCCAGGCTCATGGCCTTGAGCCCTTCCAGGCGCCGCTCGATTGCCGGGGCCAGCCCGCCGGCCCGCACCTTGGTCTGGATCGGCCAAGTGCTCGTCTGGCCGTCCCGGTAGGTCTGGCGGGCCTCCCACTGGTAGGTGCCGGCAGCAGCCGGATGCTTGGCGATGAACCGGAACTCCGTGAACGCCAGGGGCGGGATGCCCCCCCCGGACCAGATGATCTGGCGCACCAGCCCTTTCCCGTCGCGCTCGGCCCGCACCCGCCAGTCCACCTTGTGCTCGATGGCCTCCACCTCGTAGGGCGCGGGCACGGCCAGGACCACCTCGGCCGTGGGAGAGTTCCCCTCCGTCGGCACGGTCATCGTGAACTTCTCCCAGCGCCCGGGTTCTCCCTCCTGAGGCGTCAGCT